>JAKIXW010000069.1:15172-15460 GCA_022708865.1 Acidobacteriota bacterium
CCCGGGCCAGTTCGCGGGCGGTCACCGCGCCGAGGCCGCTGTTGGCGCCGGTGACGATGACGGTGCGCCCGGCGAACGACGGCAGATCGGCGACGTTCCAGCTCACAGGATCTCCGTCACATTCTCGATCGGACGCGCCAGGCGGGTGCCCTTGGTGGTGACCACCCAGGGCCGTTCGATCAGGATCGGGTGCTCCGCCATGGCGTCGAGCAACTGGTCGTCGGAGGCGTCGGCGAGATTCAGTTCGGTGTAGAGGGATTCACGCTTCCGCACCGCGGTCCGCACGTC
>JAKIXW010000006.1:0-8259 GCA_022708865.1 Acidobacteriota bacterium
TAGGCGGGCAGCAGCGCGAAGCCACACGGGTTGAGCGCCGCGACGAGTCCCGCGGCGAACGCCAGGCCGATGAGTTCGCGTAACACCCGCCCGGTCCTATCGGCCCAGGGCGGCGACGCGGCCCGACAGTTCGGATTCGGACATCGCCGAGGTCGGGTTGTTCACGAAGCTCGAGGTGCCGTCGGCGGCGACGAACAGGTACGCGGGCTGCCAAGGAACGTTGAACCGGGCCCACAGCGAGCCGTCGGCGTCGTCGAGGTTGGTGAAGCCGAGGTGGTACTTGCCGACGAAGTCGCGCATGGCGCCGGCGTCCGCGCGGGCGGCGATGCCGACGAAGGTCACCTGCGGGTTGGCGGCGGCGACCTGGCTGACCGACGGTGCCTCCTGGTTGCAGAATGGGCACCACGGGGTCCAGAACCACAGCACCGCCGGCCGGCCGGCCAGGGTCGCGCCGTTGAACGGTGCGCCGTCGATGGTGGTGCCGGTGAAGTCGAGTCGGCCGTCGGCGTAGGCGGGTGGGGCGGCGAAGGGGGCCAGCAGGGTTATCGCGGTCAGGAGGGCCGCCAGGAGGCGCGTGATGCCGGTCATGGTGATGTCCTTCTCGATTCGGTGGTCGGGTCGATTCTGTGGTCGGTCGCCGTCTACCAATCCGTGTTCCCCGTCCGGACACGGTTGGCACTCACATCTGGTTCGGACTCAGGTCCCAGTTGGATGTGTCGGGTCCTGAGATCGGCCGGGCCGGCATCGGCCAGGCCGAGAATTGCCAGTGATTCCTTAGAGATAAAGCTGTGATCGGAGTAACACGTGCGTCGAATGGGGCGAAAGATGCCATATGAAAAGCATCCGCAAGTTCTTCGCAATGGCCGCTCTCGCCGGTGCCGCCCTGATCGGGATCATGGCCCTGAGCACCGCCACCGCGAGCGCCGACAGCGTGAACTGGGATGCCGTCGCGCAATGCGAATCCGGCGGCAATTGGGCAATCAACAGTGGCAACGGTTTCTACGGCGGCCTGCAATTCAGCCCGGCCACCTGGGCCGCCAACGGCGGCCGCGGCAACCCGGCGCAGGCCTCGCGCGAGGAGCAGATCCGGGTGGCCGAGCGGGTCGTCGCCAAGCAGGGCCTGGGCGCCTGGCCGTCGTGCGGCAGCAAGGGCGGTTCACTGTTCTCGGGCCCGAGCAGCACCACCAGCCTGAGCACCGCCACCACCGGCACCACCCCGGCCTTCGGCGGCTTCAAGGACGACGGCCACGCCTGGTACCCCGGCAAGTACCTGCTGCAGGCCGTGCGCGGAATGCTCGATCAGATGTCCCCGGTGCGGTGACGTCGATACAGTCGCATCCGTGACCAGTAGTCCAACCGGCCCCCGATCGGACCCCCGATCCGTCAACGGACAGGCGCCCCCGGACGTCCCCCTGGCCGATGTCCGGCTGGACACCTGGAAGTTCTTCGCCCGCAACGACGATTTCCGCGACGGTGCATTCGCCACCCTGCGCCGCGAATCGCCCATCACGTTCTATGACGAGGTCCAATTCGAGGGTTTCGATCCGGGACCCGGCCACTGGGCGCTGACCCGCTATGACGACATCCATTTCGCCAGCCGGCATCCGGAGATCTTCAGCTCGAGTCCCAACATCACGATCGGCGACGGGAATCCCGAGCTGGCCGCGTATTTCGGGTCGATGATCGTGCTGGACGACCCGCGGCACCAGCGGCTGCGGTCGATCGTCAGCCGGGCGTTCACGCCGAAGGTGGTTGCGCGCATCGAGACCTCGGTGCGCGACCGGGCACACCGCCTGGTGACCGACATGATCGAAGCGCACCCCGACGGCTCGGCGGATCTGGTGTCCGCACTGGCCGGCCCGCTGCCGCTGCAGGTGATCTGCGACATGATGGGCATCCCGGCCGCCGACGAGGACCGGATCTTCCACTGGACCAACGTGATCCTCGGCTTCGGCGATCCCGACATCTCCAGCGATTACGACGAATTCGGCCGCACCGCAATGGATATCGGCACCTATGCCCATCAGCTCGCCGAGGACCGGCGCGCGCATCCCCGGGACGATCTGACCACCGCGCTGGTGCAGGCCGACGTGGACGGCGAAAGCCTGACATCGGCAGAGGTCGCGTCGTTCTTCATCCTGCTCGTCGTCGCGGGCAACGAGACCACCCGCAATGCCATCAGCCACGCGGCCATCGCGCTGAGCAAGTTTCCCGAGGAACGCCAACTTTGGTGGGACGACTTCGACGCGATCGCGCCGACGGCCGTCGAGGAGATCATCCGATGGGCCTCACCGGTGGTCTACATGCGCCGCACCCTGACCCGGGATTTCGAGTTGTCCGGGGCCAGGATGGCCGAGGGCGACAAGGCCACCCTGTGGTACTGCTCGGCCAACCGCGACGAGGACCGATTCACCGACCCGTGGCGCTTCGATGTCCGGCGAAACCCGAACCCGCACTTCGGCTTCGGCGGTGGCGGTGCCCACTTCTGCCTGGGTGCCAATCTCGCGCGCCGGGAGATCAAGGTGGCGTTCGAGGAACTGCGCAATCAGCGGCCCGGCATCACGGTCAGCGACAAACCGCGTCGGTTGATCTCGGCCTTCATCCACGGCATCAAGCAGCTGCCGGTCAGCTGGTGATCGGCTACAGCGATGCGCTGGTGGGTCCCACCGTGGTGCAGATCGGCTCCGGCGGGATTGCCCGGGCCCCGCAGCCGCGGCCGCGCGCCGTGTAGGCCACGCCCGGCTGATACGGCGACAAGTAGACCCGCGCGGTGTTGTAGCCCGGCACTTCGGCGCACCGGCCGGCGGTGCTGCTGCCCGCGGCCGACAGGCACACCTGCGTGAACGTCGGTTTCGCCATACCGGTGCAGGCCCCCGGTGTGAGGCTGGCCGTGACCATCGGCACGCCCGACACCTGGGTCACGGTCGGCTCCGACAGCGCGAAGTTGCAGATCCCCGGTTCGTCGGGGTCGGCCCCGGCCGGAGCACACATACCCAGGGCCAACGATCCGGCGAACACGGCCGGCAGAATCGCGCGCAGCAACATACCCAGCACCCTAGCGGCGTAGCGTTGGCGCGGTGAAGCAATGGTTGCACTGGCTGGCCATGCACGGGGTGGTCCGGCGGTTCGCGGCGATGGGGGTGCGCAACGGCGACGTCCAGGCCCGGATGATGGCCGATCCCGCGGTACGCGCGGACCCGGTGCCGTTCTACGACGAACTGCGCGAGCGGGTCACCGGCGCCAGCCCGCTGATCCGCTGCCGGGTCAGCTACGTCACCATCGATCACGGTCTGGCGCAGGATCTCCTGCGCTCGGACGACTTCCGGGTGATCAAGCTCGGCTCGAACCTGCCGGGCCCGCTGCGCCGACTGGAGGAGCGCACCCGGCCGACGGCCCTGCATCCGCTGCGGCCGCCGTCGTTGCTGGCGGTGGAACCGCCCGAACACACCCGCTACCGCAAGACGGTGTCCTCGGTGTTCACCGCGAGAGCCGTTGCGGCGCTGCGGGAACGGGTGCAGGACACCGCCGACGCGCTGCTCGACGAGATGGCCGGCGGCGGCGACGGTTCCCGCGTGGTCGACGTGGTGGACCGCTACTGCTCCCAGCTGCCGGTCGCGGTGATCAGCGAGGTGCTCGGGGTTCCCGAGAGCCAGCGCTCCCGGGTTCTCGAGTTCGGCGAGGCCGCCGCGCCCAGCCTGGACATCGGTCTGTCCTGGTCGCAGTACCGGACCGTGGATCGCGGGCTGGAGAGCTTCAACGAGTGGCTGACCACGCACCTGGCCGAGCTACGACGGAACCCGGGCGACGATCTGATGAGCCAGCTGATCCACACCGCCGAGGGATCCCCCGGGACGGACCCGCTGCTGGACGACCGGGAACTGCGGGCCACCGCCGGCCTGGTGCTGGCGGCCGGTTTCGAGACCACGGTCAATCTGCTCGGCAACGGCATCCGGATGCTGATGGACGCCCCGGATCAGCTGGCGCAGTTGCGCGAGAATCCGCAGCTGTGGCCGAACGCCGTCGAGGAGATCCTGCGGCTGGACTCCCCCGTTCAGCTGAGCGCCCGGGTCGCCCTGCGCGACGTCGACATCGCGGGCACGCCGGTGCAGCGCGACGAAATGGTGGCGATCTACCTGGCCGCCGCCAACCGCGACCCGGCCGTCTTCCCCGACCCACACCGGTTCGACGTCACTCGCGAAAACGCCGGTCGGCACCTGGCCTTCTCCGGCGGTCGGCACTTCTGCCTGGGGGCAGCGCTGGCGCGGGCCGAGGGCGAGGTCGGCCTGCGCGCGTTCTTCGACCGCTTCCCGCAGGCCCAGCCGGCCGGCACCGGTCAGCGCCGCGACACCCGCGTGCTGCGCGGCTGGTCGAGCCTCCCGGTCCGACTGGGCCCGGAGGTCAGCGCCGCCCGACCGGTGTGACGTCAGCCCCGGGCCGGCGGGAAGTACATCTCCTGTTTCACGGTGCACACCAGTGCGCCGACGCGGTTGAACATCTGTCCCGCCGCCAGGGCCAGGTGATCCGCACTGCTCGGCGACGACTGGTCGTAGAGCAGCCAGTCGCTCAGATCGGCCGGGCCGTGGAACCACACCGAATGGTCGCGCTGCGCCGACGAGCCGAATGCCGGCCGGACCGCGAACGCGGGTTCGGTGAGTGTCACCGCCGACAGGTAGGCGACCAGGCAGGCGTGCAGCATCGGGTCGTCGGGCACCGCACCGTCGGGCCGCCACCAGATCAGCGACCGCGCCGGCGGAGCCGTGCCGGCCTCGACGATGCGCCGCTCGAACCACCGCAGGCTGGCCCACTTGCCTTCACTGACCTCCGCAGACTCGGCGAAATGCGGTGTCACATAGGGCAACTCGTCGGCAGCCGGCGCAACTGGCATGGCCGGCTGGTATTCGACGTCCGACGCGACGGTGGACGCGGCCCGGAACGACGACATGGCCTCCAGCAGGACCGTGCCGTCCTGTCGGGCGGTGGTGCGACGCGCGGAGAACGATCGACCCTCCTGTAGCTCGACCACCTCGAAATCGACCGGCCGGCTGGCGTCGCCGGGCCGCAGGAAGTAGGTGTGCACGCTGTGCGGCGAGCGGCCCGGCGCCGTGTGACTGGCCGCCATCAGGGCCTGCGCCCCGAGGTGGCCGCCCAGGATGTGATTGTCCGGTGCCGACAGCTGCGTGCCGACGAAGAAGTTCGCGTTGACGCACTCCAGCCGCAGGGAGGCCAGGACATCGGTCAGTGAGGAAGCCATCGAGCAGGGATCTTGCCGCAACGCCTTACCCTCGCCGTCACGAGGTGTGTCGTGGCGATCGACTCGATTGGTCCAGGTGCGCGCCGAACCAGTCCTGCAACCGGCGCCAGGTTCGACGATCAGGTCGTGAATCATGCCGGCGCGCTGCAGGGCCAGCTGCGCGGCGGGCCGGGTCGCATCCGCTCGGGCGTCGAGCTCACCGTAGAAGCCGAGTACCGCAGCCTGTTTCGAGCCGGCGAAGTCCGGCTGGTCGGGTGCGGGACCGTAGAACGGCACCGCCGCGGCGATCCGCGGCTCGCCGGCGGCCAGTAGCTGCCAGGTCAGGCCGCCACCGAAGCAGAACCCGATGACGGCGAGCTTCGGGCCCGGCATACGGCGGCCCAATTCGTCCAGGCCCGAGCGCAGGTCGGCGATGAACCGTTCGGGCGGGGCCTTGCCCAGCGCCGCGGTGGCCTGCGCGGGCGAGTATGCACTCGGAACCTGGCGCCAGCGGATACTCGGAGGCATGGCCTGGACACCGGAGCGGGACGCATTGCGCGGGAAGATCGCCGTCGTGGCAGGCGCGACCCGCGGTGCCGGTCGCGGTATCGCGATGTCCCTCGGTGAGGCCGGCGCCACCGTGGTGTGCACCGGGCGCAGCAGTGTCACCGGCAACGCGCGCTCGGATTACGACCGGCCCGAGACCATCGAGGAAACCGCCCGGCTGGTCGACGGGTTGGGCGGGATCGGGGTGCCCGCCGTGGTGGACCACCTGGTGCACGACGAAGTGGCACGGCTGGCCCGCCGGTTGGACGCCGAATACGGCCACATCGACATCCTGGTGAACGACATCTGGGGTGCCGAGCTGCTCAAGGGCCCGCCGAGCCAGTGGAACACCCCCATCTGGGAGCACGACCTCGACGTCGGGCTGCGCATCCTGCGGCTGGCCGTCGACACCCATCTGGTCACGTCGCACTATCTGCTGCCGCTGCTGATCCGTCGGCCGGGCGGCCTCCTGGTCGAGATCACCGACGGGACCACCGCCTACAACGCCGAGAACTACCGGATCTCGGTGTTCTACGACCTGGCCAAGGTTGCGGTGCTCGGTCACGGCCGCCGACCTGGCCCGGGCCTACGGCTGCACCGACGTCGACGGGACCCAGCCGGACTGCTGGAAATAGCCTGCTCAGCGGGCAAGTGAACACAAATGTCAATCTGTTCACTGGATTCGTTGACTCTATGACCTGGAACAGGTTCTATTGACGGTTGTGAGCTTCGACACGATCATCCGCAACGGCCGCTGGTTCGACGGCACCGGCGCGCCGTCGGCCGTCCGCGACATCGGCATCGCCGGCGGCCGGGTGGCCGCGGTGGCCGTCCCCGGCCAACTCGAACCCGGCACCGGAACCCGTGTCATCGACGCCACCGACAAGTGGGTGCTGCCGGGCCTGGTGGACATCCACACCCACTACGACGTCGAGGTGCTGGTGGCACCCGCCCTGTCCGAATCGTTGCGCCACGGTGTCACCACCGTCCTGCTCGGGTCGTGCTCGCTGTCCACCATCTATCTCGACGGCACCGACGCCGGCGACATCTTCGGCCGCGTCGAGGCCATTCCGCGCGAGCACGTGATCGCCGCGGTCGACGAGAACAAGACCTGGTCGAATCCGGCCGCGTACGTGGCCGCGCTGGAGGCGCGCCCGCTGGGCCCGAACCTGGCCGCCTTCGTGGGCCATTCCGACATGCGCTCGGCCACCATGGGATTGGACCGGGCCACCCGCAACGACCAGCGACCCACCCGGGCCGAACAGGCGGCCATGGAGCGCATGCTCTCCGATGCGCTGGATGCCGGATTCATCGGGATGTCCTCGCAGCAACTGCTCTTCGACAAACTCGACGGCGAGGTCTGCCGGTCCCGCACCCTGCCGTCGACCTACGCGAAACCGCGCGAACTGCGCCGGCTGAAGTCGCTGCTGCGCCGCAGCGGGCGCATCCTGCAGTCCGGCCCCAACATCGAGAATCCGCTGAACCTGCTGTCCCAGCTGGCCCAGTCGGTGGGACTGCTGCGCCGCAACCTGAAGACCAGCCTGCTCTCGGCGGCCGACGTGAAGTCCAACCCGCTGGCAATCCGGATCATGGGCCCGTCGGCTCGGCTGGTCGGGCGCCTCGGTGGGGATTTCCGGTGGCAACACCTGCCGGTGCCGTTCGAGGTGTACGCCGACGGCATCGACCTGGTGGTGTTCGAGGAGTTCGGGGCCGGTGCCGAGGCGCTGCACCTGCGCGACGAGGTCGAGCGCGACGAACTGCTGCGCGACGAGGCCTACCGGCGCCGGTTCCGTAAGGACTACGAGAGCAAGTTCGGCGTGCGGGTCTGGCATCGCGACTTCTTCGACGCCGAGATCGTCGCGTGCCCCGACCCCACGGTGGTCGGGAAGACCTTCGGTCAGGTCGGTGTCGAACGTGGCGGCCTGCACCCGGTGGACGCCTTCCTGGACCTCGTCGTCGAACACGGCCGCGCGGTGCGCTGGCGCACCACGATCTCCAATCACCGTCCCGAAGTGCTGCGGCAGCTGGCGGTCGAGCCCGGCATCCAGATGGGCTTCTCGGATGCCGGCGCACACCTGCGCAACATGGCGTTCTACAACAGCGGGCTGCGACTGCTGCGCCATGTGCGCGACGCCGAGCGGGCTGGCCGGCCGTTCATGACCGTCGAACACGCGGTGCACCGGATGACCGGGGAACTCGGCGACTGGTACAACATCGACGCCGGGCACCTGCGCGTCGGTGACCGGGCCGACCTGGTGATCGTCGACCCCGAAAAGCTGGACGAGCGCCTGGACGCCTACGCCGAAGACACCGTTGCGGAATACGGCGGGATGACCCGGATGGTCAACCGCAACGACGAGACCGTCAGCGCCGTGTTCGTCGGCGGCCGACCGGTCTTCCTGGACGGCGCGCCCACCGAGGTGCTCGGCCGCGAACGCACCGGGAGTTTCCTGCAGGCCGGTCGGGTGACCCCCGCCCCCACC
>JAKIXW010000006.1:8269-16891 GCA_022708865.1 Acidobacteriota bacterium
GAGCTCGCTGATGTCAGTTGAGTTGCCCGTGGCACCCGAAGAAACCGCCGTTCGCGATGTGGTTCTCGGCATGTGGCAGGCGCTGTCCGACCGGGACTGGGACCGACTGGTGACCTACCTGGCCGACGACTGCATCTACCTGGACGTGCCGGTCGGCCCCGCCGCGGCCGCGCGGGGTCCGGCGGACATCGTCAAACGCCTCAAGATCGGGCTGGAACCGCTGGCGTCGTACGAGAACTTCCCCGGCCTGATGGTCGACAACGGCTGCGACGTGATGTACGAGCACCACGAGGAATGGCATTGGGCCACCGGCGAATCCGCAGTACTGAGGTTCGCCACGGTACACCGGGTGGAGAACGGCCGGATCGCGCTGTGGAAGGACTACTGGGATATGGGGGCGTTGGCCAACTTCGCTCCCCCGACCTGGCTGGAGGACTTCGCGAACGCCGACATGTCGTGGGTATTCGACGCCACCGGATTGGTATGAGAGGGACGAGCACATGTATGACCTGACCATCACCGGCGGCACCGTCGTCGACGGCACCGGCGCCGACCGCTACCGCGCCGACATCGGCATCAAGGACGGGCGGATCGCCGACATCCGCCGGGTCACCGGTGACGACCCCGGCCTGACCGGGGCCGCGACCGCCGCCACCGTCGACGCCACCGGCCGCATCGTCGCACCCGGCTTCGTCGACGTGCACACCCACTACGACGGCCAGGTCAGCTGGGACGACACGCTGGAGCCGTCGAGCCTGCACGGGGTCACCACGGTTGTCAGCGGCAACTGCGGCGTCGGTTTCGCGCCGGTGCGCCCGGGCAAGGAGGAGTGGCTCATCGAGCTGATGGAAGGCGTCGAGGACATCCCCGGCAGTGCCCTGGCCGAAGGCATCACCTGGCAGTGGGAGAGCTTCCCCGAATATCTCGACGCCATCGAGAAGCGGGAACTGGCCGTGGATTACGGCACCCAGATCGCCCACGGCGCGGTGCGCGGCTTCGTGATGGGCGAACGCGGTGCCCGCAACGAGGAGGCCACCGGGGACGACATCGCGGCAATGGCCCGCCTGGTGCAGGACGGCGTCGAGGCCGGTGCGCTGGGCTTCTCGACGTCGCGCACCGAGGGCCACCGGGCGCTGGACGGCCGGCCGGTGCCCGGGACCTACGCCGCCGAGGCCGAGCTGTTCGGGCTGGGCCGGGCGATGGCCGCCGGCGGCCGCGCGGTGTTCGAGGTCGCCCCACAGGGCACCGCCGGCGAGAGCCCGGCCGATGCCTGCATGCGGGAAATGGACTGGATGACAAAGCTTTCCGACGACATCGACCGGCCGGTGTCGTTCACCATGATCCAGGCTTCGCATGCGCCGGATCTGTGGCGCCAGCAGCTCGAGCGGGCCGAGAAGGCCCAGGAGAACAGCATCGCGCTCTACGCGCAGGTCGCCGCGCGGCCCTTCGGGATGCTGCTGGGCTTCCCGGGCTATCACGCCTTCACGCATCGGCCCACCTTCCGCGCGGTGCTCGCGGAGGGCCGCGACGGGCTGGGCGCCCGGCTGGCCGATCCGGCCGTCAAGGCGGCGATCCTGTCCGAGACGGATCTGCCGACCATTCCCGGCGCGATGCTCGACGGCATGTTCACGCTCGCCCAGCACGCCACCGACCGGATCTACGCGATCGGCGACCCGCCGGACTACGAGCCGACCCCGGACATGACCGTGGCCGCCATCGCCGCCGCGCGGGGCGAGGATCCGCTGTCGGCGATGTACGACCTGATGCTGGAATCCGACGCCGGCGCCATGCTGATGCTGCCGTTCTTCAACTACGCCGACGGCGACTGCGGGGCGATCTACGAGATGCTGCAGAGTCCGGCCGGTGTGTCGGGGCTGTCCGACGGCGGGGCGCACTGCGGGCTGATCTGCGACGCCTCCTACCCCACCTTCCTGCTGACGCACTGGGCGCGCGACCGCCACCGCGGACCGAAGTTCTCGCTGGAATATGTGGTGCGCAAGCAGACCCTTGACACCGCAACGCTTTTCGGGCTGTCGGATCGTGGGGTGATCCAGGTGGGCAAGAAGGCCGACCTCAACGTCATCGACATGGACGCGCTGCGCCTCGGCGTCCCGGAGATGGTCCCCGACCTGCCAGCCGGCGGCCGCCGGCTGGTTCAGGGCGCCACGGGGTATGAGGCCACCATCGTCAACGGGGTGGTCACCCGGCGCAACGGCGTCGACACCGGCGCCCGGCCGGGCCGGCTGGTCCGCGGGGTCCGCTAGGCCGGACCGTCTCGGTCCAGTTCGTAGACCCGTTCGGCGGTGTGGTGCGCGATCAGGTCGACCACCCGGATCGCATCGCGTTCGCTCCAATCGTCGCCGTCGACGAATCCGGTGAGGACCCGCGTCATCCCGATGCGCCACAACCGGGCGCCCAGGTAGTGCAGTTCGGCCGGGCCGTAGGCGTCCGACGAATACAGGATCTTGCGGAACGGCGCGAGTTCGAGCAGCCGGGCGATGAACGCCGGTGACCGGGCGCCCAGGTGGTTGATGCTCAACCCGCCGTCGATGTACACGTTGTTGAACGCCTGGGCGAGATAGCCAGCCTCGCGTTCATACGGATAGGTGTGCAGCAGCACGATCGGGGTGTCGCCGGAACCGCGCAGCAGGTCGAGCAGAAAAATCGGGTTGGTGCGGTGCAGGTCGGCGTCGCGGTCGCCGAACCCGACGTGCAGCTGGACCGGTTTGCCCAGTCGCAGCGCCTCGTGCAGCCCGAAACGCAGCAGGATCCGGTCGGTCAGCCGGCGGCCTCCCCGGTCGCGCCAGGCGGCGGCGGCCGCGGACACCTCGGCCGCCGCCGGTTCGGACAGGTCACCGTCGAATCCGCCGCGGTAGGCCAGGATCGACTTGGTGGCGACGGCCCGCGCCGCGCGGGAATGCAGGATCTCGCGGAAGGCGCCGGCGTAGCCCCCGTCAGTGTCGGCTGCCTGTTCGGCGATCTCCTCGAGCCGTACCACCTCGGCAGCCCGTCCACCGGACAGCTCGGCGATCGCAGCGACGCCGGCGACGTGCGGACCCAGGCCGGTGTCCACCAGCCAGTCGCTGACCCCGGCAGCGGCCAGGAACAGCCGGGCCAGCTCGGGCTCGGCCAGCGCGCTGCGCCGCTCCCAATACTGTTGCGGTTCCGCATGTTCGGGCAATTCCAGCAGCGGTGCACAGTGGGCGCGCAGGGCGAATCCGATCTGCGAGTCGAATGCGGAGTCAAAGTCGGCCACGGGTTCGGTGTTCGCCTCGTTGAGGCCGTTCTCGAAGCGCGCACGGTCACCGCTGTCGAGCCAGCAGCCGTGCACATGGTGGTCGACGAGCCGGACGGCGTCGATGTGGTCGGCCAGAGCGGTCACAGGCTCCACGCCATTCTGAACCTGTCGGCCAGCGCCTCGGGGGTCAGGGATCCGTAGTTCTCCTGCTCGTAGCGGCGCACGCCGAGCGTCACATCGACCGGCTGGTCACCGAGCAGCCGCCGCATCGACGCCGAATTATCCAGGGCGACAAGGACATCAGTATGCCGGTCGGGCAGCAGCCGGGTGCCGACGGCGGCGCGCTGCTCCGCGGTCTGCAGCGCCGGGTCGATGGTGGTCTCCGGCGGCAGCGCGGCGGCACGCTCGATCCCGTCCAGCGCCAGTGCGAGGATCACCGCGCTGGCGTAGTAGGGGTTGGCCGACGGATCGATGATCTTCACCTCGACGTTGGCACCGTGCGGATTCGCCGGGCCGCCGACCAGGAACCGCACCGCCGCTTCGCGGTTCTCGGCACCCCAGCACGCGTACGCGCCGGCCCAGTGGCCGGGCTGCATGCGCAGACCGGACACGATGGATCCGGCCAGGAACGCCTGGGCTTCCGGCAGCCCGGCCAGGACGCCGGCGAGCGCCGCCTGCCCGTCGGCGGTCATCCCGTGCGGCCCGGATCCGCCCGAGAACAGCGGTACCCCGGACCGGCACAGCGAGAAGTGTTGGTGGGCACCGGATCCGACCCGACCGAAGAACGGGACCGGGGACATGCTGACGCCCAGGCCGTGGCGCCGCGCCACGCGGGAGATCAGGATGCGCATCAGCACCAGGTGGTCGGCGGCGGCCACCGGCGGCTGCGGGCGCAACGAGAGCTCGAACTGGTTCTGCCCGTATTCGGGGTGAAACTGTTCGATCCCGATGCCGGCTGCGTCGGCCGCGGCCAGCAGCTCGGTGACGAAGCCCTCGCGTTCCAGCAGACCGGTCAGCCCGTACTGGGTCCACGGGCGCGGCGGCAGCGGGGCGCCGTCGGGTGCGACGAGGACGAATTCGATCTCGTGCCCGATCGCCGCGGCCAGACCGGCGGCGCTGAGCCGGGCCGCCACCCGCGCCAGTGTTCCCCGGCTGCAGGCGGGAATCGCGTCGCCGTCCTGGCCGAAGAATTGGCCGGGCGCCCAGGCCAGGCCGTCGCCGATGCCGTGCAGTGCGGTCAGGTCGATCCGGATCCGCTCGTCCCCGACCACGCCGAGATCATCGGAGAAGACGATGCCGGTCTGGTCGATGGCGAACGCATGGAAGACCGGGCTGGCGCCCATCCCGGGGTTCGCGAACGCGCGGGCCCGTCCGATGGGCACCGCCTTGGCGTGCGTGAGGCCCGCCGGGTTGACCACGGTGCCGATGACGGCCACGACGCCGTCCGCCTCGAGTCCAGCGAGGGAGGCGCCGGGCATGGCGGTCGGTCAACCGCGGCTGGGAATGGTGATCTTGCAGGCCTGGCCGACGTCCAGGGTGCGCAGCATCCGGCCCATGCCGACCCACATGGCGCACGACAGCGCCAGGTCGGCCAGCAGCTCGTCGGAGAAGTGCGCGCTGCAGCGCGCCCAGAAGTCCTCGTCGTCGCGCAGTTTGGTGTGCTCGGTGCCGAACCGGTGCGCGAACTCGGCGGCGACGCGCTCCTGCTCGGTGAAGCCCGGCCAGCTGCGCCAGTCGTCGGCGTGCGCGTAGAGCTCCTCGTCCACCCCGGCCGCCGGGCCGTCGGCGTCGCGGGTGTTGATGCAGACGTCGCACTCGTTGTCGTGCGCGATGACGATGCGCGCCAACTCCCGCACCCGCATGGGCAGCCGGTTCTTGTTGTAGACCGCCTGCGAGTAGCCGGCCATCGCGGTGCCGATGTCCGGCGACTTCAGGATCCAGCCGGCGACGTCGTCGTCGGGGAAGTCACCGATTCGGCTCATGGCGCTGATCGTAACGGTGCGATCGCCCCTGCCAGCCCGTGATCATCGAACCCGGATCAGCCGGAGCCACCGCCCGGCGGACGGGACACGCACTGCGCCGAGTAGAGCTCCTCGCCCAGCTTGTCCATCAGCTGCAGCTGGGTCTCCAGGTAGTCGATGTGACCTTCCTCGTCCTTGAGGATGGCCTCGAAGATGTTGGCGCTGGTGGCGTCACCCTTCTCGCGGCACATGATGATGCCAGGACGCAGCCGCTCGACCACCTCATACTCGACGGCCAGGTCGGCCTCGAACTGCTCGCGAATGGTCTGGCCGACGCGCAGCGAGAACAACCGCTGGTAGTTGGGCAGGCCGTCGAGGAGCAGGATGCGGTCGGTGATCCACTCGGCGTGGTGCATCTCCTCGAACGACTCTTTGCGGGTGTGTTCAGCGAGCTCGGTGAATCCCCAGTTGTCCTGCATCTTCGAGTGCAGGAAATATTGGTTGATCGCGGTGAGCTCACTGGTGAGTTGCTCGTTGAGCAACTTCAGAACATCGGGATCGCCCTGCATGGCATCTCCTCTGGCAAACGGTGCGGGCACGGTGAACGACATTTCGGAAATCCGCGCGGACGTGGGCTTACAGATACCGTCGCGTAGGGACAATCTAACCCGATGGCGCCCGGAAATGGCGGGCTAGACACAACAATGCCGAGCCGTCTGGCAAACAAATCTTGGTAGGTAAGGCTCAGTATGGCATGGCGAGGTAGCCCTAACATTCACGCGAAAGTTAGGTTAGACTCCGCTTATCGCCGGTGGTGTGGCGGCGAGCTCGACGAAACGACGAACGCTCCAATGGGAGGTGGCCCCGTGTACGTCTGCCTGTGCACCGGAGCCACCAGCCAGTGCGTCGCCGACGCCGTCGCCAGGGGCGCGTGTACGTCCAAACAGGTCGCCCAGGCGTGCGGGGCCGGCACCGACTGCGGTCGATGCCGTCATACCGTGCGCGCCATCATCGAGTCCGCCAAGCCGACCGCCATCGGGCAGGCCAGCTAGCCGCTCAGCGGTTGAAATCGGCCAGCGCCGCCGCGTTGTCGGCGCCGCCCATCAACTCCGCGAAGCACGCGTTCTCCCGTGCGCGGGCCGCGTCGATCTCCGGCCGGACCGGATCGGTCATCGTCCGCTTCACCGCCATCAGGCTGGACAGCGGCCGGGCGGCCAGCACCGCGGCGTGCCGGTAGGTCTCGGCCATCAACTCCTCGGGCGGGCAGACCTTCCACACCAGGCCCATCTCCCTGGCCTCCCGGGCGTCCACCCACTCCGACGACAACAGCAGCCACGCGGCGTTCTGCCGCCCGATCAGCTGCGGCAACAGGTACGACGACGCCGCCTCCGGGGCCACCCCGAGGCTGGTGAACGGGCACTTGAGCCGCGCGTCGTCGGCCATGAAGGCCAGATCCGCGAAGCCCAGGATCGTGGTGCCGATGCCCAGTCCGAGTCCGTTGACCGCGCAGATCAACGGCTTGGGGAACGCGGCGAGCGCATCGACCAGCGCGATGAAACCCGTGCCGTACTCGCCCGGGAAGTTGTCGGGATCGCCGATGTACGCCTGCATCTCGGCCAGGTCGGTGCCGGCCGAGAACGCCCGGCCGGTGCCGGTGACCACGACGACGGACACCTCGGGATCGTCGGCGGCGGCGCGCAGTGCCGCGGTGGTCGCGTGATAGAGGTCCTCGTTGAACGCGTTCAGCGCCTCGGGCCGGTTGAGGGTGAGCGTGCGCACCCGGTTCTCGTCGGCGATGTTCAGCGTCACGGGGGCAGCCTAATCAGTCACACCGGGTCCGCGAACGGCGAGCGCAGGAGGTAGCGGCTCGTCGGCACCGTGTCGATGTTGGTACTCGCCCCGAACGACGAGGTACTGGCCACCATTCTGGACACCCGGTCGGCCAGATCCGCGTCGTCCGCGGCGCCGAAGAACGCCGACAGATCCCCGACCGCCTCGATCGGGAACAGCTCCTCGACGATCGCCGCGAATGCCGGCGCGTCGGGTGTCAGCGCCCGCACCACCTCGTTCTGGGTGTATCCGAAGGTGGACTGGGTCTCGATGGCCACCGAGGTGTGCCCCAGATGCCAGCGGCTGCGCCAGGTTTCGGCATCCAGGTCGGCCGGCGGGCGCAGCAACGCCACATTGGCCAGCCCGGCGGTGCGGGCACCCGGCTGCTCGCGGTACGGCAGCGGCACCGACTCGGTCACCAGGTAGGCGGCCACCGAATCGGCCTCGGTCGCCAGGATGTCCAGCACCGCGCCCAGCTGGTCGCCGTAGCACTGCTGGGTCCACACGCTCACCACCGCGGTGACGGGCGGGTCGAGAACCGTCAGTGTCATCAGCGACGCGCGAACCTCGGCGTCCTTGACGTTGACCGCCAGTCCGGGCACGCCCAGGTCGAGCAGTCGTTGTGCGACGGGACCCCGCAGCCGGGCGCACCATGCGTCCTCGGCAGCGGCGCCGGGATCTCTGCGGATCAGGATGATCACTTTCTCCACAGTCCGTGAACGTACCGGCAATAATGACGCCCATGTGGGAGGGCCTTGCCCTGCGGTCGCCAACAGTCTCGTGGCCGTATGTCGGTGAGGTGCTCCGCAGCCTTGTCGGTGTTCTGCTGGCGGCGCTGGCGGCCTGGCACTGGGCGCCGATCGGGGTTGCGGGCATGGCGGTGGCCGCCGTGGGTGGCGCCGCGGTCGCTGGCGCGGTCGCACTGCACGACAGTCCGCACGCCCGCGTGCCGTTGGTGATCGGTGTGGCACTGGGAATCGGCATGACCGTTCTCGTCGGCGCGCTGACGTCGGCCTCCGATGTGGCCTTCCTGACCGTGGTGATCGCCTCCTGCCTGTCGGCCGGGATGTGCTGGGCCATCAGCCGCAACGCCGGACTGGTCGCGACCGCGTCCTGCGTGGTGCTGGTGACCTGCCCGCCCGCCGCCGACGCGCAGTCCGCACTGCGCGGCGCGGCGCTGGCGACCGCTGCCGGACTGCTCCAGGTCGTGCTGGTGGCGGCCTGGCCCCGGCAGCGCTGGAAGGATCAGCGCCGCGCCCTGCAGGACGCCTACGGCTGGGTGGCCCGCGGCGCCCGCCGGCTGGCCGACGAACCGGACGCCGAACTGGACGCCACTCCCCTGTTCGACCTGCGGACCGCCTACGTCCTGACCGAGAGCCAGGCCCGGCGCCGGCCGCCGGCGCACCGCGGCCTGCATGCGCTGCCCGAACGAATCACCATGACGCTCAACGTGTTACGGACCGAGCCGGCCAGCCCGGCCCTCCGGGACACGCTGCTGGCCGGCGCCGACGCATTGGACGCGCTGTCCGGAGCCGACCGGGCGGGCCGGGCGGGCGCCCAGCAAGCACTGCGCCGACTCGGCGAATCGGCGGG
>JAKIXW010000006.1:16901-31545 GCA_022708865.1 Acidobacteriota bacterium
ACCGCCGCCGACCGGTTCCGCGGCCAGGTCGACGAGGCCTGCGCACTGCATTTCGCCGGCGTGCCCGGCCTGGTCGGCGCCGAGCGCGCGGCCCGGGCCGCGATCATCGCCCAGCTGTCCGGCGACTCCCCGATCCTGCGGCATGCGCTGCGACTGGCGGCCGCCACCGGTTTGGGTGTGGCGCTGGCCCGCGGCATCGGGCTCGGCCACGGCGAATGGATCGCACTGACGGTGCTGCTGACCCTGCGGCCCGAGACCGCGCACACGTACACCCGGTGCATCAGCCGGGTGGTGGGCGTCCTGGCCGGTGTGCTGGTGGCGACCATCCTGACCGGCCTGCTGCAACCCACCGGTGCACTGGCCGCGGTGCCGGCCGTGATCGCGCTGGGATTGTCGTACGGGCTGGCCGGCCTGGGCGCGGTGCCGATGACCGGTGCGCTGGCCATGGGCATCGTGTTCCTGCTCGACATCCAGGGCTCCGTCGACAGCGCCGACCTGAGCCAGCGGCTGATCTCGGTGGTCCTCGGCGGCGGCCTGGCGGTGGCCAGTCACGTGGCCCTGCCGGACCGGTCGATGGTGCGGCTGCGGCAGCGGGCCGGCGAGTTGCTCAAGGCCGAGATCGACTACGCGGCAACGGTGATCCGTGGTTTCGTCCATCCGATTCCGCACCCGGCCAGCACCCTGAACACCGCCTGGCAGCGAGCCGTCCGGACCCGGTCGGCGTTCGAGGCGGCCAGCGGCAGCCTGAGGGCCGAGGCGCCGGAGGTCCGGCGCTGGCTGAGCTCCTACCGGGCCGCCCTCAACGCCGTCACCGGCGCGTGTGTCGCCCTCGAGGACAAGGTGGCCGGGGCGCATCCGGAACGGCTCGACCCGCGCTTCGTCGTCGCCGTCGACGACTACGTCGACGCGCTGCGCGGTGAACCCCCGAGCGCCGGCCAGCCCTGGACCGTCGACGCGCGGCACCTGTCGGAGACCGATCAGCAGTTGCGCGACGCAGCGCGACTGCTGGACCGCCAGGACACCGCGCAACGCGTGCTGTTGACCGAGACCGAGACCATCAGCCGTTACCTGCTGGGGCTGGACGTCAGTCGACGCTGATCGTGCGGTGCTCGATCAGGTCGTGAATTCCCCTGGTGCCCAACCGTTGCCGGAATTCCTTGACGGTGTACCCGATCAGGGTGCCGTCGGTCAGCGCCCGCACGGTCGCCGATCGGGGCAGGCCGAACAGCGGTCCGATCTCGCCGAAGTACTCCCCGGGGCTGGCCGTCGACAGTGTCTCGGAGCCGCCGTCGGGCAGTTCACGGATGATCTCGAACTCGCCGGCGGACACCACGTAGATCAGATCGCCCATGGTGTTCTGCGCGAACACCGTCGCGCCGGCGCTGACCTCGACGGTCTCCGGCGCGCGGTCGGTGCTGGCCAGCGCGGGGACCAGCTCCACCACCCGGTCGGCCAGCGGCAGCATCCTGCTGTCGTGGGTGGCCACCACCACCACGCGGTCGTCGTCGGCGAGCGCCCGGATCAGCCGCAGCACCTCCTCCACCTGGATGAAGTCCAGATGTGCGGTCGGTTCGTCGGCCAGGATCAGTGGCGGGTCCAGCGCGATCGCGCGCGCGACGGCGACCCGCTGCTGCTGCCCGCCGGACAGATCGCCGGGCCGGTGGTGCATCCGCTCGGACAGGCCCACCCGGTCGAGCAGCTCCACGGCGCGTTTGTGCGCGGCGCGGTGACTCATCCCGGCCGCCCGCATGGGCACCATGACGTTCTCCGCCGCCGTCAGGCTGGGCACCAGGTTGAAGGCCTGGAACACGATGCCGACGGTGTTGCGCCGGTACACCGTCAGGCTGTGCGCGTCCAGCGCGGTGACGTCGATGTTGCCGGCCCGGATCAGACCCGACGTCGGTTTCAGGATCCCGCCGATGCAGGACAGCAAGGTTGTCTTGCCACATCCGCTGGGGCCCAACAGGATTGCCAACGAACCGGCCGACACGTCGAGATCCAGGCCGTCGATCGGCCGCACCGCCTCGGCACCACTGCTGTATTCGACCACGAGGTCACGGATGCTCAGATCGCCCATCGGTCAGGGTCCCCCGAACGCCAGCGCCGGATCCACCGACACCGCCCGACGGAGCCCGGCGCCGCTGGCGATCAGCCCGATCGCGATGGCCACCACCGGCAGCAGCAGGAAGGCCCCCTGCGGGATGTCGACCCGCATCGGGAACAACGGTGCCAGCACCAGTGACAGCACCACACCCAGTGCCGCCGACAGCATGGCGATGATCACGGCCTGCAACGCCAGCCCGCCCAGGATCGCCTGCGTCGACACGCCGACCGCCTTGAAGACCGCGAAGTCGCGGGTGCGTTCCAGGGCGGACATGTAGATGATCGACCCCACGATCAGCGCGGCCACCACCCACAACAGCATCGCCATGATGCTGATGGCGTCGACGGCCACCTTCAGCGGTCGCATGAAGTCGTCGACGGCGCCGTGCCGGTCGACCGCGCGGTAGCCATCCAGGAGGCGTTCGGGGGCACCGCGGATGCCGATCGACGAGATCACGGGTTGCCCGCCGAAGAGCAGTCGCTGCGCGCCGGCCACGGTGAGGAACAGGTTGGGCTGTTTGGCCAGCACCGTCGAATCCTCGACTATGCCGACCACTTTCAGATCGTGCGAGGCGATGTCGAGGTGATCGCCGATGTTGCGGCCCAGGGTGGAGGAAACGGCAATCTCGTCGGAGTTGGTCGGCGGCCGACCCTGTGTCATGGCTGGCATGCCCGGGCCGTCGGTGGGCGCGCCGAACATGTTCATCGTTCGGGGAGTGCCGTTGTCCAGGGCGGTGATTCCCGCGTAGACCAGTCCCGCGGCGGACTGCACACCCGGAAGTCGTTGCGCCCGAGCCACATCGGCCTGACCGAACGGCGACGAGCCCAGGAACGGCCCCACCGCCCCGTTCTGGATCAGGAAGTAGTCGATGCCGAATGCGTCGACCGTGTTGCGCGCCTCGACCCGAAAGCCGTTGGCCAGCCCGGTGAGCACCAGCGTCATCGCGAAGACGAACGCCGTGCCGATGACGGCGATGATGAAACGGCGGCGGCGCCACTGCAGATCACGCAACGCCGCGGTCAACACCCCTGGAATCTAGCCCGGCGGGCGGTGCGGCAGTGGGTTTTCGGCGCGCACACACGTACTTCGGCGGTAACGTGCGACGGAATCAAGGAGGGTGGGCCATGAGCACCGAGACAACCGACCCGCCCGCCTCGGCGCTGTCGTGGTGGACCCGTGGCGACACCAACGCCTTCTTCGGGCTGGGCTTCAACATCCTGGTGAACGTGCTGACGCTGACCGGGCTGATGATCGGCGTCGTCCAGGTGCGGGCCGACGATGTGCTGGGTACGGTGCTGCCGGCGCTGGGCGTGGCGCTGATCCTCGGCAACCTCTATTACACGTTCCTGGCCCGCCGACTGGCGGTGCGGGAGAACCGGTCCGATGTCACCGCCCTGCCGTACGGCCCGAGCGTGCCCCACATGTTCATCGTGGTGTTCGTGGTGATGCTGCCGGTCTACCTGAAGACCAAGGACCCGCTGCAGGCCTGGTCGGCGGGTCTGGCCTGGGCGTTCATGATCGGCGTCATCGTGATGATCGGCGCCTTCGTCGGCCCGTACATCCGGATGCTGACACCGCGGGCCGCGATGCTGGGCACCCTGGCCGGCATCTCGATCACGTTCATCTCGATGCGCCCGGCCGCGCAGATGTGGGAGGCGGCCTGGATCGGCCTGCCGGTGATGGCGATCATCCTGATCGGCTTCTTCACCGACGTGAAACTGCCGTTCGGGTTCCCGGTCGGGCTGGCCGCGCTGTTGGTGGGCACGGCGATCGGCTGGATCGGCGGCTACATGTCGGCCCCGGATGTCGGCAGAGCGATCTCCGACATCGCGATCGGGATCCCCGATCTGCGCGTGGACCTGCTCTGGTCGGGGCTGTCGAACCTGGCCCCGCTGCTGGGCACCGCGATACCGCTGGGTGTCTACAACTTCACCGAGGCGATGAGCAACGTGGAGAGCGCAGCCGCCGCCGGCGACAGCTACAACCTGCGCAGCGTGCTGCTGGCCGACGGCGCCGGCGCCGTCATCGGTTCGGCGTTCGGCTCGCCGTTCCCGCCGGCGGTCTACATCGGGCACCCCGGCTGGAAGGACGCCGGCGGCCGCGCGAGCTATTCACTGGCCAGCGGCGCGGTGATCGGATTGTTCTGTTTCCTCGGGCTTTTCGGCGTCCTCGAGGCGCTGCTGCCGGTACCGGCGATCGTGCCGATCCTGCTCTACATCGGGCTGCTGATCGGCGCCCAGGCGTTCCAGGCCGTACCGCGGCTGCACGCCATCGCGGTGGTGGCCGCGCTGCTGCCGAACCTGGCCCAGTGGGCCAGCGGCCTGATCGACAACGCGCTGAGCGCGGCGGCGACGTCGGCGGACAAGGTCGGCACCGACGCGCTCAACAGTGCCGGCGTGGTGTACGAGGGGCTGCGGACCCTGGGTGAGGGAGCGGTCCTGGTGGGCCTGATCCTGGGCACCATGGTCACCTTCATCCTCGACAAGAAGTTCCTGCCCGCGGCGGTGGCCTCGCTGGTCGGAGCGGTGCTGTCGTTCATCGGGCTGATCCACGCTCCCGAGGTGGCCTGGGCGGCCAATCCCCAAGTGGCACTTGGCTATCTGCTCTTCGGGCTGGTGTGCCTGGCGTACTGGTTCCTGCCGGGGGCCCGCGAGCCTGTCGGGCACGACGAGGTCGACGTCGTCGCGGGACACTGAACCCCCTCAGCTCTCCGGGGTGATCAATCCGCGCGGGCCCGTGGGCAACCGCCAGTGGAATACCAGGCCCGCCAGCCGGAATCCCGTCGCCACCACCGAGCCGACCACCAGGCCGACCCATTGCGGCCCGAAGTAGTCGATCACGACATAGGTGACCGAACCCAACATCGCCGGGATCGCGTACAGATCGTCGGGACCCATCACCATCGGGACGTCGCGCGCCAGCACGTCGCGGATGATGCCGCCGGCGATGGCCGACAGCATTCCCAGTAGCGCCGCCGCGAACCAGCTGGCCCCGTTGTCGACGGCGATGGCCGCACCCGAGGTCGCGAAGAAACCCATGCCGACCGCGTCCAGCATCAGCACCAGCCGGTTCATCCTGATGACGGCGCGCGCGAACACGGTTGCGACCGCGGCCGCCGCCAGCGCGACGGTGATGTTGGGCCAGTGCTGTATCGAGTTCGGCGGGCTGATGTCGAGCAGCAGATCCCGCAGGATCCCGCCGCCCACCCCGGTGAGCACCGCCATCACGGCGATACCGAACAGGTCGAAACCCTTTCGGACGCCGACCACCGCCCCCGAGGCGGCGAACACGGCGATCCCGGCGAAGTTCAGGATGTTCTGCAACACCCCCGAAGACTCCCAGAACCGCCGTCTACCCTGTGCCAGATGAGCCGAGGACACGCAGTGTGGCGGTTCATCCGTAGCGCCCCGCTGACGTTCGGCTGGCTGGCGGTGCTGCTCGTCACCTCGCTGTATCAGCACGCCCTGACCAGGCGCGAGCTGCATGCCGTCCTCGAACACCAGTCGACCAACCTGCACCACCTCGCGACGGACCCGATCCGCGTGCTGTTGGCCAGCCTGCTGTGGATCGACGGCGTGTGGTGGTGGCCGTACCTGCTGATGTACTGCCTGATCCTGGTGCCGGCCGAACGCTGGTTGGGGTCGTTGCGCTGGCTGGTCGTCGGCCTGCTGGCTCACGTGGTGGCTACTCCAGGCGGTCGACACTGCGGAACTCTCGCCGGATTCCACCGACACTCCAGACACGACGTGGCACGCGAAGTGAGCTCGCGCGCATTGGCGTTCATGCGAGCCGACGCCACCGAACCCTCGTCGCGGCTGCCACAGCTGGCCGCCGCAGCCACCGGCGGAGATCCGACACTTGCGCCGAGCTTCGCGGCCCTCACCCAAGTATTGCTTCGCACACTCGACGAGGGGTGACCGATGCAGGGCGCCGCCCCCACGCGTTCGGTGTCCTCGACGAGGTCTTGGACGACTACGAGAACTTCGTCAAGCGCGTCCTAGAGACCAAGGACCCTCAGATCCAGGGCAAGGTCGAGAAGGAGATCCCCGACGATCTGCTCTGGCCGAAGCCGTGGCTCGCGCTGAATCCCGCGTTCGAGCCCGGCGGAACGGGAGGTGAACTGGTCAGCGACGGCGTGCTCGACCCCGGAACGGTGAGCATCTTCCGAGACGTAGTGCGTGATCAGACCAGGCGGTGCGGCAGGCAGGCGTTCTACATAACTTCATGCCGTCAACGACATCCGCGGCTCGGTGGACACCGCCATCTCGACGTAGTTCGAAGTCTTGCAGCAGTCATACCGAAAGCACTCTGTGGTGTGGCTACGCCCGCTCAGGCCGCGGTGAACCTTCGGTACCGAACCCATAGCCTCTCAGGGTCGGGGCGGTCTGCTCTGCGGCTCGGCAAGTTCATCAACTTCTGGCCGTGATGCTGCTGTAGACCGTGACGAAGCATTGGGCCATCGATCTCATCGAGCAGATCGTGCCGGATCTCGACGGTGTGATCAGGGCGGATGCCGAGGATGTCCGAGTCGTAAGCCGCGTGGTGAATCTTGCAGAGCGCCAACCCATTCGGGACGATCGGCAGACCCTTCTCTTCAGAATCAGGAATGATGTGAGCAGCGTCCAGCAGAGGGCGGTGGTGCAGCATGCACACTGCGCATCGGTCCGCATAGGCCAGCATCACACGACTAGCGAACAATGGTTGGTGCAGTCGGCGACGTGTCTCGGACAACAGGTACCGGCGAAGTGCAGCTTCTATCCCGCTATCGAGGTCGACGTCAAGTTGGTCAGCAGTCAGCGCAAGGACGAACTGGTCCTCCTCGGGTTCCTCCTTCAACAGATAGATCGGGGCGATGACATTGAACATGCTTGGTGCCACGCCGACGAACCACATAAGGGGCGCTTCTTGGCGCATTGCCTCGCGCAGCGACTCGTTTTCGGCCGTCCCGCGCTGATCTGCGCGCAACTTGTACCGGTGCAGGCCGTCTGGACCCTCATGATCGTCATACGGCGCCACTCCAGACTTCGGCGCGGGAGTGAGGATAGACAGCGCGGCCGTCCAACCTGCCGGCTTTCGGATACCGCGGCCGCGATCGACTAGGGGGAAGCGAATCCCATCAACGAAGAAATCGCCGGCCAATTCATCCCGGGTCATCGGATTCGAGCCGTCGAGAGTCCTGGCGTTTACCCATTCCAGTGCCGACCTTCGTATGACACCTTGGTCGAACGGCGCGATCACGGCATCATCGTGCCTCGAGACGGCCGAACCCACCGCGTAAACTGCGTTCCTGTGTCCTTGACCGACAACGACATCGCCCACCTGGAGCGCTGTGTGGAATTGGCCCGGGAGGCGCTGGAGAACGGTGACGAGCCGTTCGGCTCCATCCTGGTGGACGCCGACGGTGCCACGTTGTTCGAGGACCGCAACCGGGTGAAGGACGGCGACGCCACCCGGCATCCCGAATTCGGGATCGCCGCGTGGGCCGTCGACAACATCGCGCCCGTGCGGCGGGTGCGCACCACCGTGTACACCTCCGGCGAGCACTGCCCGATGTGTGCGGCCGCGCACGCCTGGGTCGGCCTCGGCCGCATCGTGTTCGCCACCTCGTCCCAGCAGCTGTCGCGCTGGCGCGGCGAGTGGGGCACCCCGCCGTCGCCGGTGGCCGCGCTGCCGATCACGACGGTGGCCCCGCGCATCGTGACCGACGGGCCCGCACCGCAATTCGAGGCGGAGATGAAGCGGCTCTACGAGGCCAGGTTCCGGCCGTGACCGAACCACCCTGGGTGCGGCACGCCATCTGGTGGCACGTCTACCCGCTGGGTTTCACCGGCGCCTTCCCGGCCGTCGACCCTCCCGCGCCGCAGGAGCACCGACTGCGCCGGGTAACCGCATGGCTCGACCACGTCGTCACGCTGGGCACGTCCGGCATTGCGCTGGGGCCCATGTTCGCCTCGCGCACACACGGTTACGACACCACCGACCATTATCGGATAGACCCGCGGCTGGGCACCGGGGACGATTTCGACGAGCTGGCCGAACAGGCGCATGCCACGGGGGTGCGCGTGCTGCTCGACGGTGTTTTCAACCATGTCGGCACCGAGTTCCCGCACTACCGTCGCGCCCTGGACGGGGACGCCGGCGCCCGGCGCTGGTTCCGGGAATCCCGCGACGGTTTCGCCACTTTCGAGGGCCACAGCGAACTGATCGCCCTCAACCACGACGAACCGGAGGTGATCGATTACGTCGTGGACGTCATGGGCCACTGGCTGGACCGCGGCGCCGACGGGTGGCGGCTGGACGCGGCGTACGCGGTGCCCGCGCGGTTCTGGGCGCAGGTGCTGCCGCGGGTGCGCGAGCGTCATCCCGACGCATGGTTCGTCGGCGAGGTGATCCACGGCGACTACGCGGCCGTGGTGAGCGAATCCGGCTTCGACGCGGTGACGCAGTACGAACTGTGGAAGGCCACCTGGAGCGCGCTGAACGACGGCAATTTCCACGAACTCGACCACGCGCTGGGACGGCACGCCGAATTCCTGGAAACCTTTGTGCCCCAGACCTTCGTCGGCAATCACGACGTGACCCGCATCGCCAGCCGGCTGGCCGACCCCCGGCACGTGGCGCACGCTCTGGTGTTGCTGATGACCACCGGCGGAGTTCCGACGATCTACGCCGGCGACGAGTTCGGTCTGCACGGCGTCAAGGAGGAGCGCGCCGGTGGCGACGACGCGGTGCGCCCGGAATTCGGGGCTCCCCCGATGCCCGTGGACGACGCGGGTGCGCAACTGTTCGCGTTGCACCAGTTCCTGATCGGGCTGCGCCGGCGCCACGCCTGGCTGCACCGGGCCCGCACCACCGTGCTGCACCTGGACAACCGCTGCTATGTGTACGAAACCCGTTGCGGCGAAGAATCTCTGGTGGTGGCATTGAGTGTGTCGGACACCCCGGTTGGGGTCCGGCTGCCGGCGCCGGTCACCGTGATCGCTGGCAGCGGCGCGCCCCCCGAGCAGACGCTGACCGACCTCGTGGTGCCCCCGCACGGCTGGCTGGTCGCGGCGCCCCACTGACCGACGGTCAGCCGAGCAGGGCCAGCGTCGCCGGATCTTGCCGGCCGTCCGGGTAGCCGGCGTAGAACCGGTCCAGCACCGCGGCGAAGTCCGCCGCGGCCGCGGCCGGACCCGACGCGCGCTCGAACAGCGTCATGCTGCTGCGGACCTTCAGATGGTCGGGGAAGCCGAAAATCTCGTCCGCCGAACGCCGTTCGCGTCCACCGGCATCCACCAGGATCCGGGCACATTCGCGCAGCCGGGCGCCGAGCACCGGGTGCGCCAGGTAGGCCCCGGCCTCCGCGAGGCCGGAGATGCCGAATCGGCGCGCCGTCGGGCTGCCGCCCAGGCCGGCCAGTTGCGGGAAGACGAACCAGATCCAGTGGCTGCGCTTGCGGCCCGAACGCAATTCGGCAACTACCGTGTCGTAGCACCGATCCTGGGCATCCACGAACCGGCTCAGCTCGAACGGGTCCGCCGCGGACATACGAACCACCCTGGCATGTCCCGCCCGGGTTCGCCGGGAAAACCCGGTGCAGCGACTACTGTTCCAGCCGTGACGACGCCGACAGACGATACCGTCGAGACCCCGTTGGAGGGCGGGCGCGGACGCCGGCGGGGCCGGCGATGGATGCTCTCGTGGGTCAGCATCCAGTCCAAGTTGTTGCTGATGCTCCTGCTGACCAGCGTGCTGTCAGCGGCGATCGTCGGCGCCATCGGCTATCAATCCGGCCGGGCGTCGTTACGGGCCGCCGCGTTCGACCGGCTGACCGAGATCCGGGAAGCCCAGACCCGCTTCGCCGACGGATCCTTCAAGGACCTGGAGAACTCGCTCGTCGTGTACACCCGCGGCTCCACCACCATCAACGCGATGCGGGAATTCACCAAGGGCTTCGACGATCTCAACAGCGATCCGGCCAGGTACACCGTCACCCCGCAGCAGCAACAGCAGATCGAGAAGTACTACCGAACCCAGTTCGCACCCGAGGTGGAGAAGGAGTCGGGGCTCGAACTCGACCTGCGCGGGCTGCTCCCACAGTCGAATGCGCAGCGCTACCTGCAGGCTATCTACACCGCGCCGTACACCACCGACACCTACGCCATCGATGTCGACGACGCCCGTGACGGCAGCACCTGGACCGCCGCACACACGAAGTACAACGACTTCTTCCGCGAGATCGTCCACCGATTCGAATACGACGACGCGCTGCTGATCGACCCACGGGGCAACGTCGTGTACAGCGCCTACAAGGGCGTCGACCTCGGCACCAACATCATGACCGGCCCGTTTCACGACAGCGACCTGACCCAGGCGTTCAACAAGGCCCTGTCCACCAACACCGTCGACTACGTCGTCACCACGGACTTCGCGGCCTACCTGCCGTCGTACAACGAACCCACCGCATGGCTGATGTCCCCGGTCGGGGAGGGCGGTCACATCGAGGGCGTGCTGGCCATGCAGTTCCCCATCACGAAGCTCAACCGGCTGATGACCTTCGACAAACAGTGGGACCGCTCGGGCATGGGCCGCACCGGTGAGACCTTCCTGGTCGGTACGGACAACCTGATGCGCTCGGATTCCCGGCTCTTCCTGGAGAATCCGGAACAGTTCAAGCGCGACGTCATCGATGCGGGCACGCCGCCGGATGTGGCCGAGAATTCGCTGCGGTTCGGTGGCACCACACTGGTTCAACCGGCGGGCAACGAGGCGGTCCGGCTGGCCCAGCGCGGTCAGTCCGGCACCATCATCACCGACGACTACCTGGGCCAGGAGTCGCTGCAGTCGTACGCCCCGATGACCATCTCCAACTTGCACTGGGTGATGATCGCCAAGATCGACACCGCCGAAGCGTTCGCGCCGATCGCGAGCTTCACCAAGAAGCTGGTGCTCTCGACCTTGGGCATCATCTTCCTGGTCTGCCTGGCCTCGATGTTCCTGTCGCGGTTGTTCGTCAAACCCATCCACCGGCTCGAGGACGGCGCCCGGCGGATCAGTGCCGGCGACTTCCAGACCACGCTGCCGGTCGAGTCGCGCGACGAGTTCGGTGATCTGACCAAGTCCTTCAACGAGATGAGTCGCAGTCTGCGGGTCAAGGACGATCTGCTGACCCAGCAGCGCCAGGAGAACGACCGGTTGTTGCTGTCATTGATGCCCGAGTCGGTGGCCGAGCGCTACCGCCAGGGCGAGGAGATGGTCGCCCAGGATCATCGCGACGTGACGGTGATCTTCGCCGACATCGTCGGCCTCGACGAGTTGTCCACCCGGTTGTCCAGTGACGAGCTGCTGATCGCGGTCAACCAGTTGGTGCGACAGTTCGACGCCGCGGCCGAGAGCCTGGGTGTCGAACGGGTACGCACCATGCGCAGCGGCTACCTGGCCAGCTGCGGCCTGAACGTGCCACGACTCGACAACGTCCGGCGCACCGTCGATTTCGCGGTCGAGATGGAAGAGATCGTGGACCGCTACCGTGCCGAGACAGGTCACGACCTGGCGCTGCGGGCCGGCATCGACACCGGAACCGTGAGCTCGGGCCTGGTCGGGCGCACCGCCGTCATCTACGACCTGTGGGGCGCCGCGGTCAACCTGGCCCACCAGGCCCAGAGCGGGTCGAGTCAGCCCGGCATCTACGTGACGACGACGGTCTACGCGGCGCTGCGGGACAGCGAACGGTTCACCTCCGCCGGTGAGGTCACTGTGGGCACTCCGCCCGACGTCACGACCGAACCGATCTGGCGGCTCGCGGAGCGCCCCTGATGCATTCGGCCCTGTCGTCGTCCTGGTTGCCGTGGGCCGTCGGCGTCGGGATCGGCCTGCCCCTGGCGCTGGTGATCCTGACCGAGCTGCACAACGCCCTGCGGCGGCGCGACAGCAACCTGGCCCGGCCCGTGTGGCTGCTGAAGACCTACATCCTGCCGCTCGGCGCGCTGCTGCTGATGATGACCAAGGCCCGCCAGGAAGCCGGCCACGAAACGCCGGTGCGCATCGTGGCGACGATCTTCGGGTTCGTCGTCATCGTGCTGCTGCTGTCCGGGCTGAACGCCACGCTGTTCCAAGGCGCCCCAGAAGGCAGCTGGCGCAAGCGGATTCCGTCGATCTTCCTCGACGTCGCGCGATTCGTGCTCATCGCGGTCGGGGTCGCGATGATCTTCTCGGTGATCTGGGGCGCCAACGTCGGCGGGCTGTTCACCGCGCTGGGCATCAGTTCGATCGTGCTGGGCCTCGCGCTGCAGAACTCGGTCGGACAGATCATCTCCGGGCTGCTGATGCTGTTCGAGCAGCCCTTCCAGCTCGGCGACTGGCTCGACACCCCAGCCGCCCGCGGGCGCGTGGTCGAGGTCAACTGGCGCGCTGTGCACATCGAGACCGGTAAGGGACTTCAGGTCACCCCGAACTCGGTGCTGGCGGGTGCGTCGTTCACGAACCTGAGCCGGCCGGCCGGGGACCACAAGATCACGATCGAGACGGCGTTCTCCTCCGCCGACCCGCCCGACGGGGTGTGCGCGCTGCTGATGCGCACGGCCGCCGCGCTACCGCAGTGCCGCCCCGATGCGCGGACCACCGCCGTCGCGCTCGGCGCTGACGGCTACCGGACCTCGATCCCGTTACGCAGTCCGGCCGACGACAGCGCGGCCCGCGCGACCTTCAACCGGTGGTTGTGGTACGCGGCGCGACGTGCCGAATACCACCTCGACGGCGCCGACGATGACTTCGCCACCGAGGAGCGCCTGAGCAAGGCCCTGCGGGACAGCGCCACCATCTTGCGGCTGACTCCCGCCGATCAGCGCTTCCTGATGGACCGGGTCCGGATGTTCCGCTACGGCGCGGACGAGACCATCCAGCGGGCCGGCACCGTGCCGCAGGCGATGAAGTTCGTGGTGTCCGGGCAGGCCCGGCTGGCCGCCACGGCCGCGGACGGCAGCCTGGTGACCGTCCGCACCCTCGAGGAGGGCGATTTCCTGGGCCAGACGGCCCTGACCCGTGAACCGGTGTCGACGCATGCGGTGGCGCTCGGCGAAGTCACCATCCTGGAGATCGACCGCGACGACGTCGAGGAACTGGTCCGGGACAAGCCCGCGCTGCTCCACGAGATCGGGCGTGCCATCGAGGAGCGGCGCTCGGACATGCGCCGGGTGCTGGCGGCCCTGCAGCCGAACTGAGCGGCGCCAGGATTGCGCGCAACCGCATCGACTCTGGAGGCCTGATCCCCTCGTCCTGACCCATCCGATCGCGCTGCCACCGAGATCGTCACGCCGGCATTGGAACCCGCCCCGGCGGCACGGTCGGCCGCGGCGGCCTGACCTACGACGCGCCGAGTGTGAATCTGGTGCGGGAAACCGCCGGGACTCTCGCCCAGGATTCACACTCGGCGCGTTCTACACTCGCGGTATGCCGACTAGGTCAAGAACATCGCGGCCAACCCCGCGGTGCGGGTCCGGGTCGGCGGAGACTGGCACACCGGAATCGCCACCGCCCTGCCCGCCCACAACTGCGCGATGGTGCGCCTGACGGACACCGACCTACTGACCAGCCGAATCGAGCTGGCCTGAGATGTCCTACGACCAGGAACTGGCCCACCGGATCCGAGAGGTGCTCAGCGGCACGCCGTTCACCGAGCGGCCGATGTTCGGCGGCTTGGCCTTCCTGATTCGGCGGGAACATGGCCGTCTGCGTCTGCGTCAGCGGCCGGGGCGGCCGGGGCGTCCGAGTGCCACCGCAGGACACCGCCGCGCTGCTGGACCGCTCCCACGTCGAACCCATGGTCATGGGCGAACGCGAGATGCGGGGCTGGATCAGGGTCACCGACGACGGCACCGGCACCAAACGGCAACTGCATTCATGGGTGCGCCGCGGGGCCGATCACGCCCGGAGCCTGCCGGCCGAATAGGGCTCAAGACCCGGCTGTCCGGGTACGCGAACAGGCATGTCCAGAAACACCACATCCGTCATCGTCGGCGGCGGGCTGGCGGGCCAACCCGGGCCAGCCGCGCGGGCCTGACCTCAGGACGCCGCGTCGGCCAGGTCCGACGCCGCCAACGTGGCACCAACCTCGGCGGCGAGATGCTCCGCCGGTGTCCACTGCGCGTCGATCACCTCGGGCAGGCTGAGCGCCTGTAGCCGCGCCATCTCCGCTCGGCGCCGGTCGACCAGTCCCCGAAGGTCCGGCGGTGGGGACAGCAGTTCGAAGCGGGTCAGGTAGCAGACGTCGTCGGCGTTGTCGATAACGTCGGCCGCCACCATCCGGGAACCGTTCTCGCGCAATAATATTCGGAGCTGGTGGGTGGCGCGCACGGTGCTGTCCCAGGCCGTCTCGCGTGCCGACCGGGTGCGGACGATGCGCCGGCCGATCGGGTCGGACGGCGGGCGTTCAGGTTCGACGGCGGGCACGGCCTCCTCGGTGGCCGCGAGTTCGGCCGCCGCCAGCAGCAGCCCGGGATCGTCGGCGATGACCGGGTTGGCGAGTTCGGCCTCCCCCGGCCCGCGGTGCCCGACGTCGCG
>JAKIXW010000006.1:31626-44113 GCA_022708865.1 Acidobacteriota bacterium
GGCCGGCCGCCGCGCCAGCCGATTGAACGCACCCTCGATGGAAACCCCGAGGGCACTCAGTTCCCAGCCGTCCTGGATCTGGTTGCACAGCAACATCATCCGGGTGTCGATCCGAGCGTCGGACAGGGTGCCCAGCGTCTCGGCCTCGAGTGCCGCCTCCGCCACCGCGGCGGCATGGGTCTGACACCGGTCGGAGTAGCCGCGGGTGGCCCGCAGGACGCGCTGCGCGGTTACGGCGCGGGGCTCGTACGCATCGTGCACGGACACCCCGGTGTAGACCCGGTGACCGAAGACCGCGGTGGCCCGCGCTCCCCACTCGGCACCCAGGTCGGCCGGCATGCCCAGCAATCCGGCGGTGGCGCGCTGCGCGGCCCGCATCGCGCCGACCTGCACGTCGAGCGTGATGGGCGTCAGCGGACCCGGCAGCGCGTCGGGCACCCCGGCGGCGCTGAAGACCGGGTATCGGGGGTCGATCGGATAGTCGAACTCCCCGGCCGTGCCCTCGACCGCGGCCGGGGAACCCGTCGTCGGGGCCGCGACGAACACCCGGCAGCCGTCGTCGCCCAGCGGCCGGCCGGCCGGTCCCAGGGCCACGTCGGCGACCGCATCGGCCGCCGTCCAACCACATTCGAACTGCCAATCACGTTGCAGCGGAATGAGTCTGAAGATCGGGTCGGGAACCTCCCACAGCGGTGTGCCGCGCCGGACCGGCAACCCGGCGAGCAGCCGGCGGGCCGCCACGTAGGTGATCGACTCCACCCCGGCCACGTCCAGCTCACCGGTGCGATCGCTGTCCACCGCCAACGACAGGAACCGGCACAGATCGTCGACGTGCAGCAGACGCACCGGGACCGTCGTGTGATGCCGGTCGCTGACCAGCGTGGCCAGGGTGCGCCGCACCGCGATGTCGTCGAGCCGGCCGATCAGCGGGGCCAGCCGCAGCATCAGGGTGGGTCCCCAGCTGGATACGGCCAGTTCCTGGGCCTGCCGGTAGAGCTCCGGATCGCCGCCCGCGTGGATCGGGACAATCAGCCGCGTGCCCGACCGGGCCGCCGCATCCGCCAGCTGCAACAGTCCGGTCAACTCGACCGATTCGGGCGCATCCGGCTCCACCGGCGCCAAATGGATCACCACGTCGGCGTCGTCGGTCAGGGCCGCCAGCCGGTCGGGATCCAGCGGGCGGTACGTCACCGTCACGCGGCGGTCGAGATCGCGGTGTGCGCGCAGCGCGACCCCGGTTACCCGATGCCCCGATGCCAGCAGATGTGCCGCCGCCAGGCGGCCCAGACCACTGGTGACACCGGTGATCAATATTCGCATTCTCGTTCCCCGATCCCTCACCGGAGAGAATATGCCCGTCGCCAGCCTGTTGCGGGGGTTCTGCGGTATTGCGCTGAACCCCCGATCACGCCAGCACAGGGCGGAATCGGGGACGCCGGGAAACTTTGCCGGCGGCGGCCGGATCAGATCAGTTCGGCGCTGCCGTCGGGCTGCACCCGGACCTTCGCGCCGGCCGGATCGGCCGACTCGACCAGCGCCGCGGCGGCGTCCGGATCGGTGATCACGGCCAGTGCCCGCGCCTCGGCCGGCGTACGCACCGCCAGGAACGCCCGTTCCGGCCGGCCGTCCCGGTCGAACGGCGCGGTCCACGATTCCAGCGTCCCGACGCCGGCGAAGTCGGCGTCCTCGACCCGGGTCGGTTCGCGGTCCACCAGGTCCTGGACGTCGGCCCAGCGGAACCCGCCGGGCGGCGGGGTGGCGCTGTAGACACCGAACGCGTGCTTGGTCAGATAGCCGCCGTTGGCGGTGATCAGGCCCCGGGTGCCCGGCGCGGCCGCCAGCTTCTCGGCCATGGTAGCGATCGAGTGCATGACGTAGTTGTTCCACGGCCCGCCGGCGAAGGTGAGCCCGCCGGTGACCGTCAGCGGGCGGGCCGGGTCGTCGGTCGGCACCCCGATCTCGTTGGCGGCCACCTGCACCGCCGACGGGAAGCAGGAGTAGATGTCGATCAGGTCGACGTCACCGGCTCCGAGTCCGGCCAGCTCGAGGGCCCGCTGCGCACCGATCCGGATGGCCGGGCTGCGGTGGTACTCCCACCGCTCGGCGACCGCATAGCTGTCGTGCGCGTCGGTGCCCGACCACGGGAAAACCCAACGCTCCGAAGAGATCTGCAGATAGGTCGCCTTCTCCACCGAGGTCAGGATCAGCGCCGCGCCCTGGTCCACCATGTTGTTGGAGTTCAGCAGCTTGGTGTAGGGCCAGCTGATCATCCGGTTCTGCGGGCCGGCCGCACCGATCTCGGCGGCGGTGTGGGCCCGGTTGCTCCACGCATGCGGATTGTGCTGGGCCACCTCGTTGAACCGCGCCCACAGTTCCGCGATGCGCCGGCGATGGTCGTCCGGCGCCTCGCCCGCGGCGACCCGCAGCGCCTCCTCGAACAGCGGGTAGACGTGCGAGGGCAGCGCCAGTTTGATCCGCTCCTGCGCCGGGCTGGACATGTCGACGGCATCCTCGGCGCCCGACGGCACCGGCACCGACTCGTCCTGTGAGGTCCAGTCGGGTCGAATACCGTTGGCCTTCTGCTGTTTCCGCGTGCGCCAGGTCTCCGCACCGGCCAGCAGGACCAGCTCGGCCCGCCCCGCCATGATGTCCAGGCATGCCTGGTTCACCAGGGTCTGCGGCACGTTGCCGCCGATGCCCGTGTAGCGGGTGGCAGGGCCGTCGGCGCCGATGAGCTGCCCGAGCGCCAGGCCCGGATCGCGGTAGCGCCAGGACAGCAGGTTGACCACCCGGATGGCGTCGACGGCGGCCAGCACGCGCGGGTCCGCGGCGGCGCGGGCGGCCTGCGCCATCAACGCGACGGGCTCGACTGCGTCCGCCGGGTCGGTGCGCTGGTTGACCTGGCCGTATCCGACCAGGACGGGGGTGCGCGGATCCAAGGATGTGCCAGTCATGTCAGGCCTGCCCGGTGCGGTAGATGGATTTGGTGACGAGGTAGGCGTCCAGACCCTCGGGGCCGAGCTCACGGCCCAGGCCACTGGCCTTGACCCCGCCGAACGGGGCCGCGATGTCGAGGTTGTAGGCGTTGATCCCGATGGTGCCGGTTTCCACGGCGCGGGCCACGGCGGTAGCGCGGGCGGTGTCGGTGGACCACACCGTGCCGCCCAGGCCGAAGTCGCTGTCGTTGGCCAGCGCGACGGCCTCGGCATCATCCTCGTACGGGATCACCGCCAGGACCGGGCCGAAGATCTCCTCGCGCGCGATCCGATCGCTGTTCTTCACGTCGGCGAAGATCGTGGGTTCGACGAACCAGCCGCGCGGCTGGTCCTTCGGGATCGAGCCGCCCGCAACGATTTTCGCGCCGTCGGCGGTCCCGGCCGCGATGTAGCCGAGGATCCGCTCGCGCTGCTTCTCGCTGACGACGGGACCGATGTCGGTGGCGGGGTCCAGCGGGTCACCGACCACCAGGCCGTCGGCCAGCGCGGCCATGGCGTCCACCACCTCGTCGTAGCGGGAGCGCGGCGCCAGGATGCGCGAATTGAGATAGCAGGTCTGGCCGTTGTTGGCGAACGACTGCGTGCGCAACCCGGCCATGGTGGTGTCCAGGTCTGCGTCGTCGAGAATGATGGCCGCCGACTTGCCGCCCAGCTCGAGCGTCACCGGCCGCAACAGCCGGCCGCAGGCCTCGCCGATGATCCGGCCCGCGACGGTCGACCCGGTGAAGGAGACCTTGTCGATGCCGGCGTGACTCACCAGTTGCGCACCGGCGGCCGCTCCGCCGGCGACCACGTTGAGCACCCCCGGCGGCAGTCCGGCCTCGGCGGCGGCCTCACCGAAGACCAACGCGTCCAGAGCGGTCTCGGGGGATGGCTTGAGGACGACGGGGCAGCCGGCGGCCAGCGCGGGCGCCAGTTTGAACGCGGCCAGGGCCTGCGGGTAGTTCCACGGCGTGATGGCCGCGACCACCCCGACCGGCTCGCGGCGCACGATGGTGTGCCCGATGGCGCTCGGCCGGATCTCCTCGTCGGCCAGGGTGGTGATCAGGTCGGCGTAGTAGTTCAGCAGCAGCGCGGGGAAGGCGCCGTTGGCTCCGCGCGACAACGACATCGGCATGCCGTTCTCCCGGGTGACCAGCTCGTTGGTGTACGTGGCCCGCGCCATCAGCGCGGCCGCCATCGCCCGCAGCAGGCCCGCCCGCTCGGCCGCCGGGGTGGCCCGCCAGCCGGGCAGGGCGGCGCGGGCCGCGGCGACGGCCGCGTCGACGTCGGCCGGACCGGCCGAGGCGAAAGGTCCCGCCGACAAAAATCTGGGCGGAGACCTGGGCGGGTGCGGACGTCATGTGGCGATCCTCTCGGGGGTGGTGAACAGCACGCCCTCGGCCAACAGCCGGGCGGTGCGGGCGTCGTCGAATTCCAGGACGTCGCGGCAGATCTCGACGGTGTCCTGCCCGGGCACCGGCGCGGGCCGCTGCGGCGCGGGACCGATGTGGCGGAAGGGCGCCGGGCCGGATTCGGCGGGCAGCGCGCCCTCGATCATCGGGTGGGTCATCTGCTGGTAGAGCCCGCGCGCGGCCAGGTGCGGATCGGCGAGCACGTCCGGACGCCGGTACATCGGCGCAGCCGCGACCCCGGCCCGCTGCAGCTCCTCGGCCGCTGCGGCCGGGCTGCGTTGCGACGTCCACGTCTGCCAGTTGTCCGCGGCGCCGATCACGCCTACGGCGGCGGCCCGGTCGGCCGGTCCGCGCAGCGAGATGACGCACCACTCGTCGTCGCCGACGCACGGATACACACCATCGTTGTGGACCGCGGGGTCGGCGTCCTCGACCAGGTCTGGGTATTCGGCGCGGGCGTTGCGCGTGACGTACAGCGTGTCGAGCTGGTTGATGCCGGCCTCGGCCTGGGAGACATGGACGCGCGCACCGTGCCCGGTGTGCAGGCGCCGGATCAGGCCGGCCAGCGCGCCGATCGCGGTGATCCGCGCGACCACGTGGTCGGGGAACACCGTGGTGGCGTCGAAGAACGGATGCCGACCGTCACCGGCATCCTCGCCCGCCCACAGGCTGGTCACCCCGGTGCTGGCGCGCACCAGCGGGCCGTACCCAAGCCGGTTGCTCCACGGTCCGGTGTCGCCGAACGCACTGCTCTCGGCGAGCACGATCCGCGGGTTGATCTCCTGCAGCTTCTCGAACGGAAAGCCAAGTCCAGCAAGGGTTCCCGGTTTGAAGTTGGCGAACACAGCATCGGAGCGGCCGACCAGATCGGCGAACACCGCGGCGCCGTCGGCACTGCGCAACTCCAGCCCCAGCGCCAGGTTGTTGCGGTGCGTCCAGGCGAACGACTCGCTCATCACCTGGCCGGGCCGGGTCTGGCGCAGGCCGTCGGGGAACTGGGTGCTCTCCACCTTGATCACCTCGGCGCCCAGATCGCCGAACAGCCGGCTGAGCTCGCCGCCCGCGACGATGATGCCGAGGTCGACGATCCGCATCCCGGCGAACGGCAGCGGCGGGTGGTCGGCCGGCGGGGCCGGTTGCGCCGGGCGGGGCCACTCGGGCAGATCGGCGCCGGGTGCCGGGGCGGGCGTCCGGAACCCGGCCCGTTGCCCGTCGACGTTGTGGTAGCCGACCGGCACCTCGGTGCGCACCCCCGGCACCAGTTCGGCGTCCGTCAGCGCACCGACGGCGCGGAAGTGCTCGGCGTGCAGCACCTGTGCGGGCTCGAGTACCGCCGCGATCGGCACACCGTACGCCTGCCCCTCGGCGGCCAGTTCGTCCATCGTGCGGTCGGCGAACTGCGTGGCCAGCAGGGCGCCGATCTCGCCCCACGCCGCGAACCGCTGGCCGACGGCGTCGAACCCGGGGTCCTGGTACGCCTCGGGCTCCCCCATCCAGGCGCGCAGGCCGTGCCACTGCCGCGGGGCCATCACGGTCAATCGGACATAGCCGTCCCGGCAGGCGATGATCGGATAGGGATCCTGACTGCGCGGCCGGCCGCGCCAGGCGTCGGGGCGTTGCGCGTTGGCCGCCTGCCCCATCGACCCGAACGGGGGGTCCAGGGCCAGCAGGACGGCCTCGGACCGCGAGAAGTCGATGTAATCACCACGGCCACAACGCAATCGGTGATAGTAGGCGACCAGCACGGCCCAGCTGGCCTGCACGGCGGCGGTCGCCGACGCGATTCCGTCGGGCGGCAGCACCGGCGCGCCGGTCGGCGGGCCGGACCGTGACAGTGCGGACGACAACGCGTAGAGCACCGCGTCGGTGGCCCGCCAGTGTGCCCGCGGACCGGATGTGCCGAAGTCGGTGACCGACAGCACGACCAGGTGCCCGAAGCGGTCGGCGAGATCGGCGCCGGAGTAACCGAAGGCGGCAGCGAAACCCGGCAGACCGGAATCGATGAGCACGTCGGCGCCCGCCAGCAGATCGGACAGCCGGGCGCGGTCGGCGTCGGAGTCCGGGTCCAGCACCGTGGCGCGCTTGTTCGCGTTGTGTAGCGCGAACGCCACCCCGGTGCCGGCCAGCCGCGGCAGGGTGGCGCGGGCGGGACTGCCGCCGGGCGCCTCGATCTTGAGGACGTCGGCGCCCAGGTCGGCCAGGATCCGGGCGACCGCGTCGCCGTCACCGCGCGAGAGGTCGACGACGCGTAGCGATTCCAGCAGCGCTGCGCGCTCGGCCATTTGGAGTGCCTCCACCTGTCCCCGACGATTGACCGATCAAGAATAACCACAGAACTCACTCAACCGGTTGGTAGGGTCGGAAAGGCGGCCGCCGGTACCCGGTACTCTGGGGGGGTTATGTCCGACGCCGCCACCGCCTCCGTGCTCGCGCCCCACCCTGCCGTGGAGCAATTGGCGGCGCTGCACCACTTCCGGGTGTACGTCGACATCGCGATCGTGGTGGTCATGCTCGCCCTGACCAACCTGGTCGCACACTTCACCACGCCCTGGGCCAACGTGGTGGTCGTCCCGGCCGCCGCCGTTGCCCTGGTGCTGCTGGTGCGCTCCCGCGGGCTGGGCTGGGCCGAACTCGGACTGGGCCGCGAGCACTGGCGGACCGGAGCCGGGTATGCGCTGGCGGCCTTCGCCGTCGTCGGCTCGGTGATCGCGATCGGCGCACTGCTGCCGTGGACCCGGCCGATGTTCCTGAACAACCACTACGCCACCGTGTCGGGCGCGCTGCTCGCCTCGATGGTGATCATCCCGCTGCAGACCGTGATCCCCGAGGAGCTGGCCTTCCGGGGCGTTCTGCACGGTGCGCTGGACCGGGCCTGGGGATTCCGCGGCGTCGCGGCGGCCGGCTCGCTGCTGTTCGGGCTCTGGCACATCGCCACCTCGCTGGGCCTGACGGCCGGCAACGTCGGCTTCACCCGAATCCTCGGCGGCGGGATGTTCGGGATGATCGCGGGCGTCGTCGGCGCCGTGATCGCCACCGCCGCCGCCGGATTCGTGTTCACCTGGTTGCGCCGCCGCAGCGGCAGCCTGATCGCACCGATCGCGCTGCACTGGTCACTCAACGGGCTGGGCGCCCTGGCCGCCGCACTGGTCTGGCACCTGTCCAACTAGCTTCCGTCAACGGTCCGAGGAGCACGCGCGATGTCCGAACGCTTCGAAGTGCAACGCACCATCGCCGCCCCGGCCGCCGAGATCTTCGCCGTGCTGGTCGATCCGCAGGGGCATGTCGCCATCGACGCCTCGGGCATGCTGCAGGACGCCACCGGAGAGCCGGCGGGCAAGGTCGGCGATCAGTTCGTCATCCACATGGATCGTGAGGCGCTGAACGATTTTCCGATGGGCAAGTACGACGTCACCGTCGACATCACCGCCTACGAGCAGGATCGGCTGATCGCCTGGACGGTCCTCGGCCGGATCGAGCCGCAGATCGGCCATGTCTACGGCTACCGCCTGCACCCCCTGGAAAGCCCTGGAACCCCGGCCGGTGCCACCGTGGTGACCTCGTTCTACGACTGGTCGAAGATCGACGAAAAGTGGCGCGCGGCCGGCATTTTCCCGGTGATCCCAGAGACCGCACTGCGTGCCACGCTCGGCATTCTGGATCGGACGGTTCGACGCGGCTATCCGAAGCCGTAACGAGTCTGGACGGCGCGGCTAGTCACCCTTCCTCCGCGCGCGGAACTCCCGGTTCTTGAGCTTGTTGCCGCAGGTCGCCATCTCGCACCAGGTGCCGCCGTGGTTGCGGGATCGGTCGTAGAACGCCCACCGGCAGTCCTCGTTGGCACAGGCCTTGAGATTCGCCCAGGTGCCGTCGGTCTGGGCGTCGCCGATGATCAGCAGCAGGTTCAGCAGGCGGGCCGGAACCGACTCGCCGTCCGGTGCCAGGTGGACCCGGCCGTCACCCGCGACATCCGCCACCGCCCGTCGCTCCGCCGCGATCCGCCGCAACGGAGTCAGCACCTCGGCGCCGGGCACCGGCCCCCCGGTGTTCTGCACAATCAGGGCGCGCAGCGCCTCCCGGACCCCGGCGGCGGTCTGCAGGTCGTCGGGATCCGGTTCGGCATCAGGGCCGAGCAGGCCGTTGTCGATCAGCCAGCGGGCGGCGTCGGCGACCTGCGCCAGCCGGTCCTGCCCGGATTCGCGGTCCAGGGTGTTGACGAAGGCCTGAACCAGCCGCAGCCGGCCCGGCGCGGGTTTGGACTCATGGTCACCGGTCCACGTGGACGTCATCCCTCGATCCTAGACCGCCATGACCGGTAAAACCATTTGACTAGTCATACGTGACCGTCATATTCTTTTAGATAGTCACGAAGGGAACTCTGATGAACTTCGCAACGATCACGTCGCCACTGACGGACTCGGCCGGCGGCACCACGCACTGGCGTCTGCGCCGGTGGGCTCGGCTGCGGGCCCACCGATTGGACCGCGACCTCGACGCGGGCACCCCCGCGTTCACCGGCACGCCGCTGGCCGCGCACGCCGCCCGGATTGTCGAACCGATCGAACGACGACGTCTGGCCGCCGGCCTGCGGACCGCACTCGACCGGGCCCGCGGCCGCAACGCCGGCACGTCACGGCGAGTTCCATTGCAGCACAAGGCGATTCTTGCCGACTCGGTCCTGATCAGCGAGATCGTGCAGCGCCTCGAAGGCGCCGGGTGCGTGCGGCCGCGGGGTATCGCCCGGCTCAGGCTGCTGCTCGGCGACGCGGCGGGGCCCCTCTATGTGACGGGCAGCGGCAGCCTGGCCGCGCAGTTGCGGGGCGTTATCGCGGCGATCTGATCGCGATCACGGCGAGAGCACCGCCGCTCCCGAGATCCGGCCCGCGGCCAGGTCGGCCAGGGCGCGGTCGGCCTCGGCCAGCGAGTAGGGCTGCGTCGTGACCGCGAGGTGGTGCCGACCCGCGAACTCGAGGAAATCGCGGGCGTCGGCGCGGGTATTCGACGTCACCGAGCGGACCTGCCGCTCCTGGAACAGGTGCCGCTGATAGTTCAGCGGACCCACATCGGTCAGATGAATGCCAGCGATGGCCAGCGTGCCGCCGCGGTCCAGTGCCTCCAGCGCCGGCGCCACCAGGTCGCCGACAGGTGCGAACAGGATGGCCGAATCCAGTGCGACCGGAGGCGGATCGGCGGCGCCCTGGGCGGAGGCGGCCCCGAGCGCCAGCGCCAGCTCGCGATCAGCCGCCCCGCGCGTCATCACGTGTACCTCCGCACCGTCCGCCAACGCCACCTGAGCGGTGATGTGGGCGCTGCCGCCGAACCCGTAGAGCCCCAGCCGGCCGCCGACCGGAAGCGCCGCCCGGCGCAGCGACCGGAAGCCGATGATGCCCGCGCACAGCAGCGGCGCGAGTTCGGCATCGCTGTACCCATCGGGCAAATTGTGCGCAAAAGCTGCTGGGACAGTGGTGAATTCGGTGTATCCACCGTCGGCGTCCCAGCCCGTGTAGCGCGACCGTGGACACAGGTTCTCCCGCCCGGCCGTGCAGTACCGGCACTGGCCGCAGGTGTGCCGCAGCCAGGCGACGCCCACCCGGTCCCCGACCCCGAACCCGCAGTCGGGGCCCAGGCCGTCACCGAGTCCGACCACCTCCCCCACCACCTCGTGGCCCGGAACGACGTCGGGGCGGTGCACCGGCAGATCACCCTTGGATACGTGCAGATCGGTTCGGCACACGCCGCAGGCCCGCACCGCCACCAGTAGCTCATCGGATGCCGGTACTGGCACCGGCACCGTCGCGCGCCGCAGCGGCCCGGTTGCCATCGGACCCGGCCTGGCCACCTGCCACGCGAACATGGTTGGACCATAAGCGGCCAAAGGGACCAACGGCCCGCGATCGGGGTCCTTTGCGCCGTCGGTGATCCCGGCAGCGGTGCCAGAGTTGATCCATGGAGAGCGGATTCCCCGACGACGAAACGATCCGGGCGGCGCTGGCGCTGGCGATCCGGGCTCCGTCCATACACAATTCCCAGCCGTGGCGCTGGCGCGTCGGCGAGCGCACCGTGCACCTCTACGCCGACGCCGAACGGCAACTCACCCGCGCCGATCCGGCTCGCCGCGAGCTGATCCTGAGCTGTGGCGTGGCGCTGCAACACTTCTCGGTCGCCCTGGCCGCCCTCGGCTGGCAGGCGCACATCCACCGGCTGCCCAACCCGGCCGACCCCGACCACCTGGCCAGCATCGAGCTGCTGCCCTCCACCGGCAGCGAGCAGGACATCGCGCTCGCCTCCGCGATCCCGCGCCGCCGGACCGACCGCCGCTGGTACAGCTCATGGCCGGTGCCCGCCGGCGATATCGCGCAGATGGCCGCCCGCGCCGCGCGCAGCGGTGTCACGCTGCGCCGGGTCGATGACCTGCGACAGCTGAGCGCGGTACTCGCGACGGCCACCCACGAACATGCCGAGGACGCCGAATACCTGGCCGAACTGGCCCGGTGGAGCGGCCGCTACGGCTCGCTCGCCGGCGTCCCGGCCCGGAATACCCCCGCCCCGTCGCACGGCCCCGTCCCCGGTCGCGCGTTCGCCAGCCCCGCGCTGCCCCAGCCCCGCGGCGCCGAATCCCGTAACGACGCCGGCGTCGTGCTGGTGCTGGGAACCAGCACCGACGACCATATTTCGCTGCTGCGGGCCGGCGAGGCCACCGGCGTGGTGTTGCTGACGGCCACCGCGCTGGGGTTGGCCAGCTGTCCACTGACGGAGCCGCTGGAGATCGTCGGCACCCGCGAGACCGTTCGGTCGCTGGCGCTCGACGGTGACGGTTTCCCGCAGATGCTGTTGCGGATCGGCTGGGCCCCGCTCAATGCCGACCCACTGCCGGCGACGCCCCGCCGGCCGCTGTCCGAAGTGGTCCAGCGACTCGACGGGGCGTCGATCAGCTTGTGAGCGTTGGGTTCTGGCGCGATCAGGCCTTACGTACCAGACCGACCAGCCAGAGCAGGATCACCGAACCCAGCACCGCGGTGAACAGCGTGAACCACCAGCCGCCACCCGCCGTGTTGAGGAAGAAGCTCAGCAGGAAGCCGCCGATGAGGGCGCCGACCACGCCGATGACGATGTTCATCAGGATGCCGTCGCCGCCGCCGCGGACGATCTTTCCGGCGATCCACCCGGCGATGGCGCCGATGATGATGTAGCCGATCCAGCCCACGCTCGTCAGGGTCGACGACCGGGCCAGGATCTCGGTGGCGGCTTGATGCACGGTGTCCATCTGGACCTCCTAGCTCGCGTCCAGCCAGGAGCCGGACCTGTGCTGTCAGGTATACCCGCTATCGGTAACGATTCGACCCGACAATTGGGAACAATCCGCGGCACGGCCCGGGACCGGTTACTGCGGCATCATCCCCGGGGCGTTCTCGGGTGCCACGGGCACCGGAACGCCGACGGCCGCGCGGCCGGGTTCGGCGGGCGCCGGCGCGGGCGCGTTCGGATCAACCGGGCCCGGGGCCGGAGCCGGGGCTTCCGGAGCCGGCGGCGGCGCAAAGGGCCGGATCGAATTGGCAAGCGCCACTGCGGCATTGGTGTCGATCGGGCTCTTCGAAGTACCCAGCCACACCACGAACCACCGTTCGTTGCGCTGACCGCGCGGCGCGTTGACGCCGGCGTTGCCGATCACCCCGGCCCAGATCTGGCCGTTGGGCTTGGTGGTGTCGGTGAACTTGACCTCATAGGAGGACGCCGAACCGGTCAGGCCGTTCGCGTTGAGCGGGAAGGTCTGCTGGTTGACCCGGGTGCCCGGGTAGGGCATGAAGAACTCGCCCATGTCGGAGGCCAGCCGGACCGCAGCCTTGGCGTTGTCGGGCTCGGCGCCGGCGAAGAGCTTCAGGTCGAGGCGGCCGAGCAGGATGCTGGTGTCGGTCGCGACGGGGGCCGGTTGCCCGGCGACGGCGGGACCGGTCTCCTTGGACAGCAGCGCCTGGCCGTAGTTGAGCTTGCTGGCGTCGCCGACGACCCAGCCGGGGGGCAGCACGTAGCTGAAGCCGCCGACGGCGTTGTCGACCCGGCCGAGGTCCGGCGCCGGGGCAGCCGGGGCGTTCGGATCGGCGG
>JAKIXW010000006.1:44292-44535 GCA_022708865.1 Acidobacteriota bacterium
GGGCGGGTGACGGTGCGACGGGATCGGCATTGGCGATCGTCGCCGGGAAGGCCATGCCAGCGGCGGTCAGCCCGGACGCAGCGACTACCGCAAGCGACGTCCAGATGCCCCGCGCGCGAATTCTGGGGGTCGGATAATCCATGGCCACGAACCTATTTGTGTTACAGCCGTGACGCAAGTGTGCAGTGCATACGGTGTGTTTCGGGGGTGTTCTGGGACCTCAGCGCGCATGCAGCGCCACCT
>JAKIXW010000070.1:0-343 GCA_022708865.1 Acidobacteriota bacterium
CGGAGGGTCCCGACGAAGCCGTCCGCACGCATGAGACGGTCCAGTTCTGGGAGCGCGACCTGCCGGCCCAGATGGTCGATCTGGCAGCGCAACTCGATCCCGGTCATCGGTTCGACGCGATCGTCGTCGACGAGGCGCAGGATTTTGCCGACGCCTGGTGGGACCCGCTGCTGGCCGCGCTGAAGGATCCCGTTGAGGGTGGTATCTACGTCTTCAGTGACGAGGGGCAGCGGGTCTTCGATCGGTACGGCTCCCCACCGGTCCCGTTGGTTCCGCTGATCCTCGACCACAATGTGCGCAACACCCGACAGATCGCCAACACCTTTCAGCCGCTGGTCGATCT
>JAKIXW010000070.1:353-15402 GCA_022708865.1 Acidobacteriota bacterium
TGCGACCGCCACAAGGCGCTGGATGTCGGCGACGACCAGATCGACTCCCTGATCGAACTTGGCTGGAGGCCAGAGGATCTCGCACTGTTGACCACCGGTGGTCGTCACCCCGAACAGATCGCCCGGCAGGCCGAGGGCAACGCCGCCTACTGGGACACGTTCTGGGACGAGGACCAGGTGTTCTACGGCCATGTGCTGGGCTTCAAGGGCCTGGAGCGCCGCGCGGTGGTGCTCGTCGTCAACGAGGCCAGCAAGTTCGAGCGGTCTCGGGAACGGCTCTACGTCGGGTTGTCCCGCGCGCGTGACCAACTCGTGGTGTGCGGTGATCCGGAATTCATCCGCGAGGTTGGCGGCCCGGATCTGGCCCGTCGGCTCAGTATCGGTTAGCGGCGATCTCCGGCGAACTCATCGCGGTGCCGCATCCGCGTCCGGCGTCGCCCGTACGGCTCAGCCGTAGTCGGGCAGCGGCCGTTCCACGATCAGGCGGCGCGGCTGTGGTTGGCGCTCACCACGTTTGGCGGCCAGGTACACCTGCGCCGTGTGATCGGCCACCGTCATCCAGGAGAAGTCGGAGGTGAGCCGGTCGCGGGCGGCCAGGGCTCGGGTCTGCGCGGCGGCCGGATCGTCGAGCACCGTGCGCACCGCGCTGGCCAGCGCGACCAGGTTGCGCGGTGGGAACGATGTTCCGGTGACACCGTCGATGACGGCCTCGCCGAGGCCCCCGACGGTCGAGGTGACCAGTGGGGCGCCGGTGGCTGCCGCCTCGAGTGCCACGATTCCGAACGGCTCGTAGTGCGACGGCAGCACCGCGGCATCGCAGCGGTGCAGGTGTTCCAGCAACTGTGAATGGTCAACCCGGCCAATGAAATTCACGGCCTTGAGCACCTTGTGCCGGCGGGCCTGTTCAACCAGGAAATCCAGCTGCGTGCCGTCACCGGCGATGGTCAGCGTGGTTCCGGGATGGGTCCGCCGGATCCGGGGCAGCGCGGCGATCGCGTCGTGTACGCCCTTCTCGTACTCGAGTCGGCCGAAGTACAGCAGCTCGGCGGGTTCGGCGGGCTCTGCGTGGGACCGGCGCATGGCGAACGGCCAACCGTCGGTGTCGATCCCGTTGGGGATCACGGTGGTCTCGGCCAGTCCCGGGCCGAACAGCGCGGTGATCTCCTCGCGCATCGAGGCCGAGCAGGTGATCAGTGAGTCCGACTCGTGCACCAGCCAGGACTCGAGTGCGTGCACCTGTCGGCTGACCGCACCGGAAACCCAGCCGGAGTGCCGGCCGGCCTCGGTGGCGTGGATGGTGGAAACCAGTGGCACATCGAAGAATTCGGCGAGCGCGATCGCGGCGTGGGCCACCAGCCAATCGTGTGCGTGCACCACGTCTGGCCGCCAGTCCCTGATCGACAAGCCGGCGCGCGTCATCGCGTGCCCCATCGCGAGTGTCCAGGCCATCATGTCGTCGCCGAAGGTGAACTCGTGTGGGTCCTGTGCCGCGGCGATGACGCGCACGTCCTCGCTGATCTCGTCGACGGTCGGGTGGGTGCTCGGGTCGGTGCCAGTGGGCCGGCGGGACAGCACCACCACCTCGTGCCCGTCGGCGACCAGTTCGGTGGCCAGATGGTGCACGTGCCGGCCCAGCCCGCCGATCACCACCGGCGGGTACTCCCACGACACCAGCAGAATCTTCATCGGGGCAGCCGCCGGGCGTCCAGGGCGCCGAACAGCCCGTCGGCACGGTTCCAGCCCTCGGCCAGCCGGGCAGCGGCGTCGTGCCGGCCGGCCGCGTGCGCGTCGGCGATCTCCCGGGTGGCGTGCGCATGCAGATGGGCGCGGTATCGCGCATAGTCGGCGGCGGAGTCCTTGCTGACCATGAACGGCCAGTCGCTGGACACCGTCAGCAGCGTCTCCCGCAGGATCTGGTCGGCTGTGAAGTCGCGAGCAATCGCACCCTGCGCGAGTGCCTTGTCCACGCAGGCCAGCGCGGTATCGACCACCTCGGCGTTCAGCTGGACCAGGTCGGCCACCTGCTCGCCCGACCAGACCTGCCAGTCCTTACCGGAACCCCAAGAGCTGGGCGGCAATTCGACCGGGTTGCCGACAAATCCGCGGGCGGTCGCGTCCGACAACGTGCCCACCTCGATCCCGGCGGCGGGCAGGGCCCGCAGGACCCGCTCGAGCCAGACCGGACCCTCGTACCACCAGTGCCCGAACAACTCGGTGTCGAAGGCGGCGATCACGTGCGCGGGGCGGCCGATGCGCTCGGACTCCGAGAGCAGCCGGCGCCGGACCACCTCGACGAAGTCGGCGACGTGTGCGTCGACCGTGGCATCGGCGCGCTGCGGATCGTAGGGGGCCTTCTCCTCCGATGGCACGTTGCGACCGGTGACGCGCGCGGGCTTGAGCCCGGTGGCGTGGTCGTAGGTGTGGAAGTCGCGGTACGCGGCGTGCCCGGGATAGCCGGACCTGGGTGACCAGACCCGGTAACTGACCTGGAGGTCGCGGCCGAACGCCAGGACGCCGGTGTCACCGACGGGCCGGCCCAGCGCGGTGTCGCCGTGCAGCGACGGTCCGTCGACCATGAAATGCCCGACGCCCGCGTCGGCGTAGCCGTGCTCCATGCCCGGGGCGTAGGCGCATTCGGGTGCCCAGATGCCCGCAGGGGTGTGCGCGAAGCGCTGCTGGGCATCGGCCAGGCCCTCGCGGAGTGCGAACTCGCGTAGTCGTGGGTTCAGCAACGGCTGGAATGGATGCGCCAGTGGACCGCCGAGCAGTTCGACCGTGCCCGCCGAAATGAGTTGGCGCAGCAGGGGACTGGCGCCGTGTCGCCACAGCGTCTCGAAGTCGGCCAGGGCCCGGTCGGCCTCGGCTCGTTCGCGAATCCCGAAGGTGCGCAACGCTTCCGACGGAACAGTGGTGGCCTCCTGGGCGCGCAGGCCCCAGTTGGCCAGCCAGTGGTGCATGCCGTCGAGGCAGTAGGGATCGTCGAGCTGGGCCGTCACCACCGGCGTCATGCCCAGGGTGACCAGCCCGCGCCGGTCCTCGGCGGCCAGCGTGCGCAGCACCCGCATCAGCGGCAGGTAGGCCGCCGACCAGGACTGGTAGAGCCATTCCTCGCCGACCGGCCAGCGGCCATGATGCGCCAGCCACGGCAGGTGGGTGTGTAGGACCAGACTGAACAGACCGGGGGTGGGTTGGGTCACGGGCGCACCGCGATCGCCACGAGGTCCAGGCTGTCGTCAATGTTGCGCTCGGAGTCGGCCAGCAGTTCGAAGTCCTCGCTGCGGACGGTGGCGACGTCGGCCAGCAGATCGTCCGGCCAGGGCGCGTCGGCCAACGCCCGCGCGATCTGCGCGTCGATGAGCGATCCGCCGTGCCGGGCGTCCATGGCGCGCAGCGCGGGACCATGAAAAACGCCGTACACGCCGTCCATCTCGAAGCCGCCGTCGAGCAGGAGTTCGGTGAGCTCGGCGGCGTTGAGTTCGCGGGTGTGGAACGGGTTCACCGGGGTGTCGCGGCCGGGGGTGAAGGTGATCCGGTTCGGCGTCGAGATGAGGAGTAGGCCGCCGGGCCGCAGCACCCGTCGGCATTCGGACACGAATTGTGACTGATCCCACAGGTGCTCGATCACCTGGAAGTTCACCACGACGTCCACGGACGCGCCGGGCAGTGGCAGGTCCGCGAGATTCCCCTGGATCACCTTCACGCGCGGATACCGGGCCCGCACGTGTGCGACGGCCGAATCGTCGTAGTCCACACCCGTCACCCGCCGGGCCACCCCGGCCAGCAGATCGGCACCGTAGCCCTCGCCGAATCCTGCTTCCAGCACGTCACGGCCCGCGCAGCGCTCGGCCAGCCGCTGGTAGACCACCTCATGCCGGCGAAACCAGTAATTCTCGATGTCCAGGCCAGGAACCGTGCGCTCGCCGGTGAGGGGCAGCGTGTCAACCCGCTCGGAGGAACCGCCGGAAGCGGGTTCCTCGTCGGTCGGTCCGTCGGTAACGAATGCGCTCATTGGAAGGCAGGCTAACGCGTGCCAGGTATGGGCGGGCTGAACATGCAGGACGACCGGTTATGGTGTACGAGCGAGCCCCCATAAGTTACTGATTAGTAACATTGCCGGGGGATCCCAAAATGGCCAAGCACCCTGTGTCGGTTCACGCCGCGCGGGGCCCGTCGAGGAGGACGAAACAGAGTCATGACGAACATCGTGGTCCTGATCAAACAGGTCCCAGACACCTGGTCGGAGCGCAAGCTCACCGACGGTGACTTCACGCTGGACCGTGAGGCCGCCGACGCGGTGCTGGACGAGATCAACGAGCGCGCCGTCGAGGAAGCGCTGCTGATCAAGGAACGTGAAGGCGACGCTGGCGGCACGGTCACCGTGCTGACCGCCGGCCCGGAGCGCGCCACCGAGGCAATCCGCAAGGCGCTGTCGATGGGTGCCGACAAGGCCGTCCACCTCAAGGACGACGGCATGCACGGCTCCGACGTCATCCAGACCGCCTGGGCGCTGGCGCGTGCGCTCGGCACCATCGAGGGCACCGAGCTGGTCATCGCCGGCAACGAGGCCACCGACGGCGTGGGCGGCGCGGTGCCGGCCATCATCGCCGAATACCTGGGCCTGCCGCAGCTGACCCACGTCCGCAAGCTGACCGTCGAGGGCGGCAAGGTGACCGCCGAGCGCGAGACCGACGACGGTGTGTTCACGCTGGAGGCATCGTTGCCGGCCATCGTCAGCGTCAACGAGAAGATCAACGAGCCGCGCTTCCCGTCCTTCAAGGGCATCATGGCCGCCAAGAAGAAGGAAGTCGCCGTACTCAGCCTGGGTGAGATCGGTGTCGAGGCGGACGAGGTCGGTCGCGAGAACGCCGGTTCCACCGTGCTGTCGGCCACCCCGAAGCCGCCGAAGACCGCGGGCGAGAAGATCGCCGACGAAGGGGACGGCGGCAGCAAGATCGCCGAGTACCTGGTCGGCCAGAAGCTCATCTGACCCAACCCTTGGACCTGAAAGATTAAGAGGCTGAACAACAATGGCTGAAGTACTTGTGCTCGTCGAGCATGCGGACGGTGCCCTGAAGAAGGTCACCTCCGAGTTGATCACCGCGGCCCGCGCCGTCGGTGAGCCCTCCGCCGTGGTGGTGGGTGCCCCCGGCACCGCCGCCGCCCTGGCTGCGGACCTCGCGGCCGCCGGTGCGGCCAAGATCTACGTCGCCGAGTCGGCCGACGTGGACAATGTCCTGATCACCCCTTACGTCGACGTGTTGGCCGCGCTGGCCGAGTCCGTCGCCCCGGCCGGCGTGCTGGTTGCCGCCAACGCCGACGGCAAGGAGATCGCCGGCCGGCTGGCCGCCCGCATCGGTTCGGGTCTGCTGGTCGATGTCATCGAGGTTCGAGAAGGACCAGTGGGCATCCACTCGATCTTCGGTGGCGCCTTCACCGTCGAGGCTCAGGTCAACGGTGACACCCCGGTGATCACCGTGCGCCCCGGTGGCGTGGAGGCCGCCGACGCCGCCGGCGCCGGCGAGCAGGTCACCGTCGAGGTGCCCGCCGCCGCGGAGAATGCCACCAAGATCACCGCGCGGGAGCCCGTCGTCGCCGGTGACCGTCCGGAGCTGACGGAAGCCTCCGTCGTCGTCTCCGGTGGTCGTGGTGTGGGCAGCGCCGACAAGTTCTCGGTGGTCGAGGACCTCGCCGACGCCCTCGGCGGCGCCGTGGGCGCCTCGCGTGCCGCGGTCGACTCCGGCTACTACCCGGGCCAGTTCCAGGTGGGCCAGACCGGCAAGACGGTCTCCCCGCAGCTGTACATCGCCCTGGGCATCTCGGGCGCCATCCAGCACCGGGCCGGCATGCAGACCTCGAAGACGATCATCGCCGTCAACAAGGACGAGGAAGCCCCGATCTTCGAGATCGCCGACTACGGCATCGTGGGTGACCTGTTCAACGTGACCCCGCAGCTGACGGACGCCGTGAAGGCTCGTAAGGGCTAGTTAATTCGGTCAGAACGACCCCCGGCCACCGCGGCCGGGGGTCGTTCTGCTTTCCGCCCCACCTCTCGCCGAGCGTGCACTCATTTGTATTTTGGGCAATCTGCATATGGCTGCACGCTCGGCGGATTGTGGGGCCGGACTCGTATTCACCTGACGCTCACGAACACGTCACGTGCCGATTGCCGTGGCGCCGATTGGCTGGTCGAACCTGCAGGTCATGAGCACTGCTTCTGTACTCATAGCCGCCGAAACCACTGACCGGCCCGTTGAACGCAACGGTGCGCCCCGCTACACCCTGTTGCTCTCGAGAGATCCGGAACTGATCGACGCGGCCCAGCGGCTGCGTCACGACGTGTTCACCACCGAACCGGGATTCGTGCTGCCCGCCTCGCCGCACGGGCGCGACGTCGACCGGTTCGACGAGCACTGCGATCACCTGCTGGTCCGCGAGGACAACAGCGGAGAACTGGTCGGTTGCTACCGGATGTTGCCGCCCCCGGGTGCGATTGCCGCTGGAAGTCTCTACACCGCAACCGAATTCGAGGTCAGCGGCTGGGATTCGCTGCGGCCATCACTGGTCGAGATGGGCCGGGCGGTGGTGCGTGCCGAGCACCGCAACGGCGCGGTGGTCCTGCTGATGTGGGCCGGCATCCTGGCCTACCTCGACCACAGTGGCTACGAATACGTCACCGGCTGCGTGTCGGTACCCACCCACGATCCGTCCGGCGCCACGTCCCCGGGAACGCAGGTGCGCGGGGTGCGCGACTTCGTCGGCCGCCGGCACTGCGCGCCGCCGGAGCGCACCGTCTACCCCTACCGGCCGGTCCTGCTCGATGGCCGGAGCCTTGACGCCATCGAGCCGCCGGCACGACCCGAGGTTCCGCCGCTCATGCGCGGCTACCTGCGCCTCGGCGCCCAGGTGTGCGGCGAGCCGGCCCACGATCCGGACTTCGGCGTGGCGGATTTCCCGGCGCTGCTGGACAAGCGCAACGCCGACACCCGATATCTCACCCGATTGCGGTCGGTGTCGGCCGCTTCGGCTTTGGTGGAGACGGTGTCATGACGAGCGCCAATCCCTGGCTGCCCAGCGCCTCGTGCGACGAGCACTGCATGCGTGCCGGCGCGGCGCCTTCTGGGGCGCGGGCCGCCGTCACGTTCCGGGTGGTGCTCCGGGTTCTGGGAGTGTTGCCGCTGCTGTCGGCGCTGCCCCTGCTGGTGGTGCCGTTGCCCGGGCGCTCGCACATCCAGCGGGGCTATTGCCGGCTGGTGCTGCGCTGCCTGGGTGTGCGAATCACGGTGTCGGGCGGTCCGATTCGCAACTTGCGCGGGGTGCTGGTCGTGAGCGGGCACATCTCCTGGGTGGACATCTTCGCGATCGGCGCGGTGCTGCCCGGATCCTTCGTGGCCAAGGCGGAACTGATCAGCTGGCCCGCCTTCGGCGTCCTGGCCCGGCTGATGAAGGTGATCCCGATCGACCGCGGCAGCCTGCGCCGGCTGCCGGCGGTGGTCGACGCCGTGGCGGCCCGGCTGCGTGCCGGGCACACCGTGGTGGCCTTCCCCGAGGGCACCACGTGGTGCGGACTGGGCTACGGACCCTTCCGGCCCGCGATGTTCCAGGCCGCGATCGACGCCGCCCGGCCCGTGCAGCCGCTGTCCCTGACCTACCACCACCGGGACGGCAGCGCCTCGACCGTGCCCGCCTACATCGGCGACGACACCCTGTGGTCGTCGATCTGCCGGATGGTGACCGCCCGGCGGACCGTCGTGCACGTCCACGTCGATTCGCTGCAGCTGCCCGGCACCGATCGCCGCGAACTGGCCCAGCGCTGCCAGGTCGCGGTGCGCGACGCGCAGCACGCCGATCGCACGCCCGGGCACGCGCTGGCGGCCTGAACCGGCCGGTCCGTCGGCCCGGTTTCGGCGGGTACCCTGGACAGGCCATGAGTCCCGCCCGTCCGGTGTATCTCGACCACGCCGCCACCACCCCGATGTTGCCTGCTGCCATCGAGGCGATGACCGCTGTACTCGGCACGGTTGGCAACGCGTCGTCGCTGCACACCGCGGGCCGCACCGCGCGCCGTCGGATGGAGGAGTCGCGGGAGTCCATCGCGGCGGCCCTGGGGGCCCGGCCGTCGGAGGTGATCTTCACCGGCGGCGGGACCGAGAGCGACAACCTGGCGGTCAAGGGCATCTACTGGGCGCGCAGCGATACACTGCCGCGCCGGCGCCGCATCATCACCACCGCCGTCGAGCACCACGCCGTCCTGGACGCGATGGACTGGCTCGCCGAGCACGAGGGTGCCGTCGTCACGTTCCTGCCCACCGAGCCGGACGGTTCGGTGACGCCGGCCGCCCTGCGCGCAGCGCTCCAGGAGTACGGCGACGAGGTGGCCGTCGCATCCGTCATGTCGGCCAACAACGAGGTCGGCACGATCATGCCGATCGGCGAATTGGCCGCAGTGGCCGCCGAGTTCGACGTCCCGCTGCACACCGACGCCGTCCAGGCCGTCGGGCAGATCCCCATCGATTTCGCGGCGAGCGGGTGTGCGGCGATGAGCGTGGCCGCGCACAAGTTCGGCGGTCCAACGGGTGTGGGTGCGCTGCTGCTGCGCCGCGACGTCGCGTGTGTGCCACTCATCCACGGTGGGGGTCAGGAGCGCGACGTGCGTTCGGGCACACCGGATGTCGCCGGCGCGGTTGCGATGGCCACCGCGGCCCGGATCGCCGTCGACGGCCTGGCGGACAGTGCCGCCCGGCTGGTTGCGCTGCGCGACCGGCTCATCGACGGTGTGCTCGCCGAGATCGAGGATGTCGTCGTCAACGGCGCGCGGCAGAACCGGCTGCCGGGCAACGCCCACTTCACCTTCCGTGGCTGCGAGGGCGACTCGCTGCTGATGTTGTTGGACGCCAACGGGATCGAATGTTCCACCGGTTCGGCCTGTACGGCCGGCGTGGCGCAGCCCTCACACGTCCTGCTGGCCATGGGTGCGGATCCGGCGACCGCCCGCGGTTCGCTGCGACTGTCGTTGGGCCACAACACCGTTGAGGCCGACGTCGAGGCAGCCCTCGAGGTCCTTCCCGGCGCCGTCGCGCGGGCCCGGCAAGCGGCCCTGGCGAGCGCCGGGAGGGCCTGATGCGGGTCCTTGCCGCGATGAGCGGCGGAGTGGATTCCTCGGTGGCCGCGGCGCGCATGGTCGACGCCGGTCACGACGTCACCGGTGTGCACATGGCGTTGTCGTCGGCGCCGGGGACATTGCGCACCGGCTCGCGCGGCTGCTGTTCCAAGGAGGATGCCGGCGACGCCCGCCGGGTCGCGGATGTGCTCGGAATCCCGTTCTACGTGTGGGATTTCGCGGATCGCTTCAAGGAAGACGTGATCGACGACTTCGTCGACTCCTATGCGCGCGGCGAGACGCCCAACCCGTGCGTGCGCTGCAACGAGAAGATCAAGTTCTCAGCGCTGTCGGCCCGCGCGCTGGCCCTGGGTTTCGACGCGGTAGCCACCGGGCACTACGCCCGGCTGTCCGACGGCCGGCTGCGCCGGGCGGTGGACCGCGACAAGGACCAGTCCTATGTGCTGGCCGTGCTGACCGCAGAACAGTTGCGACACGCGGCATTCCCGATCGGGGACACTCCGAAGGCGCAGATCCGCGCCGAGGCGTCGCAGCGCGGGCTGGCCGTGGCCACCAAGCCGGACAGCCACGACATCTGCTTCATCCCCTCCGGTGACACCCAGGCCTTCCTCGGCGCGCGGATCGGTGTGCGCCGCGGTGCGGTGGTGGACGCCGGGGGAGCGGTGCTCGCCGAGCACAACGGCGTGCACGAATTCACCATCGGGCAGCGCAAGGGCCTGGGCATCGCGGGTCCGGGGCCGGACGGTCGGCCGCGCTACGTCACCGACATCGATGCCGGCACCGGCACCGTGCGGGTCGGCTCCATCGAGGATCTCGACGTCTGGGAGCTGGTTGGTCAGCGGCCCGTGTTCACCGCGGACGAGCCGTTCGCGGTGCCGGTGGAGTGCGAGGTCCAGGTGCGCGCGCACGGCGAGATCGTGCCCGCCGTCGCCGAGTACCTCGACGGTGCGCTGCAGGTGCGGCTGCGGTCGGCGCTGCGCGGGGTGGCAGCAGGACAGACGCTGGTGCTCTACCGTCGCGACCCGGATGGCGATGAGGTGTTGGCCAGCGCGACGATCGCCTGACGCGCCAAGGGGGCCGCAGTGTTCGTGAGGCTCAGGGCTCCACGGTGACCTTGATGGCCGCACCCTTCTTGACGATCTGGAAGGCGTCAAGCACGTCGCTCAGCGGAATGTGCCGGGTGATCAGATCCTTGACGGGCACCTGGCCGGTCGAGATGTATTGCAGCGCACGCTTGTTGTGTTCGGGCGCCGACCCGTTGGCACCGTGGATGTGCAGCTGCCGGTAGTGCACCAGGTTCGAGTCGCACGTGATGGTGGGGTCGGTCTTGGGCAGGCCACCGAAGAACGAGATGCGGCCGTTGCGCGCGGCCATCGAAATCGCCTGTTCCTGAGCGACGTTGGCCGCGGTTGCGGTGATCACGACGTCGGCGCCGCGGCCACCGGTGAGCTCCATTACCCGCTCGACGACATCGACCTGGGACCCGTCGATGATCTCGTCGGGGGACACCGCGTCGGCCGACATCTGCAGCCGTTCGGCGTTGACGTCGACGAGATAGACCGGGCCGCATCTGTGCACGCCGCGCGCGATCCTGATGTGCATGCAGCCGATCGGGCCGGCCCCGAACACCACGACGGTGTCGCCCTCCTCGATGCCGAGTAGCTCCTGGGCGTTGATGGCGCACGCGAACGGTTCGGCTGCCGACGCCTCGTCGAAACCGACATTGTCCGGAATGCGGTTCAGCCCATCGACTTTCAGAACCTGTCGGGGCACGATCATGTACTCGGCGAAGCCGCCGTCGTACTGGTAGCCCATCGAGGTCTGGTTCTGGCACACCGCCATCCAGCCCTTGCGGCACTCGTAACAGTCGCCGCAGGGAACCGCGGCGATCACCTGGACGCGGTCGCCGACCTTCCAGTTGGCCGCGTTCACAGTGTTGACGTTGGCGCCCACCTCGACGATCTCACCGGCGATCTCGTGGCCGATGGTTCGAGGGGGGCTGAGGTTCTGATGACCGTTGTAGAAGATCTTGACGTCGGTGCCACAGGTCGAGCAGTTCCGGACGCGAATCTTGACCTCGTCGGGAGCGCAGGTCGGTTCGGGAACGTCCTCGAGACGGACGTCCTCCGGTGCGTAGAAGCGCAGGGCCTTCATTGCGGATCCTCTCGTCTGTCCCGGTGTGTTGCCCAGCACTCTAACGACGAATCGGGCATAAATCCACCAAATCAACTGCCCATGTTTGCCCGAATGCTTGCATGAATGCCCGTTTATGGGTTGTACTGGTACCTATGTGACCGGCATCACCGGTCATCGCCCGGGTTCGGGATGGTCGAGTACGGAGGTTGATCGAGTTGTCCGAGGTTGCAGTTGTGCCAGAGCCCCGGGTCGGCGTCCGAGTGCGCGTCCAGAAGCTGGGCACGGCGTTGTCGAACATGGTCATGCCCAACATCGGTGCGTTCATCGCCTGGGGCCTGATCACCGCCCTGTTCATCAAGACCGGCTGGCTGCCGGGCCTGTTCCACGGACTACAGGATCCCGACGGCTGGGTCGCCAAGATCGGCGGTTGGGGCTCGTTCGAGAGCGGCGGCATCGTCGGCCCGATGATCACCTACCTGCTGCCGATCCTGATCGGTTACACCGGCGGCAAGATGGTCTACGACACCCGTGGAGCGGTCGTCGGCGCAATCGCCACCATGGGTGTCGTCGCCGGCGCCGATGTGCCGATGTTCATGGGCGCGATGATCATGGGCCCGCTGGGCGGCTGGCTGATGAAGAAGCTGGATGCGGTGTGGGACGGCAAGATCCGGCCGGGCTTCGAAATGCTGGTGGACAATTTCTCGGCCGGCATCCTCGGGCTGATCCTGGCGGTATTCGGGTTCTTCGGGATCGGGCCGATCGTTTCGGGCTTCACCCATGCCGCCGGCAACGCCGTCGACTTCCTGGTGGACCACGACCTGCTGCCGCTGACGTCGCTGTTCATCGAGCCGGCCAAGGTGCTGTTCCTCAACAACGCCATCAACCACGGCGTGCTGACGCCGCTGGGCACCACCCAGGCGCTCGAGACCGGCAAATCAATCCTGTTCCTGCTCGAGGCCAACCCGGGGCCGGGCCTCGGATTGTTGTTGGCGTACATGGTTTTCGGGAAGGGCATCGCCCGGGCCTCGGCGCCCGGCGCGGCCATCATCCAGTTCTTCGGCGGCATCCACGAGATCTACTTCCCGTACGTGCTGATGAAGCCGAAGCTGATCGCGGCCACCATCCTGGGCGGCATGACCGGCGTCTTCATCAACGTGCTGTTCGGGTCGGGATTGCGCGCGCCGGCCGCCCCGGGGTCGATCATCGCCGTCTACGCGCAGACCGCATCCGGCAGCTTCCTGGGCGTGACACTGTCGGTGCTCGGCGCCGCCGGGGTGTCGTTCCTGGTCGCCTCCCTGCTGCTCAAGACCGACCGGGCCGACGACGACGGCGACCTGCATGCGGCCACCGCCGACATGGAAGCGCTCAAGGGCAAGAAGTCCAGCGTCGCGTCGGCGCTGGTGGGTGCCAAGCACGGCCCGGTGAACAAGATCGTGTTCGCGTGCGACGCCGGGATGGGTTCCTCGGCGATGGGAGCGTCGGTGCTGCGCAAGAAGGTCCAGCAGGCCGGCTTCGGCGACGTCAAGGTCACCAACCAGTCCATCGCCAACCTCACCGACACCTACGACCTGGTCGTCACGCACCGGGACCTGACCGCGCGGGCCCAGCAGCGAACCCCGTCGGCCACGCACGTGTCGGTCGACGACTTCATGAACAGCCCGCGCTACGACGAGGTCGTGGAGCTGTTGAGCCGGACCAACGCGGGTGCGGAGACACCGGCCGCGGTGCAGGACGAGGTCGCGCCGGCCAGCGACGTCCTGGCACTGGATTCGATCCGGCTGACCGGTACGGCCACCACCCGCGACGAGGCCATCGCCGAGGCCGGTGAGCTGCTGGTGGCCGCCGGTTCGGTCGAACCGCACTACATCGACGCCATGCACGACCGGGAGCGCTCGGTATCGACGTACATGGGCAACGGCCTGGCGATCCCGCACGGCACCAACGAGGCCAAGGGGTCGATCCGGCGCACCGGCATCTCGTTCGTCCGGTTCCCCGAGCCGATCGACTGGAACGGTAAGCCCGCCGAGTTCGTCGTCGGTATCGCTGGCGCCGGCAATGACCATCTGGCGCTGCTGAACCAGATCGCCCAGGTGTTCATCAAGCCCGACGAGGTGGCGCGGCTGCGGGCCGCCCGGACGCCCGAGGAGATCAAGGACATCCTGGTCATATCCGACAAGTAGTGTGGTGCAAGTGGATTCAGATACCCGGCAGAACCGGATCGTCGAGTTCGCGCGAACCCGCGGCCGGGTGGAGGTCAACGCGCTGGCCGACGAACTCGACGTCGCCAGCGAGACCATCCGCCGCGACCTCAAGGCGCTGGCGGGCCGGCGGCTGCTCAAGCGGGTCCACGGCGGAGCGGTGCCCCTGGAGACCGCGGCCTTCGAGTCCGGTGTCGAATACCGCAGTCAGGTCGATCTGGCGCAGAAGCACCGGATCGCTTCGGCGGCAACCGATCTGCTGCACGGCGCCGAGACCGTCTACCTGGACGAGGGGTTCACACCGCGGTTGATCGCCGAGCGGATCGCCGAACGGGAGCTGACCGTGGTGACCTCATCGCTACTGGTCGCCGAGGCGCTGGCGCACAGCACGTCGGTCACTGTGCTGCTGCTCGGCGGCCGGATGCGCGGCCGGACGCTGGCCACCGTGGACCACTGGGCGGTGGACATGCTCGCCGGCCTGGTGATCGATGTCGCTTTCCTGGGCACCAACGGGATTTCGCTCGAACACGGGCTCACAACACCCGATCCCGCCGTCGCGGCCGTCAAGGCCACCGCGGTCCGGGTGGCGCGACGTCCCATCCTGGCGGCCGCCCACTCGAAGTTCGGGGAGGCCAGCTTCTGCCGGTTCGCGCAGGTGAGTGATTTCGAGGCGATCCTGACCGGCACCGAGCTGGGCGCCATGGAAGCGCGCCGCTACGAGGCGCTGGGCCCGACGGTGCTGCGGGTGTAGCCGTCGACTCTCGTCCATTCGGTAGTCAGAGCGACCTTGCGGTCGGACTTTCGCTCTGGTTACCCACTCGATGCGGACCGAGCTACGGGCAACGGTGCAATCCGGTGAGGTCGACGAATGTGCCGCTGGACAATTCGATGACGCATCCGACGCCGTGCGCCTCGAGGAGTTCGACCAGATCCTTCCCGGGGTGGTTCGGCAGGAGTATCGCTGGACGAATTTCCGGGTTGTGCTCAACCTTCACATGGAACTCGTAGTCCAGGACTTGGCCGAGCGCCAACCGGACGCTCATCCGGTCAGCCGATCCCTTGGCTTCGTAGAGCACATCGGCAGTCACATCAGCCAGATCACTTTCGATGTAGGACGCTCCGGGGAGGCGGATCCGGTAGCGCCTGACCGTCCGGCCGTGATCCCGAAGATGCCGCTCGAATCTGCCGCACAACTCGCATTCTGCGAAGACCAGGGCCTCGCTGATGAGGTGTTCAATCTCAGCAGCTTCTTGCCCGGAGGCGCTGGCTTCTGCAGTTGGAACTTCTTCTACCCAAACTCGGTCAGCATCCGGTGTCAGATCGATCGGAACTCCATTGATCTGGTGCGCGCAGCGCAGCGCAACCTCCCACAGCTCCTCAGGGTCGAATTGCGCGGCGCGGACTTTCGACGCCGGTCCTTGGTGGTCCTGGCCGAGGTAGGAAGCAAGTTCGGCGAATCCCTCGTGGTTCTTGACGCCGGGATACCGATGCCACCATCCCTGTATGGTTAGTTCGCCAGAAATGTTGAACGACAGTCTAATTGGAGCGTATTCATAGCCGAGTGGGTGAGGGAACATGCCTCCTCCCGGTTTCCCGC
>JAKIXW010000071.1:0-3560 GCA_022708865.1 Acidobacteriota bacterium
GAACTCCGATTCAGGATCGCGCGCCTGGCCAGTCCACCATACGTCGAACTATGTGATTTGCCACACAGCTGCTAGCAAGCCGTGTGTAGCGGACCTCGCCAAACCGGGCGCCGGAGTACTAGGAGCCGAGTAATTTGTCCCGTAATGCTTGGTCCTTGGCCAGAACCAGGTCGGCCAGATCCGCCTGGAAGGCCGCCATCTTCTCTCGCAGCGCCGGATCGGCGCCTCCGAGGATCCGCACGGCCAGCAGGCCGGCGTTTCGCGCGCCGCCGATCGACACGGTGGCCACCGGCACCCCGGCGGGCATCTGCACGATCGACAGCAGGGAGTCCATGCCGTCCAGGTACGTGAGCGGCACGGGCACACCGATGACCGGCAGCGATGTCACCGACGCGAGCATGCCGGGCAGGTGGGCCGCCCCGCCGGCCCCGGCGATGATGACCTGCAGGCCGCGGCCGGCCGCGTCGCGTGCGTAGTCGAGCATGCGGGCCGGGGTGCGGTGTGCGGAGATGACGCCGACCTCGAAGGGCACCTCGAACTCCGCGAGCGCCTCGGCGGCCTCGGACATCACCGGCCAGTCGCTGTCGCTGCCCATGATCAGGCCCACCAGGGGATTACTCATCGACACGCCTCCCCGAGTGCGCAGTTACGTACAGCCTGACCCGCGGAATCCGTACCTGGTTGAGCGCTCGCGAGCATTAGTGGCCTTCCCATCCGTCGGTCCATTCCGCGTGCGACAACCAGTGTGCCGCCCGGTTGGCGCGTTCCCGCACGTCGGCAACATCGTCACCGGCAGACCCGACGATGTTGACGTGCCCGAGCTTGCGGCCGGTCCGCTCCCCCTTGCCGTACATGTGCACCTTGGCATCGGGCATGCGGCCGAACAGGTGGTGGATGCGCTCGTCGACGCTCATGGCCGGCGTTTCCGGGGCGCCCAGCACGTTCGCCATGACGGTGACGTCGGCGCGCGCGGCGGTGTCGCCCAGCGGGTAGTCGAGAACCGCGCGCAGGTGCTGTTCGAACTGCGACGTGACGGCGCCGTCCATGGTCCAGTGCCCGGAGTTGTGCGGCCGCATGGCCAGTTCGTTGACCAGGAGGCGGCCGTCGACAGTCTCGAACAGCTCGACGGCCAGCACGCCGACCACCCCGAGTTCGGCGGCCAGCCGCAGGCCCAGCTCCGCAGCCTCGGCGGCCAGCACCGGCGACAGGTCCGGGGCGGGCGCCACCACTTCGACGCAGATACCTTGGCGCTGAACGGTTTCCACCACGGGCCAGGCGGCGCCCTGACCGAACGGCGAGCGGGCGACCAACGCCGAGAGCTCACGGCGCATCGCGACGCGCTCCTCGACCAGAATGGGAACCCCGTCGGCCAGATACCTGCCGGCCGCTTCGGCGGCCTCGGCAACCGTGGAGGTGATGACCACACCGCGGCCGTCGTAGCCGCCCCGGACCGTCTTGAGCACCACCGGGCCGCCCACCTCGGCGGCGAATGCCTCGACGTCGGCCACCGACGACACTGCGGCGAAGCGCGGCACCGGCGCGCCCAGGGCGGCCAGCCGGGTCCGCATGACCCACTTGTCCTGCGCGTGCACCAGGGCCGCGGGCGGCGGGGCGACGTTCACGCCGTCGGCGATCAGCTTGTCCAGCAGTTCGGTCGGCACGTGCTCATGGTCGAAGGTCAGGGCGGTGGCGCCGTCGGCGACGCGGCACAGGGCGTCGTAGTCGGTGTGGGAACCCAGGACGACGTCGGGGCTGACCTGGGCGGCCGGATCGGCGGGATCGACGGCCAGGACCCGCAGCGTCTGCCCCAGCGCGATCGCCGCCTGATGGGTCATCCGGGCCAGCTGACCTCCGCCGACCATCGCGACAACCGGCGTGTGGGTTTCAGAAGCGCGCTGCACGTCAACAATGGTGTCATGACCTGCAGCAAAAGCACGATTCGGTATCGGCCCGCGCGCTTCCGTACACTGGCTAATCGTGTCCTTCGCTGATGCTACGATCGCCCGCCTCCCGCGGCCGATCCGTCCGTTCGCCGAGCGGCACCATGAGCTGATCAAGTTCGCCATCGTCGGGGCCACCACGTTCATCATCGACTCGGCGATCTTCTACACGCTCAAGTTGACGATCCTCGAGCCCAAGCCGGTGACGGCCAAGGTCATCGCGGGAGTCGTCGCGGTGATCGCGTCGTACATCCTCAACCGGGAATGGAGTTTCCGGGACCGTGGTGGCCGCGAGCGGCATCACGAGGCGCTGTTGTTCTTCGCCATCAGCGGCGTGGGCGTCCTGCTGAGCATGGCCCCACTGTGGGTGTCCAGCTACATGCTGGGGCTGCGGGTGCCCGACGTCTCGCTGACGGTCGAGAACATCGCCGACTTCGTCTCGGCCTACATCATCGGCAACCTGCTGCAGATGGCGTTCCGGTTCTGGGCTTTCCGCCGCTGGGTGTTCCCGGATCAGATCAGCCGGGATCCGGAGCTGGCGCTCGAGTCGGCGCTCACCGGCGGCGGGTTCGTCGAGGTGGCCGAGGACGAGTTCGAGGCCCGGCACACCAATGTGACCCCGCTGCGCCGTGCCCGCCGGCGTCGTGCGCTGCGTCAGAGTGATAGCGAGTTCAACGACGTTTCCAAGTCATCCTGATCCAGCAGCCAGATGGCCCACCCCAGCTTGGCGGTGAAGTCGGCGTGCAGCAGCCCGAAGTTGTCCTCGGGGTCGGCCAGGTTGGTGCCGGTGTCCAGCAGTGAGTACGGGTAGATCGGGCCGATGTAGCTCTAGTCGCGGGCGAATTCGACGAGCTTGCCGATCGCCAGCGCCTGCTTCTTCTCCGTACTTGGGGCCGGAGGTGACGGTGTAGACCAATGGATCGCCGTCAGCGTCGCTGCCGGCGACGTCGGTCAGGGCGATGTTGACCTTCTGCGACGGCACGGTGGGGGTGGCGTTGTTGAACATGCGCTGCTAGCTCAGGACGAAGCTGTTGAACAGGTCGGCCAGCCAGTTGGTGCTCGTCGTGGTGGTGGTTGCGGTGGAGAGCGCGGCAACGGCCATGGTGGGTGCGGGGTCGGCGGTGTTCTCGGGGCCGTCGGCCGTGACGGCCAGCTCCACGGAACGCGCTACCGCCACCGCCCCGACCGCGGTGGCGGTAGCGACGCTCTTGCCGGCGGCCGCGCTGGCCACAGGTTCGTCGGTAACCGCTTGTGTTACTTCGGCTTCGGGCTCCTCGGCCCTGACCGTCACCTTCTCGACGGCATCCGCTTTCGCGGCGGACACTGTGGCGGTGTGTTCTGCCGTCGCGGTGCCGTGTTCCTTGGTCGACGTGGTGACGGGTTCGGCGTCGGTCACCTCGTCGGTGATGGTCTTCTGATCGGTGGTCGACTTCGGTGACGTCGCATCATCTTTCGACGCGGCGGGGTCGTCGGACTCCTGTGGCCCAATGGCTTTGTCCGGGTCCTTGGTACTGCTGTCACTCGCTGTGGCGCCGGGGCCCTGGGTGTCGGTGTCCTTCGATTCGGCGGTGGTGTCGGCGGATGCCGCTGCGGCTGGTCGGCTCGACCCACTGTCGGCGT
>JAKIXW010000071.1:3652-15396 GCA_022708865.1 Acidobacteriota bacterium
GGCAACGGCCGGTCCGCTGAACCAGCGCCCGCATCGCGGGCAGTAGGACCATGGCGCGGTAGTTGCTGAATATTGGCGCGAGACCGCCTTCTGTGCAGTTTGCTGAAACAGCGAATTCCGCACAATTAACCCCTGCTGCCCGTTGCATGAAACCTAGTCTGACAAGGGAGTATTGCACCCGGCGAGACATTCGGACACTCAGATTCGGCAAACTAGTACCGGGATTTAATTTGCCACCTCAGCCAGTTCAGTGGCCCGAATTGGCCACGGTCCGCACCCGAAATTTGCTGAATTACGGCGGTAGGTGGGAAATGTGTGGATGAGCCGTTTCGGCTGCCATTGGCGGCTGTTCGCCAGAAGCCCGCAGCGGTGCGCGGTCGCGGAAACTGTCTGACCCTGTTCAGCCTGCGTCATTGTCGAAAAAGATGAGCCCGGAGCAGCTCAACTGGGCGACTCTTCGGAGTCCAGCGTGTCGAAGACCTCGTGGTAGAGCAGCGCATGCACCTGCTCGACGCGCGGGATGTCGTAGAACTCGAGGGGGTCCTGGCTGGCGGACTCGATGATCAGGGTGCCGGTGCGCAGCATCCGGTCGAACAGGCCGTGCCGGAACTCCACGCTGTTGATCCGGGCCAGCGGGATATCGATGCCGGTGCGGGTGAGCAGGCCGTGGCGAAACATGACGCGCCGGTCCGTGATGACGAAATGCGTTGTCCACCAAGTGAGGAACGGCCACACCGTCAACCAGCCGATCACCACCAGCCAGATGGCCAGGACCACCAGGGACACGACCATCTCGGCGTTGGACGCCCAGCCCAGGGTCTGCACCCAGGCGGCGGCGAACGAGGCCAGCGCAGTGGCCAGCAACAGGATCAGGATGGGGCCGATGAGCCGCTTCCAGTGCGGATGGCGGTGCAGCACCACCCGCTCGTCGCCGGCCAGGACGTTGTCGGGATATCCCACGGCCGGAAGTCTATCGGCCGACAGCCTCAGTAGGCGCCGGAGTGGCCGAACACGGCCTTGGCGGTGCTCATCGCGATCACCAGATCGCTGACCATGGACCAGTTCTCGACGTAGGACAGGTCGAGGCGCACCGAGTCCTCCCACGACAGGTCGGAGCGACCGCTGATCTGCCACAGGCCCGTGATGCCCGGGCGAACCAGCAGCCGACGCCGGGTGCGCAGGTCGTACTTGTCGGCCTCGCTGGGCAGCGGCGGCCGGGGACCGACGACGCTCATCGTTCCGTTGATCGCGTTGAAGAACTGCGGCAGCTCGTCGATGCTGTAGCGGCGCAACAGTTTCCCGATGCGGGTGATCCGCGGGTCTTCGCGCATCTTGAACAGCATGCCGCCCTCGGACTCGTTGAGCGCCGCCAGCTCGTTGAGCCGCTGCTCGGCGTCGACGACCATGGTGCGGAACTTGACCATCCGGAACGACTGGCCGTCGAGTCCGACCCGCTCGGACAGGTAGAACACCGGGCCGCGGCTGTCGAGCTTGATCGCCAGGGCGGCCAGCGCCATCACGGGTGAGACCGCGATCAGGAACACGGTAGAGAAGACGACGTCGAAGGCGCGCTTCTGGAAACGCTTGGCCCGGCCGTATTGGGGTTTCTCGACATGGATCAGCGGCTGGCCGGCGGCCAGTTGCACCCGCAGCCGGGGGCTGGCGACGTCGACCATGCCCGGCGCCAGGATCAGGTCGACGTCGACCTTCTCCAATTCCCAGGACAGGTCGCGGATCTCGTCGGGGGTCAGGTGCCCGGACGTCAGGACTACGGTGTCGGCGCCGCAGCGGCGGACGGCCTCGGTGATCTCGCAGTCGTCGAATACCAGCGGCCCGGAGTCTCCGTCGTTCTGCAGACCCGGCCCGTAGGCGCCCACCAGGCGCAGCCCGTCGGCGGGGTTACGGGTGAACGACTCGGCCAGTTGGCGAACCGAACGCGGATTCCCCACGGCCAGTACGGCGTTGGAGAAGCTGCCACGCAGCCGGGCGTGGACGATGTACCGGCGCGCCGCCCACCGGCTCAGCAAGAGCCCGATCAACCCGAACGGCAGTGCTATCGCGAGATATCCGCGCGCAACATCGAATTTCAGCAAGATCGAGATGACGGCAAGCACACCGAACACCGCGAAGGTCGCGGTGAAGACCTTGCGGGATTCATCCAGGCCGTTGCCGAACACGTTCGGCGACCGGCTGGCGTTGATGGTCAACGCGGCCATCCAGATAATGACGATCACCGCCGAGACGACGAAGTAGTTCAGGCGGCTGACGCGGAGCAGGTCATCCGAGCTGAGCTGACCGAACCGCAGTGTCTGCGCGAGTAGCACAGCGCCTGTGACCACGGTCAAATCCGAAACCCATAGCCAGCGGCCGAACCGATGCTGCATCGCGTGCAGTCCAACTCGTGGGCTCGCCGCGGTGGCTCTATCCCCCAGCGCAATCGCGGCACCATCGGTCAAGGCCGCGTTCCCCCTCGCGATACTCCCCGGCATGCCATGAGGCTGGGTCAGATCGTGCCACGACGAGCGGTGGTCGGCAGGTTGGGCGGTGCATAGTTCGCGGCTGTGAGCGGGGACGGCAGTGCGACTGCCGCGAAAGAGCCCGGATGCATCGCTCACTGCCGTCATCGCTCCCCCCGAGTGGGTGTTTGTGGCAGCACGATAACCCAGCATCGGCGTTAATCCCAGCCGAATTCCGTTTGCTGACCAGCGCCGATGAGCCGAACATAGCCGCTGTTCGCCATGGTGGATTTGCCAAAAGTTGGCCGGCCGGTCAATCCTTCGCTTTGCCGTCACTCGCCTGAAACAGTTCACGTACGGCCCACATCAGTGCCGCGATCTGCGCAACCACGTCGGCGAACACCTCGGCACCACGCCCGATCGGGTCGGGGACGTTCATCAGTTCGCTATCTCCCAGATGTGGGCGCAGCATTGCCAGATCTGCAAGGGCGCGCGCGTTCTTCTCCGAAATCGAGTCGCGACACTTCACGCGGCGCGAAGGTCGCGAAGGTCAGGCCTAGCTCGCTCGGCGTGACCTTCAGTACCGCGTCGCGGTGCGCACACGTCATCGTGACGATCAGCTCGGCCCCAGTCGCGATCTTCGGCGGTAGCTGACGGGCCGCGAAGCCGGACTCATCGCCGATCAGTGGTGCGTGCCCGGCCAGCTCGGGAAGAAGTCGACTCTCTTCAGAGTCACGCGGCGGTACCGGAGCATCAGCTCGGACCGACTCCTGCGCGGCGGCTTCCATGGCACGCACCGACGATCAATGCTGGTCGTAGTGCCCGAACATCCGGGATTCCCCGATCCACGAGCGAGCCTCCAACGGCAAGATCTCGAACTACTGTCCCAGCGGCGCTGCCGTCCGATGTGCGCTGCGCTACAGTCACGGCAGAAATTTCGGGCGTGCGAGCATTATCGCTGGATACCAGCAGTGGAGGGGCGGCGTTGAACCTGCAGGATTTCGTCAATCTGCTGCGTTCGCGGTGGGTCACCGTATGTGTGACGACGATGGTCACGCTCTTGGGCGCCGTCGTTTACACGTTGAGCACGACTCCCTTGTACCAGGCATCTACGAGGTTGTTCGTATCGACCTCGTCGGGTTCTTCGATCGACGACCTCTACCAAGGCAATTTGTTTTCGCAAGAGCGGGTGCTCTCGTACACCGAGTTGCTCATGGGGCAGACCTTGGCACAGCGGACGGTGGACAAACTCGGCCTCAACATGGCCGCAACCGACCTCCGGAACGAGATCACCGCGACCGCGAAGCCGGACACGGTGTTGATCGAAGTCAAGGTGTTGGATGAATCACCCGTTCGCGCGCGCGACATCGCCAACACCCTGTCCGACGAATTCGTCGCGATGGCAAAGGAGTTGGAGACTCCCGAAGACGGAACCACACCCGATGCGCGGGTGATCGTCGAGCAGCGTGCATCCATCCCCGACGGCCCCGTAGTGCCGAACAAGAAGCGCAACATCGCCGGCGGCCTCCTCGCCGGACTTATTCTGGGAGTTGGCCTCGCACTGCTGCGCGATCGTCTCGACAACACGATCAAGGATCGGTCAACAATCGAAGACATCACAGGTTCTGGGCTTGTCGGTTCAGTTCCCCTCGACAAGGAGCGACGGACAGAGCCCGCAATCTCGTTCGCCAACGACAACTCCGCCATTGCGGAGTCGTTCCGCAAGCTGCGTACCAACCTGCAGTTTCTGGCGGTCGACAACCCGCCTCGGGTGATCGTGGTGACCAGTTCGATGCCGAGTGAGGGCAAATCCACGACAGCAATCAATTTGGCGCTCGCCTTGGCCGAAGCCGAACATGATGTCGTCATCGTCGACGGCGACATGCGCCGCCCAATGCTGGCAAAGTATCTCAATGTGGTTGGCGCCGCTGGCTTCAGCACCGTGCTGAGTGGCGGCGCGTCACTCTCCGAGGTGCTGCAGCCCACGGCATTTCCCGGGTTGACCGTATTGACGTCGGGCCCGACGCCACCCAACCCCAGCGAATTACTCGGTACGCAGGCGGCCAAGAACGTGCTGGCCGAACTGCGCTCCAAGTTTGACTACGTCATCGTTGACTCCTCTCCGCTGCTGGCCGTTACCGACGCGGCGATCCTGGCCGCAGCCGCTGACGGCGTAATGCTCATCGCCCGTCACGGACATACGAAACGCGAACACCTCACCCATGCGATCAAGAACCTAGAAGACGTCGACGCAACACTTCTCGGTGCCGTTTTCACACTGACTCCTGCGCGCGGCGCCTCGTCATACAGCTACAGCTACTACGGTCACGGCGCCGATGCCACACAGCAGGCGTCAACCGCGTCCGAATCGAACAAACACGGACGTAGGCTGGACGCCGCCAGCCGTCGTCTCCGCAAGACGTCCACCTGATCGCGAAACACGTGGGACCATCGGCCAGTCGGCGCGTTCGAAGTGAGGTTGTTGGCCAGCAATCGTGGCGAGTGATAAAACCACCCGGACGATGGCTCCCCAACCTGGGTCTCCGCGAACTGTGGAATTACCGGGACCTTGGTATCACGCTGGCCTTGCGCGACCTTCAGCTCATCTACCGGCAGACCCTACTGGGTGTCGCGTGGGTGTTGTTGCCCCCACTCGCAGCAACCGGGATCTTCACGGTGGTCTTTGGACACCTTGCGGATCTGCCCAGTGACGGCGTCCCCTATGCCTCGTTCACATTGGCCGGGCTGACGATCTGGACCTTCGTCTCCACGGCGGTCCCGGCAGCGGCCAACTCGTTGGTGGAAGATCGGGAACTGGTCACCCACGTGTGGTTCCCCAGGATGCTGGCACCGTTGGCGGCTGTGCTGTCGTCATGTGTCGGGTTGTTCATCACGCTGTTATTGCTGATCCCTGTCCTCGCGATCGACGGTGTGATGCCGCCGATCCAGGTGCTGACGCTCCCGCTGTGGATAATCGGGGCCATCTTGCTGTCGACCGGTGTCGGATTGTGGTTAGCCGCAGCAAACGTCCTGTACCGTGACGTTCGCTTCACCGTCGGTTTCCTGGTCCAGGCATGGATGTGGATCAGTCCGGTTGCCGTCAGCAGCTCACTAGTGCCTGATCATTGGCGGTACCTGTACAACGTGAATCCGGCTGCGGGCCTCATCGATGGCATGCGCTGGGCGCTTCTCGACACCTCGCCGCCTGGCCCGCAATTGGCGGTATCGGTGACCTCGCTCGTGGTCATCCTCGCGTCGGGTGCCGTGTGGTTTCGCACTGCCGAGCGTGTATTCGCGGATACGATTTGATGAAAGGCCTCTCGATCCAGGTCGAAAACTTGGGCAAACGATTCCGGCTGGGTGTTGGGGCCGGCGGCACGGACACCCTGCGCGACGCTCTGGCCCGGGTGGCGAGACCACGAGCAAACGACCAGCGTCATCTATGGGCGTTGCGCGGTGTCGATCTGGAAGTGGATCAGGGTGAATCGCTGGGCATCGTCGGTCCGAACGGAGCCGGCAAGTCCACTTTGCTGCGCATTCTCGCTCGCATCATTGTCCCCACCGAGGGCATCGCGCGCACCCGCGGCTCGGTTGGTGCGCTCTTGGATGTGGGCACCGGTTTTCACAACGAGCTGACCGGACGCGAGAACATCTACCTCAACGGCACCGTCCTCGGAATGCGGCGAAGCCAGATACGTGCCCGCTTCGATGAGATCACCGAATTCTCCGGTGTGGAACGCTTTCTCGATACCCCGGTCAAGCGCTATTCCGAAGGTATGCGCCTGCGCCTGGCCTTCTCGGTGGCTGCGCACCTCGAGCCTCCGATCGTGGTCGTCGATGAAGTGCTCGCCGTCGGCGACGCCACCTTTCGCCAGAAATGCATGGGAAAGATCGCCGAGATGGGCCACCGAGACCGCACGGTGCTGTTGGTGAGCCACGATCTTGGAGCTATCACGCAGATCTGCAGACGCGCCGTCTGGCTCCAAGGCGGGCGCGTCCAGAGCGACGGCCCCGCCCGTGAAATTGTGTCGGCGTACCTCCAGAAGGAGACGCCCGGGGAACTCCTCGATGTGGAGTTCAACGATGAGTCGTCCGCGCAGGTGACGGTTCGCCGAGCGACTGTGCGCGAGGTCGCAACGGGTCGCGTGCTGGCAGTGCCGGAACGTGGTCAGCCGTTCACCGTCGAGGTGACTTTTACGGTGCGGGACGTGGTACCCGATGTGGATTTCTCGCTCATCCTGGTGGATGAGCTCGGCGTGGTCATCATCGACGATGCTCTACGCGACCGCCCCGTCGCCACCCCACCATCCGGCGAGCCGGGCACGTATGTCGTCGCTGCCACCATCCCCCCGCTGCTGCCGGTAGGGTCCTATGCGCTGCGTTGCTGGATCGGCAACAACTTCGAGGACATGGTGGAACGCGAGTTGCTGACGATCCGCGTCAGACCGCGTCCTGATGACCCCGACATGTTCGCCGAGCGCACGCGGGCTGTCCAACCCGATATTACGTGGACCGTCAGATCAGACGCACCACTATGAACGGCTTTGGGCCCCAGCACATTCCATGGTCTACTTCACGGCCTTGATGCCGATGATGACCTGGAAGTTGTCGTCATGTAGCTCGAGCTCCTGCTTGGTCATGTCCTCGATCACCAGGCCGTAGAGGAACGCCGAGGCGGTCAGCACGTTGCCGTAACTCTCCACGAAAACCTTGTCGGCATCGAAGACTTCCTCGAAGAGGCGCCGAGCCGACAGCGTGGTGAAGCGCCAATAGTCGCCCCAAGAGTCGATATCGGGCCGGCAGATCTGCGATATTCCCGGGACCGTCACCAGGACCGTCCCGCCGGGTTTGAGGATCCGGTGAATCGTCTTGATCGCGGCCTTGACGTCGTAGATGACCAACAGCGTCTGCAGGCAGATAACGCAGTCATAGGTGTCCGACGGCAGATTGGTGCCGTCGGCGAGATCCGCCACGAAAGTGGCCGTCGGGTTCTCCGGTGAGGCATCGAGGATGTCCACGCGATCCACGCCGAGGCCGAAGCGCCGGGTGTAGGTATCCTCACCGATCTCGAGCACGCGACCCTGAATTGAGCCGGGTGTGTACTCAGACGCACCACTGTGCCGGCGAAGGAACTCCTCGATGTAGTAGCGGTCCAGTGGTTCGCCGCGGTCGGAAGCGAACTCGCGGCGTATCGGGACAAGTCGGCGCGGAACCATGAGCCGAACGATGAAGCGCGGCGGCCACAACCGAACAACACGTCGATACAGAGCGTATTGCACGGACTCTGGCAGCAACCTGCCCGCAACCCGACGCGGGAAGCTTCTGCGGTTATCGGTCATGAGCGCGGGTATGTCGCCAGCGTGCGGATGAGACCGAAGGCGAACTCCCCGATGGAGGCACCGATTTGCGGCTCGTAGCGGCCGAGTGCGAGCGGATCTGCGTCCGGAGTGACCGCGTGCCGTTCGCACGTCACGCCGATCGAAAACCCCTGCCGCCGGGCAGCTTCCACGACTCGCGAATCAAATCGGCCGTGCGGATAGGCGATGGTGTCGATCGGATAGCCCGCAACCTCGCCGAGACCCGCGCGCCCATCGGTCAGCGCACGGACGAGTTGCTCGTCGTCCAGTCGCGGGAGTTGGTCGTGGCGGATGGTGTGAAATCCGATGTGCGGCAAGCGGCGCGCACCCTCTGCGGTTAGGAGCTCGCTGTCCGGCGCCGGCCCCGCAAGCTCCTCCAGCGCCGCGGCGGCCGCGTCGCGCCGATCGGGTGCTAATGCCTCCATAACCTGCCCCTGTTCGCTGATGGAACCCACCCCGACCAACGGCGTCACGTTTGCGCCGCTATCGACCGCTCGCTGGAGCCGTTGCCACCAGAAGTCCCGCGGCCGATCCAGGAATGAGCCACACAGGAAAAATGTCGCCGATGCGTCTACTGCCCGTAGTTCCGGCAGTGCATGCGTGACGTGGTGCCCAAGATCGTCGTCGAATGTGATTGCGACGGGGAAAGACTCACCACGCCGTCGGGCAGTCGCAGCAGCCTGGATGTCGACAAGCGAAACAAGCCGGCAGTGGCGCCGCAAGAACTGGAACTGCCGCGCGAGCTGGGCCCGGGAGATTGGCGGAACGAGTTCACGCTGCACGTCGCCGTCGCGATCACCGACATCGTGGTAGAGCAGGATCGCCCCCACCTTGCGATCGGACCAGCGCAACACCAGGAGGACCGGCCACCAGAGCACGGACTTGACGGCAGTTCGGATCCGCGCGGTTCTCCCCACCGTCACACCTTAACCCGAGCGGCCGAATTGGTCCTAGGAGCCGAAACGTTTGCTCTGGCTCGATCAGAGCAATGTACCTGCCACTTGTTCTGACGTGGTAGGCGTCGTCAGACTGGACCGGTGCCTGTCGTGTCGGTAGTACTGATCTTCCTCAATGAGGAGCGTTTCCTCACCGAGGCGGTCCAGAGCGTATGCGGCCAGACGCTCACCGACTGGGAACTTGTCCTTGTCGATGATGGCTCCACCGACGCCAGCACCCGGATCGCCCGCGGCTTCGCCGCGTCTGACCCGCGTATCCGCTATCTGGACCATCCTGGTCACCGTAACTGCGGCATGGCCGCTTCCCGCAACCTCGGCGCCACCCACACCAGCGCCCCGTACCTGGCATTCCTCGACGGCGACGACATCTGGCAACCGACCAAACTTGCCGACCAAGTCCACCTCCTCGAGCAAATGCCCGACGTCGCCATGGTCAACGGCGCCTTGCTGTACTGGTTCAGCTGGGACCCACAGGCCACTGCCGAAGACAACAACGTGCTCACCGGCGGCGTGGCCGACCGGCGCCTCGAGCCCCCCGAGCTCGCGTTGACCATCTATCCCCTGGGCCCCGGCGACGGTGCCGGCGTGGATCTACTGGTCCGGCGAACGGTGTTCGACGCCGTCGGCGGATTCGAGGAACGCTTCCGTGGCATGTTCGAGGATCAGTCCTTCCTCCTGAAGGTGTTTCTCCGCTACCCCGTGTACATCTCCTCGCGGTACTGGATTCTGTACCGGCAGCACGACGCTTCCGAATGTGCGAGAACGAGCCCGGCCGAATACCTGCGAGCGCGAAGCGGGTTTCTCGACTGGCTATCCGATGACTCCCAGGACATCAGCGATGCGCGGGTGGCCACGGCAGTGCGGCGGGCCCGTCGCCAAGTTCGCATCAGCACATCCACCGCTCCCGTCACGAACGCCGTGGCGATGCTCCGGCAGCGAATTCCCGAGAGGTTCAAGGAGCCAGTGCGACGCATCCGCCGGCGGAGCCGTAGTAGAAGCTTGTCATCAGGGCACTGACCGCCGGACCGCAGACGGCGACATGGGCAATTGCGCTCGCTTTTACTTCCGAACACAAGACAAGCAAACTAGACGCATGCCGCTGGTCACCGTGGTGCTGATCTTCCTGAACGAAGAGCGTTTCATCGAGGAAGCGGTGCACAGTGTGCTCAACCAGACGTTGACCGACTGGGAGCTGATTCTCGTCGACGACGGATCGACCGACGACAGCAGTCGGATCGCGCTCGAGTTCGCGGCCACCGACGATCGAATTCGCTACATCGACCATGCGGGCCACGAGAACTTGGGCATGGCGGCATCGCGGAACACCGGAGCCGCCCGTGGTGGCGCACCTTTCATCGCCTTCATCGATGGCGACGACGTCTGGGTGCCGGGGAAGCTCGCCGAGCAGGTTGCGCTGCTGGAACACATGCCGGACGTTGCGATGGTCAACGGCGCGTTGTGTTACTGGCACAGCTGGGATCCGAACTCGGATCGGCCAGACCGGCATGTGTTGACCGGTGAGGTCGCCGACCGTCGCATCGATCCGCCCGAGGCGGCGTTGACCATTCATCCGCTGGCCGCAACCAGCGGTGCAGGGGTTGATTTGATGGTGAGACGCAGCGTTTTCGACGCGGTCGGCGGATTCGCGGAATCGTTCCGGGGCATGTTCGAGGATCAAAGTTTCCTGTTGAGGGTGTTCCTCCGGTACCCGGTGTACATCTCGGGCTCGTCATGGTTGCTCTACCGGCAACACGCCGACTCCAGTTGCGCGCAAACGACCAGGACGTCGTATGTACACCTTCGGGGTGTCTTCCTCGACTGGCTCGAAGGCGAATCCGAGCGCCTCGGGAACCCCGACGTGAGCGCGGCTGTTCGGCGGGCCCGGCAGCGACTCCGCTACCAGAAGGTGCTGGCCCCGGCCCTCCAGATCATCGACCGGGTGCGTGAACGCTTCCCTGACGGATACTTTGACCGGGTCCTCGAGCAGGTTCCGGACGGATCGAGCGCCCCTCTGCGACGGGGCGCAATACGAGTTCGGGCGGCGTGGCGACGGTGGTGGCTGTAGTCGCGTTGCGTCGACACGCGAGCAGCCTGATGATGCCTATAAGCTTTCGCCGGCCAACGATTGGAAGGGGCAGGGGTGCTCGATCGGTCGAACCCTACGAATCAGGCGTGTCAGCGTGGTCGGTGAGGCCGGCACGCCGCGACGCGTGTCGGTAGTCATTCGCGCCTACAACGAAAGCCAGCACATTGGCAGACTGCTGAAGGGTTTGGCGCAGCAAACCATCCAGCCCGACGAGATCATTCTGGTCGATTCCGGTTCGACGGACGACACCGTGGCCATCGCCGAGGCCGCGGGCTGCACAATCGTGCACATCGCCAAGAGTGAGTTCTCCTTCGGCCGCGCGCTGAACCGTGGCTGTGCCGCAGCCAGCGGAGACATTCTGCTGTTCGCGTCGGCTCACGTCTATCCGGTCTACGACACCTACATTGAGCACATCGCGCGCGCCTTCGACCGTGAACAGGTGGCCATCGTCTACGGGCGACAGGTCGGCGATGAGCGAACCAAGTTCTCGGAATCCCGTGTCATGCTCAAATGGTTTCCGCACCAAAACATCTGGGATCAGGACCATCCGTTCAGCAACAACGCCAACGCCGCTGTTCTGAAATCTGTGTGGCAGGAGTCACCCTACGACGAGTCCCTCACCGGACTCGAGGATCTCGACTTCGCAAAGAAGGCGCTCGATGCCGGCTACAAGATCACCTATGTCGCCGATTCGCCCGTGGTCCATGTGCACGAGGAAACTTGGAGCATCATCCGGAACAGGTACCGGCGCGAAGCGATGGCGTATGCACGCATCGTCGAGGGATCGGAGCTGACATTGCGTGGCGCGGTGATCCTCGCGCTGTCGAACATTGCTGGCGACTACCGGGAGGCTGCCAAGGCCCGCTGCCTGAGCGGCAACGTCGTGAGC
>JAKIXW010000072.1:0-265 GCA_022708865.1 Acidobacteriota bacterium
CTGCAGCGTCCAGCTGTATGGCTGCGTTGCGCCACGGTGTCAGTGCCCGTGCTGCCGACTGCGGTCGCTGAATGTCGATTGTTGCGGGAAGCGTATCCAGCCAGCCGTCGACCACAATGAGCGCGGGAACCGGGGCCTGGTAGACCAAATCCATATCCCGTGGAAACACCGGTGCGCCCGAACCATCTTTGTAGCAAGCGATTACGGTGACGTAATCCAGGTCTGCCCCAGCCTTGATCAGACGGGGACGAACCTCAGAGGACCA
>JAKIXW010000072.1:326-15019 GCA_022708865.1 Acidobacteriota bacterium
GCGACGATCCACACCCAGAACAAAGACTTGCCGATACCTTCGTCGCCGACGAGCACGGTGACGCCCGAGCGAGGAATCCGATTGAGCGCCAGCCATTGCTTCCGCTTGGACCGATTGAGTTGCTTGGCTTTCCACAACTTTGGCTTCACCTCTTGCTCATCGTCGCCGTTGTATTTGGGCGTGAAGTCAAGGACTTCGGGTCTCGCCCGTCGTCGGGCCGCCATCAACTGGCCTCCATTTCTCTGGCTACGTCGCGCAGCACGCGGATGGGCACGTTCCTGAGCGATGGATGGCGGTAGTACCCACGCAGCGATCCGCGGCCCCGATATTCCGGCGTCTGCATCGCTTCCCAGCACAACCGTCGAACTCGTCGCATCTTGCTGGGCGCCACCGAAGCCTCGTAGACGATCTTCCCGTTCTCATCGAATCTGGTCGGCCCCTTGAGTTCTGGCAGATCGAACAGGCCCGTGTGGTCATGTCTACCTGTCTCACCCATTACCCCTCGTCTGCTTCCCCTGGCGTGGGTTTGATTCTTCAGCTCTGCGCCTTTCGCGCAGCTTCTTCATCGAGGCCTTTTTACGGGCTTCCTCCATAGCGAAATACGCAGGATCTTCACGGCGCTTGCGACGACGCGCATTAGCTTTTGCTCTGTATTCCTCATGTCCTGGTTCACCCTTTTTAGGTCCAGCCATTGCAATTCACTTCCTCTCCTCATTTGCTGCTCAAATTGAAACACACCGGAACTCCTCGGAATTTGACGTGCGAATATGCGCCATTCCTCGAATTGCGCTCATGCGCACATATGGCCGTCAACGCGGAGGCGCGCGGTACGAGGGCCTAGATTCGCCTCAGCGCGCCTTACGGCACGATTGCGTGTCATTTCACCCGACCAGCCCGCCCAAGCCCTGTACGAGGACCTGAGCGAGCCGGCGACGCAGGGGGCTACACCAGGCGCTCAGCCGCGTTCAGCGTCTGCCCACATATGCCTGCGTGAGCACCAAAAGTGGTACACGTTCCAGTAGTCGTCTGTTTCCTCGTTCTCCCAGACATGGCGCAGTGCCGCAGTGGCAGACTTGCCGCACTCGGGGCATCTTTCTTCATCCGGCTGGCGATGATCCGGCCAGTCGTCCACGTAGAAATCATGGGCGTCGTAGCGCTCCCATCCGAGTTCACGGTACGACTCGATTGGCGTCTTACGACCGAACAGTTGGCGCCCTCGTTGTACGATTGACTGCATTTCTATTTTCCTCTCGACAGAATGCCCGTGACTGGTCCTCACGGGTATTCTTTTTTGGGCCTGACTAGCGGGTGCTAATCAGGAGTTCTCTCATTTCTGGGGTTAGTGGTTTCGGAGAATCGACTACGGTTCGCGTGTGGCCGTTGTGGCACGTGATGGTCGCCCGGAGGTAGTAACGGGTCTCGTCCCACCGGTAGTGGGAATGCAGCGACATGGCGGGAGCGCAGCACTCAGGGCACTGTCCAACGCCTGAGCCGTCGTCGAGCATCTGCAAGACCTCAGTGGCAGGCATCGCGCCGAGCTTTCAGCTTCTCCAGGACTCGCTCACGCTCGGACAACTGCGGGTGTGGTATCCCCTTGGCCCCTTTGCTTTTACGGCCTTTGACCTGGTCGCCGCTGGCGGCTTCGGTCTTGATGTGCGTTTGGTATGCCTTGGAGCTCATAGCGCAGCCCTGTCCAGGTAGGCGCCCAGCACGTCGATATCCCATTTCTCGTAGCGCCCAAGCGCGGTGTTGCAACCTGCGCAAAGTAATCCGCGTATACGGCCTGTCCCGTGGCAATGATCTAGGACAGGCGTCTTCGAACTTGGATCATCATCATCACCAGGCGCGTAACGATTCACCAACCCGACGCCACACAAAGCACACTGCCCGCGCTGACGGTGGAACAGCTTGACGAACCACTCTTGGTAAATGTCAGGCTTCAGACGGGCATACCGATTGGGGAGGTTCTTGATAGTCCTGTACCGTTCCCGCTTGGCTTGAAGCTGTTGTTCGCGCTTGGCGGCAAGACTTTCGGGCGTTACGTCATGACGGCTGGCGCGACGTTCGCGTCCAGGCGCAGCGCCGCGTCGATCCGCATGGCTACGAGGCATCTTCGCCCCGCATCAGCTCAATAAGACGCTTGCCCTTAATGCGGTAGAACTTGTTGGGGTACAGCACCTTTCCGCCTACGGTGACGCCCCCATCGTCCTCGGAAAGGTCAGACGTACTGTCCACACCGAGGTAGCGCAGGATGTCTGCCTTGCTGACTTTGAACCGTCGCCCCACCTTGCGCACCGTCACTGGGAAGTCGCCTGCCCGGTGGAGGTCGTACGCCTTCGCCCGCGAGCATCCGATGGCCTTGCCCGCAGTTTCCAGGTTCACCACTGACGGCAATGCGTGGAGTTCCTCCATCGTCATCGCCACTACTGATCCCATCTCCGTTCCTTTCGTCATGTGACCGTTAATCAATCACACAACGATAACGGTACACGACCGTTGTGAGTCGGTGGAGCTATCACACAACGGCGTTGTGTTTGATATGGTCAACACCATGACGACACACATAACCCCCGGCCAATCGGTTGGGCGCACGCTCCGACGAGTACGCGAGAGCGTTGGCGATACGCAGACAAGTTGCGCGCGTAAGACGCACGCCTACGGGATGACGTGGAACCACAGCCACGTATCCGCACTCGAACGTGGGGACCGTGCAACTGTGACGATTGAGGAACTGGTGGTGTTGTCGAGCATCTACGAACTGCCCATACCCGCGTGGTTCGCAGGCGACGAAGACATGGCGATCACCAAAGACCACTCTGTGCCGTTGGGCGACGTGCGCGACCTCATGACGAAGAAGCGCGTCGCGCCCATGACCATCGACTTCGCAACTGTCGAGGATTACAGCGCAGACGAGCGAATTGCCAAGCGCCTGGGCGTATCGCAGGACGAAGTCACCAAGATCGCTATCGAGATGTGGGGTCACCATGCGACAGCTGAACGGGAGAGGCGATTGTCCGAGCACCGCGACAAGACGCCAAGCGAGATGCGTACCTTACGGGCTGGCATGACCAAGCACCTTGCTCACCAAATCAAGCTGCGTATCGAGGAATCAGCGTGACCGCGCGGGGGTCCGTGTTTCGTCGCTGTGGTTGCACCGAATTGCGCGATGGCAAACGCGTGCAGCTCGGTCAGTCATGCCCAAAGCTGCGGCGTCCTAACGGGTCATGGGCTAATCACGGAACATGGGCTTATTCGGTCGGAGTCACTGGCATCGACGGTAAGCGCGTGATGAAACGTCAAGCTGGGTTCGACACGAAAGAGGCTGCGCAGGACGCTCTTGACGCAGTTCGCAGCGATGCGGGCAAGGGGATCGTCTCGAACGACAAGCTGACAGTTGGCGATTACCTACGCGAATGGGTCGAGCACAAGTCGGGCGTCAAGGCCAACACGCACGCGAGCTACCAGCGTTACGTCGATGAGGTCTTCGTTCCGTACTTGGGCAGTGTGCGCTTGCGTGAGCTTCGACCCGCACACGTTCACCGCATGTTCGAGGATCTCAGAACGTCGCGTGGCACCTTGGGGGCGTCGTCTGCACAACGAATGCGCGCGGTGCTCCGTTCAGCGCTCACAGACGCGATGAGGGCCTCTCTCGTGACCGTCAACGCAGCTGCGTTGGCGAAGATCGACAGCGCTCGATCGCCACGCGCTGCGGTGTGGACGAAAGCGCGTGAAGCCGAATGGCGTCAAGAAGTCGCCAAGCTGATCGAGGATGACCACACGAGTGACGAGGCGAGGCGTGTCGCCAAACGACCGTCGTCTTCGATGGTGTGGACGCCTGCGCACATGGGGCGCTTTCTCGACTCCATCACTGAGCATCCCCTGTACGCGCTGTTCTGGATCGTCGCGCACTGCGGGCTCCGACGTGGTGAGGTGTGCGCGTTGAAATGGGTCGACCTCAACGACGACGCCACAATAACCATCGAGCGTCAGTTGGTCGCCACGTTGAACGGAGTTATTGAAGACACGCCCAAGTCCGAAGCGTCCGGTCGAACGGTCGCCATTGGCAAAGCTGGGATGGACGTGCTGCGGGCTCATCGACTCGCGCAAAGCGAACGCCACATGGCGTGGGGAGTTGGTCAAGGATCGGGCTACATGTTCACTCAGCTGGACGGTAAGGCCTATGACCCGAACCGCATCACCAAGTTCTTTCGCGGGCTGGTCGCTGATGCTGACCTACCCCCGATCAGATTTCATGACCTGCGCCACACCGCTGCGTCGCTGATGCTCGCGTCAGGGCAGGACATGAAAGTCGTCAGCACCGTCCTCGGACACAGCGACATCGCAATCACCGCGAACATCTACGCGTCGGTGTACGAGGATGCGACCCAGGCCGCGGTCGAGGCAGTGACCTCGTTGATTCCTCGCGCAAGGTGATTGTGTGCACACGATGTGCTCAGACGTTCAAGCACACAATGACATCAACACGCACAAAAATAGCGATCTACCTGCGCCTACGTGACAAGTCGATCACGATGCATCACCAGCAAGTACGAGTATCAGATTTCTCGTAATGAGAAGGTCGGGGGTTCGATTCCCCCAGGCGGCTCCGTCTTTACAGGTGAGGGGATTTTCTTAGCCCACCTGCTTGGTATCCGGGTCGGATACGGGACTAGGGCAGGACTCAAAGCGCTTCCCTGTATGGCAGCGGTGGCTGTTCGTCGCGAACCTGGATTTCATATCGGGATATGCAGTACGGACTTGGCACGTCCTGAGTCGGCCCCAATGGGCTACCAACACGGATGTCGGCCGTCCTGCTAATCGTTTGCCTTGTGGCGAACATGTCCCCCGCGCTGCGACACGATCAGCGCGCTGAACGCCATGACGTGCCCGCCCGTGAACGGCAGATCCGGTAACCGGTAAATCCATTGTGACGGAACGGTTGTCCATGGCCATGAAAAAGTCCCCAGTGGTGGCCAGTAGGAAGTCCCCGCTGGTGGCCAGGTAAAAGTCCCCACTCCTTTGCAGGGTTCGTCGTGTCATTTCCGTGAGGTGAGTGCCTGGGCGGTGACGGTGATAGCGCCAACTGTCACTGCACCGCCCAGGGAGCTCTATTGAAGTCTGCAAGGGAGCAAATGAACATCATTTCCGCCTATCACCAGGTAGGCACGTATCGCGGGGCCGCCGAGTTGTGCGGTACCACGCACAAGACCGTCAAGCGGGCGGTCGAACGCGCCGAGGCCGGCGGTCCGCCGCCGCGGGAGCCTCGGCCACGCAATTTCGATGCTGTGGTCGATGTGGTGGCCACCAGGGTCGACAAATCGGGTGGCAAGATCACCGCGAAGCGGTTGTTGCCGATCGCCCGCGCTGCCGGCTATGAGGGCTCGGCCCGCAACTTCCGCCGTCTGGTCTCTGAACAGAAAGCGTTGTGGCGCAGCGAGAATCATCGTGGTCGCCGCCCCGCGGTATGGACCCCGGGTGAGTATCTGGTGATGGACTGGGCCGAAGCCGCGCCCGGATTGTTCCTGTTCTGCGCGGTATTGGCGTTCTCGCGGTGGCGGTTCGTGCGCTTTGCCGCCGATCAGAAGGCCTCGACCACGATGGCGATGATCGCCGAGGTGTTGGAGGCCATCGGCGGGGTCCCGGCCAAGATCCTGGCCGACCGGATGGGCTGCCTCAAAGGCGGCGTGGTCGCCAATGTCGTTGTCCCGACACCGGATTACGTGCGGTTCGCCTCGCACTACGGGTTCGCCCCAGATTTCTGCCATGGTGCCGATCCGGAATCGAAGGGAATTGTGGAAAACCTGTGCGGCTATTCACAATCCGATCTCGCGGTGCCGCTGTTGACCGAGGCCGCCATCGCCGGCGACACCGTCGATCTGCGGGCCGCCAACACGGCCGCCGCTGCATGGTGCGCCGAGGTCAACGCGACGGTGCACTCAGAAATCTGCGCGATCCCCGATGCGCGACTGGCCACCGAACGCCCACTGTTCACATCGCTGCCGTCGCTGCGCCTGGATATCGGCATGGGGTCGGTGCGCCGCAAGGTCGATCGCCTCTCGTGTGTGCGGTACGGCTCGGCCCGCTATTCGGTTCCGATGCGCCTGATCGGCACCCAGGTGGCGGTCGTCGTCGACCACGGTGCCCTGATCATCGTCGAGCAGGCGACCGGGGCGATCGTGGCCGAACATGAACTTGTCGGGCCCGGGGACACCTCGATCCTCGATGAGCATTACGACGGGCCCCGCCCGGCCCCGTCGCGTGGACCGAGACCGAAAACCGTTGTTGAGAAACAGTTCTGTGCCCTCGGTGCGGAAGCCGAGCAGTTCCTGGTGGGTGCCGCCGCGATCGGCAACACCCGACTGGGCGCCGAACTCGGCGTCCTACTGGACTTGGGTGCGGCCTACGGTGAGCAGGCGTTGATCGAGGCATTGCGCCGGGCGGTGGCGTTTCGCCGGTTCCGCGCCGCCGATGTGCGCTCGATCCTGGCCGCCGGCACCGGCACCCCACAACCGCGGCCCGCCGGCGACGCTCTGGTCGTGGACCTCCCGTCGGCCCCGACCCGCTCCCTGGACGCCTACAAGATCATCACTACTGATGGGAGCGCGTCATGACCGCAGAAACCAAACCAGTTGCACCCCAGTCGGTTCCACCGCTGGCCGCTGATCTGGATGCCGCGCTGCGGCGACTCAAACTGGCCACGATACGCCGCAACGCCGCCGAGGTACTCCAGGTCGCCAAGACCCAACGCTGGACCCCCGAAGAGGTACTGCGCACCCTGGTGGAAGCCGAAATCGCCGCACGGGACGCCTCCAACACCGCCAACCGTCAGAAGGCTGCCGCGTTCCCGGTGACCAAGACCCTCGACGGGTTCGACGTCACCGGCTCCTCGGTCACCCAGGCCACTTTCGACTACCTGGCAAGTCTGGAATGGATTCGGGGACAACAGAATTTGTCGATTATCGGTCCGCCTGGTACGGGCAAGAGTCACCTGTTGATCGCATGCGGCCACGCCGCCGTGCACGCCGGGTTCAAGGTCCGCTACTTCACCGCCGCCGACCTCATCGACACCCTCTACCGCGGACTGGCCGACAACACCGTCGGCAAGATCATCGACACCCTGCTACGCGCCGACGTCGTGATCCTCGACGAGATCGGGTTCGCCCCGCTCGATGACACCGGCACCCAACTGCTGTTCCGGTTGGTCGCCGCAGGCTACGAGCGCCGCTCGTTGGCGATCGCCTCGCACTGGCCGTTCGAACAATGGGGCCGGTTCCTACCCGAACACACCACCGCCGCCAGCATCCTTGACCGCCTACTGCACCACGCCACCATCGTCATCACCACCGGCGAGTCCTACCGGATGCGCCACGCCGACCACAAGAAAGAAGGACGCCCCTCGAATTAGCCAATCACCCGCAAAGGAGTGGGGACTTTTCCTGGCCACCAGCGGGGACTTCTACATGGCCATTGACAAACGGTTTACGGCCCGGTAGGCGCGGTTTCGGCCGGCCGGGCCGTCATGGCAGTCCGGATGATCCCGAAATCGGCATCGTCGATGGTGAACAGGCCGAATCGGAAGCGGAAACCCCAGAACTGTTTGTCGGTGATGAAACCCAGTCGGTCGATCAGTGGCCGGATCGGTGTCTCCGCACAGTCGCATGGCCCCACGGTAGGACCGGGGTGTGACAACCGAACGGCTACAGTTCGTGGTCCTTGGACAGCGCCCGCACGGCCGCCGCCTTGGCGGCGTTGGCGGCGGGGAACCCCGCGTAACCGGTGGCGTGGTAGATCACCTCGGCCAGTTCGTCCTCGGTCAGTCCGTTCTGCAGGGCGATGCGGAAATGGGACTCCATCTCCTGTTCGGCCCCGAGCGCGATCAGGATGCCCAGGGTCACCAGGCTGCGGTCGCGGCGGGCCAGGCCCTCACGGGACCACAACCGCCCGAAAATGCCCTCGATGCCGATCTCCATCAGTTCGGAGGCGAATCCGCTGCCGAAGCTGACCTTCTCGTTGGGCACGTGGTCGGGGAGGGTGCCCGGCAGCATCTCCCGGAACACGTCGAGGCCCTGATCACGCCAATTAGTCATGCGAATTACTTTGGCACAGTCACGCCGGCGCCAGGTAACCGACCGGGCCCGAGGCCAGGCAGACCGACAACGCGGCGGTCTGGGCGCGCACGGTGATGGCATCGCCGGCGCCGGGCAGACGCACGTAGACCCGGTTCAAACCGGGCAGCACCGGCACCTTGGTCTCGGGGCCGTCGCTGAGGGTGAGCGTGATGGTGCCCTCGGTGTTGGCGAGGTAGTTCAGCTCCACGGTCCAGTCCGACGGCAGCAGTGGGCCGTCGAGGGGCATCGTCACCGGGGAGTCGGGCTGGGTCAGATACCCACAGGTGGGGGTGGGTCCCGGCCGGATGGTCCGGACCCAGGTGACCTTGGCTCCGACGAGCCGACCGGTCATGTCCAGCATGCGCAATCGGGTTGTGCCGGAGGCGAATTGCGGACGGTCCCGAACGAGGGCGAACATGTGGCTGGCCAGGTTCTCCGGCCAGGCCACCCGCTGCAGGATCAGGGGGTCCACCTCCTGATCGAGCAGCGGCGCATTCGACGTGACCCGCGCGTCGGCCAGCGCTGCCCGCGCATTCTGCAGGTAGGCCTTCGTCGGGTTGTCCCGCCAGCTGGCCAGGAATGTCCACGACGAGTAGAGGCTGCTGGCGACGAACAACGCGCACCCGCCGCCCACCGCTACCGCGCGGAGCCGGGTGGCATCGAGCAGCGGGGTCATCCGGTTCGGCGCGCACAGCCCGACGGCGCACAGCAGGGCCAGCACGAAGACCAGGTCGGGCTGATAACGCAGGGTCTGCGCCAGCTCGAGGGCGGTGAACCGCGACGACCGCATCAGATAGATCGGAACCTGACATACCGCGGCGTAGCCGAGGGCGGCCAGCCACACCGGCGCCAGTCGTCGCTTGCGGACCACGGAGACGACGACGACCGCGCCGAGTGCCAGCCAGCCCAGCGCCATCACCGCGGCCGGCGGCACCGCCCACGGTGAGGCCGGCGCCCAGCGCTGCCACTGCCACGGCCCACCCACCAGGCCGGGCACGATGCCGTGGGTGAAGGAGCGCCGCAACAGGTTCCACGTCATCGCCAGATCCCAGCTCCAGCGCTGCTGATCGACCACGACGAGGTAGAGGGCGACCCAGCCGGCCAGTAACACGCTCACGGACACCCAGAGCGCGGTGCCGCGGCGCCACACCGTCCCGAGCCAATCACGTTCACCGGCAACGTAATGCAGCAGCGCGACCACCGTGACCGCGACGAACGGGATCACCGCGGCCTTCTCGAAGAACACCAGGCCGCCCAGGAAGGCGGCGAGACCGGTAGCCGCGTAGCGGCGATTCCCGGTGCGCACCAACAGGATTGCGTCGCCGCAGAACCAGGCCAGGGCGGCCTGCATCGGCAACGAGTTCAGTCCGGCGGCCCACCACGCGAAGCCGGGCAGCCCCAGCGGGGTGAACAAGGCGAACGTCCACGGCACCAACAGCACCGGCCGCCGGCCCAGGATGATGTGCAGCGTGCGCAGCAGTGCGAGCCAGGCCAGCAACTGCAGCAGCACCAGGGACAGCGCCGGCCAGAACCAGACCAGCGGCGCCGCTCGGGTGATCAGACCACCGAGCAGGAATCCGGCCGGCATCACATGGCCGTCGTGGTCGTCGAACAGATACCCCCAGGACAACAGGTTCTGGGTGCCGGCCCGGCCGACCAGGATCAGGTCGTCCCAGTAGAAGTAGCCGCCGAACGCCGGCACCGCACGCACGGCGACGGCGACCGCCAACAGTGCGGCGCAGATCACAGGCACTCGACGCGCAGACATTCCCACCTTCATACCTGGGTAGGGTGAGTCAATGCGCGCACTGGTCACCGGCGCTGCCGGCTTCATCGGGTCGACCCTGGTCGACCGCCTCCTCGCCGATGGGCATTCCGTCGTTGGCCTGGACAATTTCGCGTCCGGCCGAGCGACCAACATCGAGCACCTGGCCGACAACCCGGAATTCTTCTTCGTCGAGGCCGACATCGTCGAGGCGGACCTGGACACCATCCTCGAGGAGTACCACCCGGAGGTGGTGTTCCATCTGGCCGCCCAGATCGACGTTCGGCACTCGGTGGCCAACCCGCAGTTCGACGGGTCGGTCAACGTCATCGGGACGATCCGGCTGGCCGAGGCCGCACGGAAGGTCGGTGTGCGCAAGATCGTGCACACCAGCTCGGGCGGTTCCATCTACGGTGTGCCCGACGTCTTCCCGACCTCCGAGGCGGTGCCCACCGATCCGCACTCGCCGTACGCGGCGGGCAAGGTCGCCGGCGAGATCTACCTGAACACCTTCCGGCATCTCTACGACGTGGAGTGCTCGCACATCGCACCCGCCAACGTCTACGGACCCCGGCAGGACCCGCACGGTGAGGCCGGTGTGGTGGCGATCTTCGCGCAGGCCCTGCTGGAGGGCAGGCCGACGAAGGTGTTCGGGGACGGCGGCAACACCCGCGACTACGTCTTCGTCGACGACGTGGTGGACGCCTTCGTCAAGGCGTCCGGCACCGCTGGCGGTGGGCTGCGGTTCAACGTCGGCACCGGGGCGGAAACATCGGACCGCGCGCTGCACACCGCGGTCGCGGCGGCGGTCGGCGCGGCCGACGACCCGGAGTTCGCTCCGCCTCGCCTCGGTGACCTGAAACGGTCCTGCCTGGACATCAGCCGCGCCGATCAGGTGCTCGGCTGGGCGCCGAAGGTCGCGCTCGACGAGGGCGTGCGCCGGACGGTGGAGTACTTCCGGTCGGTGGGGTGAATTCCTGATCGGCGGCGGGCTGACGCTCGACGCCGAGAAACCGTTGTAGATCAAGCACTTTCGCTCGGGTGATTGGGCTGCTGTGCGCTCTGCAGCGCCACCGCCCGGGCCAGCCGGGCGTACTTGAGTTCGAGATCCTTGAACCGCATGTAGGTGCTCATGGTGGTGAAGATGAACGCCACGATCAGCACGTAGCCGATCAGGTCGGCGCCGCGGTCGACCCCGAGCCAGTGCGCCACCACCGTGGTGTCGTCGGGCCGCAGGATGGCGTACACGGCCGCGATGACGAACAGCAGGTAGCCCACCTTGACCCACGCCTTGGTCTTGGCGCTGCTGCGTGAGCGCAGCAGGTAGAACAGCAGTGAGACGATGGCGCCGATCAGCAGGACCTGGATCCAGTTCATCGCGACATCCTTCCTCGCAGCAGTCCGTCGAACAGAATGTTGACGCCGTTGAGCAGCGGCTGACCCTTGGCCATCGAATAGTCGGTATAGAGGATCTCGACCGGCTCTTCGCCTATCCGCCAATGGTTTTCGGCGACCAGCGCGATGAACTCGCCAGCGTGACTCATCCCGTTCATGGTGAGGTTCAGTCCGTCGGCCACTCGTTTGTCGAATACCCGCAGCCCGTTGTGCGCGTCGGTGAGCCCCAGCTTCCGGCTGCTCGGGCTCAGCCAGGCCGCCGCCTTGAGCACGATGCGCTTGAGGGGCGGCACGCGAGCGGGTGAGCCGGCCCCGGACACGTGGCCGAACCGGGTGCCCACCACGATGTTCAGATCGTCGCGGCGCAGCCGGTCGATCATCGCGACGACGTCGGCGACGCGGTGCTGCCCGTCGGCGTCGAACGTCGCGAACACCTGGGCGCCCGGTCGGGCCCGCGCGTATTCCACCCCGGTCTGGATGGCGGCACCCTGGCCCAGGTTCACCGGATGCGGTACGACGTGGGCACCGGCCCGCAATGCCGCCGTGGCCGTGCCATCCCGGCTGCCGTCGTCGACCACCACGATGTTGCCGAACTCGGTGCGCAGATCTGCCACGACGTCGCCGATGACGGTTGCCTCGTGGTAGGCGGGGACGACGATCCAGACGTCGGGGTAGTGCGCGTCAATGCCCACAGCGTACGCGGTCGGTGCTCACGGAAAGATCTGCCGGGCGAAGGTTTCGACCGAGTTGTCGTCGAAGACCAGCGCCGTGCAGGGGTACGTGTTGTGGGATTCGAGTCCGCTGCCGAATGGGACCGAGCCCGGCAGTGACACCTGCCCGTTGACGTGCCAGGCGGCCCGCACCGACGACGGCGCGCGGCCGTCGTGCCGCAGCAGTCCCTGGACGTCCTCGCTGACGACGGTCCGCATCACCGTCGGCTCACCGAACTGCGCGTCGCTGTGGACCCTGCGCTGCACATCGTCGCGCAGGTCCGCCAGACAGTGCGCCACCGCGTCGTCCTTCTCGAGTCGCCGATCGTGCAACACCGTGCGATCGAGCACCAGCCATCCAACGGCCGCGACGACGACGATTGCCGCCGCGATGACCAGTCGACGCCTCAACCGCGCGCCCTCAGCGCGGCAAGGTGGACGGCGATGCCCACCAGCGGTCCGCACACCAGCGCGACGACGGTGCGGGTCTCGAGACCCAGGGGAAGCAGGAGCAGGGCGGCCGCCGCCACGGTCGCGCACACCCAACCCAGCGAGTACGCCCGATGCAGTGCGGCGGCCACCGTGGCCGCCCCGGTGACGGTGAGCACGGCGATGACGACGGCCCCCGCCGTCAGCCACGCCAGCAGCGCGCCGGAGGCGCGGTACTGCTCGCCGAAACCGACGCGCAGCAGCCACGGACCGGTCAGGGCAGCCAGGGTGATCCCGGCGGCCCCGATGACCGCGAGCACTGCCACGGCCTGTGCCACGGCCCGCAACCGGTGCGTGCGGGCATCGACGAAATGGGCGATCAGGTTGCCCTGCATGGCCGTCAGCGGCACCAGCAGCGGCGCCCGGGTCAGCGTCACGGCCAGGATCACAACGCCGCCCGCGGCGCCCAGGTCGCCGGAAGTCGCCTTCAGCAGGACCGGGAAACCCATCACCAGGACCGCGCTGGCGCCGGCGGCGGCCACCGCGTGCGCCGCGCCGCGCAGGAACGAGGCCGGGGTCTCCCGGGCTACCAGTCCCGCGGCCGCGCGGGTGGCCGGTGAGGCCAGCAGGAGCAGCAGCCAGGACAGCGACCCACCGACGGTGGCCCACAGGAAGCCCTCCAGGCCCCAGCCGAGCGTCACGGTGGCCACCGCGATCACCACCCGGATGCCGGCATCGGTGACCATCAACGCGCCGTACTGTGACCACCGATCGGCGCCGGCCAGCATGCCCAGCAGCGTGGCATGCAGGCAGAAACAGGCCAGCCCGACGGCCAGCAGGAGCACCGAGAGGCGGCGCGACTCGACGAACACGTGCGGCGCCCACAGCACGGCGGTGGTGGCGACGACGACGGCCGCGGTCACGCCGACGGCGGCGGCCAGACGGAGGGGGCGGGTGATCTCGGTGGGCGCCGGGACCGTCGGATCGTGCCGGGCGGCGAGCCGGATCTCGCGAGTGCTCTGCTGCAGCAAGCCGAACGCGGCACCGGTCACCAGACCGAAGGCACCCCAGAACACCCCGAACACCGAGAAGCCGGCCGGATCGAGATCCCGGGCCACCAGATAGAGCACGGCGTAGCCGCACAACGCGCTGACGGCCGTCGCCGCACCCACCCGGGTGACGCTGCTGCGGGTCACCGGGCCGGCGGGCGTGCCGGCGTCGGTCACAACGGCGGTACCGGGGTCGAATACAGCCACCCGTCCCAGAGCGGACGCAGCGAGGTCTCCGCGTAGTTCGCGGCCAGTCCGGTGAAGTCGTCGGTGACCACGGTGGAGTGCCGATACCGGGTGGTCCAGTCCCGCAGCAGGTCGAAGAAGTTCTCGTCGCCGAGGACTCCACGCAGCGCATGCAGGGTCAGCGCGCCGCGCTTGTACACCCGGTCGTCGAACATGTCCCGGGGGCCGGGATCGGACAGCAGCAGATCCTGCGGGGAATCGATGAGCCGGCGGTGGTACTGGCGCGCCAGTTCGTCGGTGCTCGGGCCGCCGGACTCCTGCGACCACAACCATTCGGCGTAACAGGCGAAGCCCTCGTGCAGCCAGATGTCCCGCCAGCGCCGCACGGTCACACTGTTGCCGAACCACTGATGCGCTAGTTCGTGGGCGATCAGTCGCTCCGAGCGACGAGTGCCGTCGCAGTGGTTGGCGCCGAATATCGAAATCCCTTGTGCCTCAAGGGGTATCTCCAGGTTGTCGTCGGTGACGACGACGGTGTATCCGGTGGACAGCGGGTACGGGCCGAACAGTCTGGTGAACAGTTTCATCATCAGCGGCTGGCGCCCGAAGGTCTGGTCGAAGCCGCGTCCGAGTCGCTCGGGCAGGGCGGCCTGCATCGGCGCCGGCGCCTTGGGCAGCTTGCGCATCTGGTACTCGCCGATCTGCAGCGTGATCAGATACGTCGACGTCGGCTCGGCCAGGTCGTAGGTCCAAATCGTCATACCCGCCTTGATGCGGCGAGAGATCAACTCCCCGTTGGCAATTGCCCGGTACGGCGTCTCGGTGCTGATCTGGATCCGGTAGCTGGCCTTGGAGGTGGGGTGGTCATCGCACGGGAACCACGACGAGGCGCCGTTGGGTTGGCCGGCCACCAGCACCCCGTTGGTCAGCTCCTCGAAACCGACGTCGCCCCAGATGGTGTGATTCGGTTTCGGGGAGCCCCCGTAGCGGATATGGATCTGCATCGCCGCACCCGTCGGCAGTGCCGCACCGAGGGTGATGTGCAATTTGC
>JAKIXW010000072.1:15064-15298 GCA_022708865.1 Acidobacteriota bacterium
GTTCACCGTCACCTTCGTCACCGACAGCGCCGGGCTGAGGTCCAGGCTGAAGGTCTTCAGCGCGGCCAGCGTGACGGCGGTGATGTCAGCCGTCCCGGTCAGTCGGTTGATGGTGACCTTGTACTCCAGCTCGAGCTCGTAGCGCGACACTCGGTAGCCGAAGTTGCCGGTGGTCGGCAGGTACGGGTCGATGACCGGCGGACCCGCGACACGCTTCTTCGGTTTGCTCACGCG
>JAKIXW010000073.1:0-7356 GCA_022708865.1 Acidobacteriota bacterium
ACCCTGCGCCGGCTCACGGGCGACATTCTGCAGACGTGCCGGCAGGATCCGACACACGATGCCCCACTGGTCCGCGCCCTGATGGCAGCCACCGATCCAGTAACAGGAAAACCATTGTCCGACAGTGATATTCGTGACGAACTGATCATCTTCCTGATCGCGGGTCATGACACCACGGCGACCACGCTGTGCTATTCACTGTGGCAACTTGGACGTCACCCCGAATTGCAGGACCGGGTGGCCGCTGAAGTTGCCGCGCTCGGGGACCGTGAGCTGACCCCCGACGACGTGCCGCAGTTGGGCTATACCGTTCAGGTGCTGCACGAAGCCCTTCGCCTGTGCCCGCCCGGTGCCACCGGCATTCGGATCGCCACCCGGGATCTCGCGGTCGGCGGCTATCGCGTCGAAGCCGGCACCTTGGTGGCGTTCGCCATCGCAGCGGTGCAACGGGATCCGCGGCTGTGGGACGACCCGCTGGAGTTCGATCCCGACCGGTTCAGTGCCGAGAACTCCAAGGGCCGCGACCGCTGGGAATACCTGCCATTCGGCGCCGGACCGAGATCCTGCATCGGCGACCACTTCGCCATGTTGGAGGCGACCCTGGCATTGGCCACCATCATCAGGAACGTCGAGGTCCGTTCGCAGCACAACGATTTCCCGCTCGCCACGCCGTTCACGACGGTCGCGGCGGAGCCGATCCCGGCCCGTATCACGGTTCGAGCACCGCGCTGACCGCTTCGACGGTCACCGGGTCCGCCAGGACCGAAAAGTGATCGCTGTCCGGCGCATCCACCACCGCGATCGACGTGTTGACCTCACGTAGTGCGGTCACCGCGCGGGCGGGAACAATCAGCCCGTCGTTGATCGGTTGGAGCCCCCGCACCAGCACCGTCGGCATGGTGAGCGCCTGCCAGTGCGCGCTCCAGTCGCGCGGCCACGGCTGGTCGAGATCTTCGAGGGCGGCCGCGTGGGAGGTCAGCGGCCGGTAGCGACCGTCGGCACCGCGGCCGAGTTCGTATTCGTAGAACTCATCCGGCAGCCCGGTGTCACCGAACCGGCGCACGTATTGTCCCGGCTCATCGACCGCCAGGTCGAGCCGGTTCAGCCAGTCCCGCACCGCCGCCAGAGCCTGGGACTGCGTCGGGCCCGCGTGCTCGATCAGGCTGACGCTGCGCAGCCGCCCGGGGTGCCGGCGCGCCACGTCCATCAGGATGAGCGCACCCATCGACCAGCCCGCGGCGTCGAATTCGGTTGCGCCCAGGGCATCGGCGACCGCGAGAACATCGTCGGCGTGACCGGCCAGGCCATAGGTCCCCGGCGGCGTCACGGCACTGTGCCCGCACCCGCGCAGGTCGAACGCCACCAGCTGGCGGTCGTCGCTGGCGAGGTGCTCGGCCAGTCCGCTGAATGCGGTGACGTTGGCCGACAGCCCCGGCACACACAGCAACAGGGGCGCGTCGGCCGGACCCCAGCGGCGGGCCCGGACCCGGCCCGACGGCAGCGCCAGATCGAAGTCCACCCAAGAACCTTACGGCCGACCATTCACTGTCAATTCGAATTTAGAAAATAATGGGCAGCAATGTCTTGAACAGGCTAGTTGACTTACCCGTATTTTCTAATCTTTCTTCGATTGTGTGACGGACGCTCGCAGGCATACCGCGGGCCGGCTCTATGCGGCGCTGGCGGCAGGCGATCGGGACACCACCGTGGAACGTCGGCGACGCCGTCAAGCAGTACGCCAACGGCGGCACCACCGCGTGCGCCGAGACGGCTGCCCTGGTGGTCGGCGAGATCGTGAACGCATTCCCGCTGGCACACCGATGAGGACCGCCGACCGCAATCTGCTGCTGCTGACATGGACGGGCCCGGTGGGCATCGTCACCGTCCTGATCGGCTGGATGGGGGCAGCGCTTCTTCAGCGCGTGCGCGTTCCTGTCCGCCGGGGACGGTATTGGGGCCTGGTATCTGGCCACCTTCAGTTGGGGACCATGGATCATCGCCGCCGGTGCATGCATGGTCCGGATCCTCGGGACCCAGCCGGCCCCGTCACGTGCCGGCCAGGTCGGCCAGCCCGTGCCGAATCACCGACTGCGCGTTGGCGACAACGACATCCAGCGGTACCCGCCGGGGCTTCCACCATTCCGGTGTCCAGTTCAGCGCGCCGAATACCAGCATCTGCGCAACATACGGATCGAGATCGGACCGGAACTGACCGGCCCGCTGCATCCGCTCGATCAGCCGCCGCCACACCGCGCCGTAGCGAACCTCTTCCTTGAGCTGACGCTTGCGGATGCTCGGGCTGACCTGACCAGCATTGCGGACCGACGCGGTGGTGTAGTCGGAGATCTCCAGCGCGTGTCGCAGATGCGCCTCGACAGCGAGCATCAACAGATCCAGCGGCGAGGTGTCCGGATCGGCCGCATCGAGTTCGGCGACGACATGTTCACGCATGGCGGCGATCCCGGCCCACATGACCTCTTCGATGAGGTCCTCGCGCGACGGGTAGTGGTAGTAGATGGTCGGCGGCTGCAACTGCGCGGCCGCCGCCACATCGGCGAGCCGAAATCCCGCATACCCATTCACACTGAGCACCCGGGCGGCAGCGTCCAGGATGCGCTTGCGGGTGCGTTCGGCCTTCGGCCCGCGGGCCGGCTCAGCCACTCTTGCGGCGAAACTCCCGCCGGCCCTCAACGGGACCGTGTGCCTTGGGCCGCTTGGCGCCGCCGTCGGCGTGCGATGTGCCGCCGGCGGCCTTGGCGTTCTTGCGTTCCAGTGCCTCGCGGAACTTCTTCCGGTTGTCGTCCTCCGGAGCGTCATCCTTGGCCATGACCGCAGCCTATCGCCCCGGCATCGACCGCGAGGGTGCGCAGAAGTCCGGGATCAACGGGCGTGTCGGCGGACCGACGCGCACACTCGCGGAGAATCTGCGGAGAATCAAGGGTCAGCGCTTGCCGGGGGGCATGCCGTACAGGTGCGCGACGGGCAGGGTCAGCACCACCCGCCGGTCGGTGACCATCGCCTGCCGGTAGTCGTCCCAGTCGGGATGCTCGCCGGCGATGTTGCGGTACAGGGTGATCAGCGCCTCGACGGTGTCGTCGTTCGGCTGCGCCGCCGGCGGGGTCAGGATCCCGTTGCCCTCCGCGACCGCATACGACCAGCCGTCGTCGGAACTGACCAGGATGGACGCCCGGTGATCCCGGCGCAGATTGCGGGTCTTGGCCCGCGGCTCGGTGATGGACACCTGGATCGCCACGGCCCGCGGATCGAAGAAGTAGGACACGTTCGACAGCTGCGGCCGGCCATCGCGCTTGATGGTCGCCAACACCCCCAGCGAATTGTCCTTGATGACGGCCAACAACTTGTCGTCGAACACCTGGCGGGTCATCTCACGAGACTACTCACCGATCGCCGTCGCTACCCTGGGTCCGGTGACGGTGATCGACGGCAACACCCTGGACGGCGTATCGGCAACCACCTTGTGGACCCTGCACAATCGGGCCACCGAGGCCAAACGGCCCGGCGGCGCGATCGAAGATCCACTCGCCGTGCGGCTCTTCGGCGACGTGCGCTACGACTACCTGAAGTTCGGCAGGCCGAACCAATCGCACGCGTTGCGCGCCGCGGCGTTCGACGCGGTGACCGCCGACTACCTGCGGGCCCACCCGAAGGCATCGGTGGTCGCCCTGGCCGAGGGCCTGCAGACCAGCTTCTGGCGCCTCGATGCGATGGGCGTGCTGGACCAGGCCACCTGGTACTCGATCGACCTGCCCCCGGTCATGGCGTTGCGTGAGCAACTGCTGCCGCACGACGACCGGATCGTCGGCATCGCGCAGTCCGCCCTGGACCGCAGCTGGATGGACCGGATCGACGCATCCGACGGGGTGTTCATCACCGCCGAGGGCCTGTTCATGTACCTCGACCCCGTCGACGTCCGGGCGCTGATCGCCGACTGCGCCGCGCGCTTCCCCGGCGGGCAGCTGATGTTCGATTCCATTCCGTCGTGGCTGTCCCGCCGGACGCTGGCGGGCTGGAAGCTCTCCAAGCGCTATCAGGCCCCGCCCATGCCGTTCGGCATCAGCGTCGACGACGCCGTCGGTCTTGCCGGGACCATCCCCGGCGTGCGCGCGGCGCACGACGTCCCACACATCGCCGGCCGTGGCGTGTTCCGGCTCGCCGCCGCAGCGCCGTTCAACCAGATCGGCCGGCTGCGCAACAACCGGCCGAGCATGACCGTGCTCGAGTTCGGACCGCCGGCCATCAAACACCGGGTCGATCTGGACGGGGTCCCGGAGACCGCCCTGATGACGCTGAAGGTGCGCGCCAGCGAGGCCCGCCGGCCCGACCGGATCCTGGACGACCCGATGGCGGTGTCGCTAGTGGATTCCATCGACTTCGATTTCGCCAAGTTCGGCTACACGCAACGGCAGGACATGGCGTTGCGGGCCCGCGCGTTCGACGACCGCACGGTGGCCTATCTGTCCGAACATTCGGAGGCCACCGTGGTCGCGCTGGCCGAGGGCCTGCAGACCACGTTCTGGCGGCTGTCGGATCGCCTGCCCGACCACCGGTTCCGTTGGCTCAGCGTCGATCTGCCGCAGATGATCGAGCTGCGAAAGGAGCTGTTGCCCGCATCCGACCGCATCCAGATGCTGGGCCAGTCCGCCCTGGACCACAGCTGGATGGATCGCGTCGACAGCAGCAAGGGCGTCTTCATCACCGCCGAGGGCCTGTTGATGTATCTGCAGCCGGGAGAATCACTGGGTCTGATCGCGGAGTGCGCCAAGCGCTTTCCGAGCGGACAGATGATGTTCGACCTGCCCCCGGCCTGGGCCGCGAGACTGACCGGCCGCGGTCATCGGACGTCGCGGCGCTACCGTGTCCCGCCCATGCCGTTCAGCCTGAGCCGCGCCGAGGCCGACAACCTGGTCCATACGATCCCGGGCGTGGTGGCCGTGCATCACGTCCCGATGACGACGCCACGCGGCGTGGTGCTGGGCACCCTGGCCGGTGCGGTGAACCGGAGTCGGCGGTTGGCGGACCTGTCCCCGGTGCAGCTGCTGCTCGAATTTGGCTGAGCCGCAACTTCACCGGGGCCGGATGGTCAGGCGTCGAGGGCCACCGGCGTGCTGGTGGCGGCGGGCCGGCGTGCGGTACCGAACCGCAGGTTCGCGTTGACGACCGGACTCTCCCGCAGCGCCTTCACATCGGTGAAGTAGTTCATCGACATGCCCCACGTCAGCCCGTCGGACTGGCGCGGCATCACGTTCGTGGCCCGCTGGATGTAGCCGGCCGAGAGATCGACCATCGGCCGCGACGGCATCCCCGGGTCACTGACGAACGGCACGACGGTGTCATATCCGTGGGCGTCCATGTGGGTCAGCAGCCGGCAGAAGTGCTCGCAGATCAGGCCGACCTTCAGCGTCCACGACGAGTTGGTGTAGCCGAAGATGAACGCCAGGTTCGGCACGCCGGAGAGCATCATGCCCTTGTAGGCGAACGCCTTCGACAGGTCGGCCGGTTCGCCGTCGATACTCACCGACACGCCGCCGAACAGCTGGACGTTCAAACCCGTTGCGGTGACGATGATGTCGGCGTCCAGATGCCGACCGGACTCCAGCTCGATGCCGGTCTCGGTGAACGTCTTGATGCGGTCGGTCACCACATCGGCCTTGCCGCGGCTGATCGCGTCGAACATGTCGCCGTCGGGCACCACGCACAGCCGCTGATCCCACGGGCCGTAGGTCGGGTTGAAGTGTTCGTCGACGGGATAGCCGTCGGGCAGCCGGCTGGCGTTCAGGTGGCGGATCACCTTGCGGGCCGCCTCCGGGAAGCGCTGGCAGAACTCGTATACGGCGCGCTGCCGCAGGATGTTCTTGCGCCGGGACAGCGCATAGCCCCGCTTCGGGCCTAGCACCTTCTGGGCGGTGTTGGCGAATCCGTCCTTGGCCGGCAACGGCATCACATAGGTCGGGGACCGCTGGAGCATGGTCACGTGGCCGGCGTGGTCGGCCATCGCGGGGATCAGGGTGATCGCGGTGGCACCGCTGCCGATCACGACGACCTTCTTGCCCGTGTAGTCCAGGTCCTCCGGCCAGTGCTGCGGGTGGATGATCTGGCCCGAGAATCGCTCACTGCCCGGGAACTCGGGGGTGTAGCCCTGGTCGTAGCGGTAGTAGCCGCCCGCCATGAAGATCCAGTTGGCGCTGAACTGGATCAGTTCCTGGGTCTCGAGGTTCTCGACGTCGACGGTCCAGCGCGCCTCGGCACTGGACCAGGCCGCACCGAGCACCTTGTGCCGGTATCGGATCTTGGCGTCGATGTGGTTCTCGGCCGCGGTCTCGTGCAGGTAGGCCATGATCTTGTCGCCGGAGGCGATCGCATCCTCGTCGCGCCACGGCTTGAATTCGTAGCCAAAGGTGTGCAGATCGGAGTCCGACCGGATCCCCGGGTAGCGGAACAGATCCCAGGTTCCGCCCAGGGAGTCCCGCGCCTCGAGGATCGTGTAGGACCGCTCGGGGTGCTCGCGCTGCAGGTAGTACGCCACGCCGAGCCCGGAGATGCCGGCTCCGACGACGAGGACGTCGACGTTCTCGACGTGATTGGCAGTGCGCTCCATAGCTGACTCCATCGGGCTAGTTGGTTCGATAGCCACCAGAGTGCCGCCCAGTCCCGCCGGACAATAGGGCAAAATCACCCAGGCATCGGATCTGACAGTGCAAAATGCACCACGCCCCTATGCTGGCGGCATGCCATGGCAGCGGCCCTCACCTGCGGTGCAGGACCTCATCCGGCAGTGCGCCCAGCGCGTCGTCAACCCGCGCCCGGAGTGGCTGGCCGAGCTCGACACCGTGGTGCTGGCCGCCAATCCGGCGATCGCGGCCGACCCCGAACTGGCGTCGGCGATCAACGCGAGCACGCACGCCAACTTCCTGTTCTGGGGCACCGCCAACCTGCGCGACCCGGGCGCACCGGTGCCACCCAACACCGGACCCGAACCGATGAACATCGCCCGCGACATGGTGCGCCGCGGCCTGAGCGCCTACACCCTGGACGCCTACCGGGTGGGCGAGGGCGCGGCCTGGCGGCGGCTGATGGACATCGCCTTCGAACTGACCTCCGATCCGGGCGAACTGCATCAGCTGCTCGATGTCTGCTCGCGGTCCATCAGCGAATTCGTCGATGCCACACTGGCCTTCATCGCGGGGCAGATCGAGACCGAGCGCGACGAGCTGACCCGCGGCACCCACGCCGAACGGCGCGAGACCGTCGCGCTGCTCCTCGACGGCGCACCGATCCCCCTGCGCCGGGCCGAGGCCCGGCTGGGCTACGCGTTGACCGGCGAGCACACCGCGGTGG
>JAKIXW010000073.1:7537-7865 GCA_022708865.1 Acidobacteriota bacterium
CGGGTTCCGCCGCAGCCATCTGGACGCGCTGACCACCCAGCAGATGATGGCGCGACTGCGCTCCCCGCAGCCGGTCGCCCGGTTCACCGACATCCAGTTCGTCGCGCTGCTGACCACCGAACCCGACCGGGCCGGCGATTTCGTCCGGCAGACCCTGGGTCAACTCGAATCGGCCGACCGCGAATTGCAGGAAACCGTCCGGGTGTTCGTCGCCGAGCAGTGCAACGCCTCACGCGCCGCGGCGCGGCTCTACACCCACCGCAACACCCTGCTGCGCCGGCTGGCCCGCGCCGACGAACTGCTGCCCCGCCCGCTGGCCACCTCGACC
>JAKIXW010000073.1:7972-14973 GCA_022708865.1 Acidobacteriota bacterium
GGCCGCCGCGGCCATCGCGCCGTCGGCGGGATCCGCACGTGCCACGAAAGTGCCGAAGCGGCCTCGGGTTTCGACGATCCCGGCCGCCTCGAGCTCACGGTAGGCGCGAGCGACCGTGTTGACCGCCAGACCCAGCTGGGCGGCCAGCTCGCGCACCGTGGGCAACCGGGCACCGGCCGGCAGCCGGCCGTCCCTGATCGCGTTGATGAGCTGCCCACGCAGCTGGTCGAACAACGGCCTGGCCGCACCAGGATCCACCACGACGAACTCCCCCACATCCATGGATCCGATTATTCAGCACGCCCGCTATTTTGGTGAGGTGCGGATTGCGGTACTCAGTGGTGCGGGAATCTCCGCGGAGAGCGGAGTGCCCACCTTCCGCGACGACAAGAACGGGTTATGGGCCCGCTTCGACCCATACGAGCTGTCCAGCACCGAGGGCTGGCGGAGCCATCCAGAACGGGTGTGGGGCTGGTACCTGTGGCGGCACCACCTGGTGCAGCGGGTCGAACCGAACGACGGTCACCGTGCCCTGGCGGCCTGGGAACGGCACGGCGACATCGACCAGGTCTCGGTGATCACCCAGAATGTGGACAACCTGCACGAGCGCGCGGGCAGCACCGCAGTGCACCACCTGCACGGCAGCCTGTTCGAATTCCGGTGCGACCGGTGCGGGCTGCCGTACACCGGGCCGTTGCCGGACATGCCCGAACCCACCCTCGAGGTCGAGCCCCCGCAGTGCGCGTGCGGCGGGCTGATTAGGCCCGACATCGTGTGGTTCGGCGAGCCCCTTCCTGACGCCCCGTGGAACGCGGCGGTCGACGCGGTGCGGGACACCGACCTGCTGGTGGTGGTCGGCACGTCGGCCATCGTGTACCCGGCCGCCGGCCTGCCGGAGTTGGCGTTGGCCCGGGGCATCGTGGTGGTGGAGGTCAACCCCGAACCGACGCCGCTGTCGCCGTCGGTGACCGCGACGGTGCGCGAGAGTGCCAGCACGGCCCTGCCGGTGCTGCTGCAGCGGCTCCCGGAACTTCTGGACTGAATCAGCCCGCGCGGGCCGGTTTGAGGGCCCGGCCGAGCGCGAACTCGGCGACCGGCAGCGGCAGCCATCGCGGCATCGTCCACTGATGGCGCGCGGCCTGCAGCTCAAAACCGGCTCCGCGGAGCGTGGCCTCGGTGTCGCGATGGGTGTGGCACCCGCCGAACAGCCGCGGCCACAGCGTCGCGTCGGCGGCCGCTTGCACCCCGCCTCGCCAGCCGGCACTGGCGACGTGCTCCATGTAGCGCAGCTCGCCGCCAGGCTTCAGTACCGAAAACAACTGGCGCACAACATATTCGGCATCATCGACCGTGCACAGCACCAATGAGCAGACAACCGCGTCGAATGGCTCGGCTTCGGCGAGGGATTCGACCGTCTGCTCGGTCACGCGCACCGGCACGGGCGCCGCGGCGGCCGCCGTCCTGGCATGCCCGGCCAGCAGCGGCTCCGGTTCGACGGCCAGCACCTCGGCAACGGTGGGCGGATAGAGGGCGAAGTTGGTGCCGGTCCCGGCACCAACTTCGAGCACCCGTCCGCTCAACCCGTCGAGGTTGTCCCGTCGCAGCCGCGTCAACGCCTCCGTCTCGTGCGCGGACATCAACGCCCAGACCCGCGCGAAGAACGGATTGGACACCCCGTCCGAAATCATTGGACCACTCACGACGACACCTTCCTCGTTTGGAACAGCCAATCCAGCATCTCTTCCGGGCTGGCGTCGGCGCCGACACAGCCGGCGACGATCTGCCCGGTGCATGCCGCCTTGAGCACCCGCGCCGCGAACGCCTCGCGATCACCGAACGGCAGGTACGGCTTGGCAATCAACATCGCGGCCACCCCATGGACGGCTGTCCACAGATCCAGCGCGATCGCGGTCGGATCGCCCTGGCCGAAGATACCCTGGTCCATCAGTTCCCGGACCGAGCCCCGCATGTGGACGAAGGCCGAGGACGCCAGCACGGCGTCGACGTCGCATTCCGAGTTGCCCTCGATCATGGTCGCGATGCGATACATCTCCGGAGTCTGGGTGGCGAACCTGACGTAGGCCAGCCCCTGTGCAAGGAACACGTCCAGGGTGGTCGGTTGCCCCAACCCGGCCTGCTGCAGGTGTTCGTCCAGCTGCTCGTAGTAGCGCGCGCACACCGCGTCGAGCAGCGCCTCCTTGTCGGCGAAATGCAGGTAGATCGACGGCGGAGTGACACCCACCCGGTGCGCCACGGCACGAATCGAGACAGCCTTGGAATCACCGGTATCTAACATTAAATCTGTTGCTGCAGAAAGTATTTCGTCACGCAGCTGATCGCCGGACCCCCGTGGTGACCGCTGCCGACGCTGGGCGGAATCGGGCATCGCGGCTACCTCGGATCCGCCGCCGGCACGGCCGCGGAATCCGGGTCCGGCCGGTCGCCCGACTCGCTGATGCCGAACCGCTGGTGCAGGCGGACCAGCGGCTTGGGCGCCCACCAGTTCCAGCGCCCCAGGACGTGCATGAACGCCGGCACCATCATCATCCGCACCAGCGTCGCGTCGACGAGGATCGCCAGCGCCAGTCCGGTGCCGAACATCCGCATGAACGACACCTTGGCCGCGATCAGCGCCGCGAACGAGATCGACATGACCAGCGCGGCGGCGGTGATGACGCGGCCGGTGCGAGCCAGGCCAAGCGCCACGCTCTCGTCGTTGTCCTCGGTGCGCTGCCCGCTCTGCAACCAGAACTCGCGGATCCGCGAGATCAGGAACACCTCGTAGTCCATCGACAGTCCGAATGTGATGCAGAACAACAGCACCGGCATGTTCGCCACCAACGTGCCGGTCGGCGTTGTCCCGAAGGCCCCGAGATGGCCGTCCTGGAATATCCAGACCAGCGCGCCGAACGCCGCCGTCAGCGAGAGCACGTTGAGCACAATGGCTTTCAGCGGCAGCACCACGCTACCGGTGAGCAGGAACAGCAGGGCGAAGGTGATCACCGCGATCACCAAGAGCACCGTTGGCAGCCGCGAGGTGATGGCCTGCACGCTGTCCCGGTTCACCTGTGCCACACCGGTGAAGTCGACATCCCGGCCACCGGGCCCGGGGACGGAACGCAGCCTGTCCAACTGGGTATCGGACGCCTGGGAGAACAGTGGAGCGTTGCTCCCGATCGTCAGATAGGCGCTGCCGTCGACGATTCCGGCCGACGCCGGGGCAGGACCGACCTTGCGGCCCCCGACGAAGGTTCCCGTCGGGGCCGTCACCACGGGCACATCGGGAGCTGTCGACAACTCGGTGGCGTAGCGGTCGAAGTCGGCAGGGGTCAGCCCGTCGGCGTCGGGCACCACCACGGTGACCGCGGTCTCGGAATTGTCGGCGAAGTTCGACCGCAGCTGGTCGCCCACCTGATGTGCCGACGCCGACTTGGGCAGCACCCGCTCGTCCGGATAACCCCATTTGACGCCGAGGAACGGCAGCCCGAGGAACAACAGCAGCGCTACCCCGGCCACGCCGATCGGGATTGCCCGCGACATCACGAACTTCGTGGAGCGGTACCAGAACAACTCCGACACGGCCTTCGGCGTCGGCTCCGGACGGCCGAGAATGCGGCGGATCAGCCGGCGGACGTCGAGTGAGTCCAGTCGCGGACCCAGCAGGACGATGGCGGCCGGGGTCACCACGATGGCCGCCACGGCGGCGAAGGCGACGGTCGCGACGCCGGCGTAGGCGAACGACCGCAGGAAGTACATCGGGAACAACACCATCGCGACCATCGACAGCGCCACCGTCACCGCGGAGAACAGCACCGTGCGCCCGGCCGTGGCGATGGTCCTGACCACGGCCTGATCGCGGTCTGCGCCGTCGGCGAGTTCGTCGCGGTAGCGGCTGATGATCAGCAGGGTGTAGTCGATGGCCAGCGCCAGTCCCATTGCGGTGCTGAGGTTGAGCGCGAAGATCGAGACGTCGGTGCCGAAGGTGATGAGCCGCAGCACCGACATGGTGCCGACAATGGCCAGTCCGCCGACCGCCAGCGGCAGCGCCGCGGCCAGCAGGCCGCCGAACACCCACACCAGCACCAGGAAGCTCAGCGGCAGCGCGATGGATTCCATCAGCAGCAGGTCGTGCTGGTTCTGGCTGTTGATCTGGGAATACACCATGGCCGATCCGCCGGCATGCACGGTGGCACCGGGATGGGCCGGCAGGACCGAGTCGGTGACCACGTCGGCGAGGTCCTGAGCATGGCGCTGGGCGTTGTTCTCACCACCGGTGACACCGATGATGACCAGGCCGGTGGCGCCGTCCTTGCTGATCAATCCGGAGGTGGCGGTGGGCGGCACGGTCCACAGCGACGTCACATGGGCGACGTTGGGGAAATTCGCGGCTTGGTCGACGATGGCCTGGCCGGTGGCCCGCGCCTCCGGGGATTGGGCGCCGCCGGGTGCGGTGACGGTGAACACCAGCTGCATATCGCCCTGATGGAACTTGTCGCTGAGCACCTGACTGGCGCGGGTGGACTCCGATGTCGGATCCTGGAAGCCGCCGGCCGACAGGCTCGTGGCGACGGGGATGCCGAAGACCGCGGCGCCCAGCATGGTCAACAGCGCCACCGCGATGATCCGCTTGGGTGCGGCGATGGCCATCAGCGCAATTCTGTGCAGCACCGGCCGCCTCCCCAGGATCTCGAGTGCCGGCCCGAACGGGGCCGCCTATGGCTTAACAGCGATAACTTACCGACGTCAACACTTTTATCACGTCGCCGCCTAGGGTCGGGTTCATGACCGACGACCAACCCGATCTGAACACCTCGGCCCGCGATCTCGGGCTGCTCGTGCTGCGCATCGGCGTCGGGGCGCCCGCACTGCAGGCCGGACTGGTGAAATTCCTCGATCTGCGGACCGTCATCGACTACATGCAGGCCGGCGGCTGGAGTTCACCGACGGCGGCTGCCCTGATGGTGTCGGTCGCCGAGACGGTCGGCGGCGCCTTTCTGTTGCTGGGCCTGCTGACCCCGCTGGCGGCCACGGCAGTGGTCGCCGCCATGATCGACGCCTGGCTGGTGAATGTGTCCGGCGCGGCGTTCTGGTCGGATCCGTTCAATGTTCCGTTCGCTCTCGCGTTCGCCGGAACCGCAGTGCTGCTGGCCGGCGCGGGCGCGTATTCGCTCGACCATCAGCTATGGGGACGGGCAACATGGCCACGTGTGGTATCCGTCACACTCCTCGTCGTTGCCATTTCCGCGGCCGTTTTGACATGGGTGGTGCTCAACGGGACAAATCCGCTTCACCTGACGGCTCCAAAAAGTTAGCTGGCGACCGATCTCGAGATGGTTTCGATGCGCCGTTATACGGGTACAGCTACTCGTCAGTACATCGCGCTGACGTGGAAGGCTGCCACGGCGGGGCACGATCGGCATGTCGCACTGTGACCAAGGTCCCTACCGCCAAGTAAGAATTGCCACCAATTTCCGACACTTGGCTCAAGGATCTCTTAATCACCGTACTTACGCTCAGAGTCATGTGGATCGACGACACCAACGCTGATGTCATCAAGATTGATTTCGACGCCCTGTACCACGGCGACTTCCTCGTCGAGGGCGACACCTCCGAGCAGCTCGACGACAATCTCCATCTGATCGCCAGCTGACCCGCCCCGCGCCCCGCGGCGCGTGGACAACACAGATCGCGCAGAACCGCGCCATCTGATCGACGACGACAAGAGGCCCGCCTTTCGGCGGGCCTCTTGTGCTATCGGCTACAGGTGGCTCAGGCCAGGCTGGCCGCCGCGACCATCCCGGACAGACGCCCGGTGATCAGCTCCTCGGCCTCGGACACGATGCGCGAGACCAGATCGCCGACGGTCGGGATGTCGTTGATCAGGCCCATCGCCGTGCCCACGGTCCAGATGCCGGCATCGACGTCACCGTCGTCGAACACTCGGCGGCCACGCACACCGGCCACCAGATCCTTGACGTCCTCGAACTGGCCGCCGCCCTTCAAAATCTGCACAACCTCACGGGACACCTCGTTGCTCGCGACCCGAGCGGTGTTGTGCAGCGAGCGGAAAATCAGCTCGGTGCCGCGCTCATCGCCGGCGACGATGGCTTCCTTGACGTTCTGGTGGATGCAGGACTCCACGGTGCACATGAACCGCGAGCCCATGTTGATGCCGTCGGCGCCCAGCGCCAGAGCGGCGACCAGGCCGCGGGCGTCGGCGAACCCGCCGGAGGCGATCATCGGGATCTCGATCTTGTCGGCGGCCGCCGGGATCAGCACCAGGCCCGGGACGTCGTCCTCACCGGGATGCCCGGCGCATTCGAAGCCGTCGATGCTGATGCCGTCGACCCCGAGGCTCTGCGCCTTGACGGCGTGCCGCACCGAGGTGCACTTGTGCAGCACCTTGATCCCGTTGTCGTGGAACATCGGCAGGTGCGGCGCCGGGTTGGAGCCCGCGGTCTCGACGATCTTGATGCCGGCATCGACGATCACCTGGCGGTACTCGTCGTAGGGCGGCGGGTTGATGGCCGGCAGGATGGTCAGGTTGACCCCGAACGGTTTGTCGGTGAGGTCACGGGTCCTGGCGATCTCGTTGGCCAGATCCGCCGGAGTCGGCTGGGTCAGCGCCGTGATGAAACCCAGCGCGCCCGCGTTCGCCACGGCCGCAACGAGTTCGGCCCGGCCGACCCACTGCATGCCGCCCTGGGCGATCGGATGCTCGATACCGAATGTCTCGGTGAACTTGGTCTTGATGGTCATTTCTCTCCTGGTTACCGGGGGGCCATCCGGATCGCACCGTCCAGGCGGATCGTTTCGCCGTTGAGCATCGGGTTTTCCACGATATGCACCGCCAGTGCGCCGTACTCGTCGGGGTCGCCGAGACGGGCCGGATGCGGCACCTGCTTGCCGAGGGAGACCTGCGCCTCTTCGGGCAGCGAGCCGAGCAGCGGGGTCTTGAACAGACCCGGCGCGATGGTGCACACCCGGATCAGTTCGCGAGA
>JAKIXW010000074.1 GCA_022708865.1 Acidobacteriota bacterium
TGGTACGACGACAGCATGTTGGCGGGTATCCCCGCGGCGAACTTCTACGCCAGCGCCCCGTTGGTGTCGGCGACGTTGGACGCGAACGACGGTATCCGGCATTGGCGGCTGGAGGAAGGCGCGTCGGAGCATCTGCTCGAAGCGATGGTGTTCGGCAATGCGGGCACGCTTGAGGCGCCGGCGCAGTTGATGTTCTGCGACTGGCTGCTGTACTACCCGTTCTTGGACGGCGACTCCGCTGACGCGCAGGATCTGACGAACACGGTGTCGCTGCCGCGTTACACCGACGGCAAGGGTTTGCGAGCGTTCATCGTCGCGCAGGGTTCGGGTAGTGGCGTGGGCACGTTCACGCTGTCGTATACGAACCAGGATGGCGTCGCTGGTCGCACGTCGACCGGGTCGGTGGTGACGCCGACGGCGTCGGGGTTCATCCTGACGTGCAGCTCGGGTACGTCGTCGAACCGGATGGAGCCGTTCATCAGGCTTGAGGGCACCGACACGGGTATCCGCAGCGTGGAGCAGTTCACGTGGACGGTGCAGCCCGGTGGTATCGCGGCGTTGGTGATTGTGAAACCGTTGGCGCATCTGTTGTATGCGGAGATCGGGACGGTCGCCGAGCAGACGTACTATCCGCGTTTCCCGAAGTTGGAGTCGGGCGCGTATCTCAATGTGCTGCGGTCGCAGGTCGGCGCGACACCGAACGCCCGCGTGTTCACCGGGCTTGTTACCACGATCAGGAGTTAGAACATGGGCTTCTCGTCACTTGACGACTTCATCGCCAGTGTCACCGTTGACGGCAAGTTCAACCGCTACGACTGGAACAAGATCACCGGCGCCGCGGCGTACACCGCAGGCCGCTGGTATGACTTGTCCACGTTGGCGGGTAACCCGCCGGCGAACGCCTGGTCCGGTACGGCGTTGAATGCGCAGGCGCCGAACGACACCACCGGCTTCGGCATGTACCACGGCGGCAACGTCAGCACGGAGACCAAGCACATCCTGAACGTGGCGGCGATGTCGTCGGCGGCGACGGGTGTGCCGGCGATTCTGATGCTGGTGGATCTGTGCTTGTACTACCCCGGTATCAGCATGGCGTCGGCGACGGCGCAGACGTTGACGAACACGAACACGCTGACCCGTTACACGAATGGCGCGGGTCTGCGGTCGTGGGTGACGGTGCAGTCGACGACGGGCGGCACCGCGCATAACCTTGACAGCACTGCTGGCACCGGCACGGAGTACGTGAACCAGGCGGGCGCGACGAAGCAGCATCCGGGCACGGTGGCGTTCACCGCGTCGGCGATCGTCCCGCACATCGCCCATTCGGGTACGGCGGCCAACAACTTCGGCCCGTTCCTGCCGCTGGCGGCCGGCGATTACGGCGTCCGGTCGTATCCCCGGTTCAAACTGTCGGCGTCGTCCACGGCGGGCACTGCCGCGCTGTGCATCGGCAAGCCGCTGGCGACGATCCCGCTGACGACGGTGTCGGTGATGACCGAGCGGGATCTGATGAACCAACTTCCCAGTCTGCCGCAGGTGCAGGACGGCGCGTGCATCGTGCCGTTGCTGTACGCCGGTGGTGCTGTGGCGGCGTCCACGAACTTCTATGGCGCGGTTGAGACCGGCTGGAGCTGACGATGCTGATCGGTTCGCATCTGCGGGTGCAGTTCGCGAACGTGCGCGGCACGGCGTATGGCGCCGGTCTGTTCACCCCGGCGTTGCAGTATCACGCGTGGCGGGATGCGGGCCGGGAGAAGAACCGCTTCACCGGCGGCGCGATGGCTGTCAATGCCGCGGCACCGTTCGGGTATCTGGCGCCGTACATGTGGCTGATGCCGCTGCGCTCGGGTGGCATCAGCGCATCAACGCTGCGCGGCCTGGGGTTCCAGTCGTTCGCGATCACGGGTGGCCGTAACGGCGAGGTGAGTATCACTGGCGTCGGGTCGCTGTCGGCGACGGGGCAACTGATCGTCTCCGCGGTGGCCACGATCCTCGGGTCGGGTGTCGTCGACAACGCGGACTGTAAGGCGTATCTGAACGCGGCGGCGACGCTGGCGGGCGGCGGCGACCTTACGGCGGCGCGCACGGCGCTCGGCCATGCCGCCGCGGCGCTTGCGGGTGCGGCGTCGTTGACGTTCACGCCTCGCGCGGACGGCGAGCTCGGGGCGGCGATCACGGTTGCCGGTGAGGGTCTGACCGCTGCGTCTGTGGCCACGGCGGTGTGGGACTCGCCGCAGGGCCGGTTCTTGTACGCGGTCGGCCACAACAAGGTGATTACCGACCCGGCGGCGGGGACGTACACCGTATACGACACCGACGACACGACGGTCCTCTACACCGCTGATTTGTGGGAGGACGCCGCCGGCACTGTCGCCTATTCCGGCACGGGCGCGCAACGTCGGGACCGGCTGGCATGACCGCCGACATTGTCGTCGGTGGGCTTGGCGGTGACGGCCCGATCGTCACCGCAGGGCTCGGTCTGACCGCAGCGCCTGACCCTAACGCGATGCGTGCCGTTCTCGGCGGCTCCGGCGCCATTTCAGCCACTTTGGCGCAGGTATCCGAGGTCAGCCTCGGGGAGATGATCCCGGCCATGGTCGAGGTGCCGTGGATGCTGGCCGCCGCGGTGGACGAGGCGCTGATGGCTGCGGCCACCGCGGGTGCGTTCGGTCCCGTGATGCACCATTCCGACACCGACGCGGTCCTCCTGGCTCTCAGCTACGACGGCGCGGTCGGCTACGACTACCCGGTCGGCTACGACCAGGGCGCGGTGATGATCGGCGCCGGCACCACATGCGCCGCGACGATCCTGGAGGTGACGATGGCAAGTTCCGCATCGGCTGGTCCTGGCATGACATCCGCCCCGGCCCCCACCGCCGCAGCCGCGTTGACCTATGACGCGACGGCCGGCTACGACTACCCGGCCAGTTACGACGCCGACGCCTACGTGCCGGCCGCAGCCTCAATGTCCGCAGTGTGATGAAGGAGCGCTATGGCGACCTATGACCTCGGGGACGTGGTGGCACTCGCCGTTGAGATCCGAGATGCTGCCGGGGCCTTGGCCAACGCTGGGGCCATCTCCTTGTCCGTCACTGCGCCAGACGGGACGTCGGCGACGGTATCAACGGCCAACCCCACAACCGGGCGGTACACCGCCAACTACACGCCGACCGCCGCGGGGCTGCACAGTGCGCTGTGGACTGCCACCGGTGCCAACGCCAGCGCATTCCGCGATTCGTTCACCGTGCTGGCCACCTCCGTGCCGCTGATCAGTCTCGACGAGGCCAAGGCCCGGCTGAACATCACCACCACCGACAACGACGAGGAGCTGCGGCGCATCATCGCCGCGGCGACAGGCCGGGCCGCTGCCGCAGTCAACCGGGCCCTGTCGGTGCGCACCCTCACCCAGACCGTCGACAAGACGTACATGCCGTCGCGCACCGTGGTGGTCCCGACCCCGGCACTGCTGGCCGTGTCCGCGGTCACCGAGGACGGGGTTGCTGTCGCGGCCGCCGACTACGAGGTCAGCCGCGACGGCCAGGAGGTCCGCCGCAAGGGCACCTCCTGGTGGACGGGCGTGGTGGAGGTCACCGGCACAGTCGGGGTGGCCGGTGATGATCTGGCGATCGCCCAGCAGGCCGTGCTCGAGCTGACCGCGCATCTGTGGGAAACCCAGCGCACCCCGATGGGACGCAATGCGCTGGCAGGTCCGGTCCCCGGCATGGGGTACGCCCTGCCGAACCGGGTTGACGAGATGCTGGCTCCCTTGCGGCTGTCGATATGACCGCCTCGATGTGGACGGCTGTGGCCGATGCGGTGACCGATGTGCTGTCGGCGGCCGACCTGGGTGGGGCGGTCGTGTTCGACGGCCCGCCGCCGGTCGACGATGCCACCCGCCTCGGTGTGGCCGTGGGAATGCCGTCACCGGACACCGGCGAGGACACCTCCGGTGATGTGTCCCAGGAGTGGGAGGACGCCGGGCCTGCCCCGCTGGCCCACCGCCGCGAAACCGGGACGATCCGGTGCAGCGCGTGGGCATGGACCGGTAACGACTACACGTTCCGCGCCCTGCGGGCCTCGGTGGCCAGCCTGCTCGATGACATTCACACCGCACTGGCGTCGATCACCCCGCTGGGTCTGCCCGAAGTCCTCGGACTGCAGGTTCTGGACTCGGCGCAGTGGGTGCAGCGCCAGGACGAGCGTGGCACCACCTGCGAGGCGATGTTCACCATCACCTACCTGGCTGTATTCAACTGACACACCCAACCCCCAGAAGGAGGCGCGGCATGGCCCGCGAACTACGCAACATCACCGGGCAGACGCTGTGGGTCGATGACCGCAACGGGCTGTCCAAGGTCGAGGCGGACGGCATCTACACGGTGCAGGCCGGCGACGACCGCTACTTCCAGACCGGTGAGACCGGCGAGGCTCCCATCTGGGAGGAAGTCACCAAGGCCGCCAAGGCCACAACCAAGAAGGAGAACGGCTGATGGCTATCGGCAGCGGCCTGGGCAGCCAGGTTGGATTCAGCACGGAAAGTACCTGGGGCACCCGCGTGGCCGCGGCGACGTTCGTGCGCGGTACCGCGTATGCGGCCAACCGTGCGCAGAACCGCGTGCAGGGCGAGGGCATCCAGGCCGGTGCACTCGGCCAGATCGGCGCACACTACGTCGAAACCACCGAGGCCGGCGAGGGGTCGATCTCGCTGGACATCCAGACGCTCGGCATGGGCCCGCTGCTACAGGCCCTGACCGGCGGCACGTCTACGATCGTCCAGCAGGCTGCGACCGCGGCATGGTTGCAGACCCACACGCTCGGCGACCCGGTCAAGTCGCTGACTGTGCAGGTCGGTGTGCCATACCGCACCGGTACCGTGTACGTCGAGGAGCTGCAGGGCGCGAAGGTGACCGGGGCAGAGTTCTCCTGCTCGGCCGATTCGCTGCTCACCGGGTCGTTCAACTTCGACGCGAAGAAGTGGGACAACTCGCAGACGCTGGCCACCGCCTCGTATGTGTCCACCACGCCGTTCCACGGCAAGCAGATGGCTGTCAAGACCGGCTCCTTCGGTGCTGAGGCTGCCGTGTCCGGGGTCCGGTCGATGTCGTTGTCGTGGAACAACGCCTTCGACACCGAGGACTACACCGCCGGTTCGACCGGGCTGAAGTCTGAGCAGATCCGCAACGGCACAGTCGGGATCACCGGCTCGGTCACAGTCGACTGGCTGACCACGTCGAAGACTGCGTTTGAGGATCTGCGGGTAGCGAACACGTCCACCTCATTGGTCTTCAAGTGGACGGGTGCGCTGATCGCCTCGACGTACTACTACGACCTGGAAATCTGCCTACCAGGCGCGTTCTTCACCGGCGACAGCCCGAGCATCGGCGGTCCCGACACCCCGCAGGTCGAATACGGGTACGAGTGGAAGTTCGACGGCACGAATTTGCCCTACGTGAAGTACATGTCCACCACCGCCACCGCGATCGGCTGACCGGCCACCACAGCAGCCCGACCCGCGCAGCCGTAGGCACCCTCTCGGCCGCGTTGCCTGCGCGGGTCGGGCGCTTTGCCACACCCATCCTTCGAGAGGACAACGAGAGGAACACGAGATGGCACAGTTCAAACTCACACTCGGCGAGGACTCATGGGTTCTCGACCTGGGCACCATGAAGATCAGCGAGGCCGAACAGTGCGAGTCGCTGACCGGCTGGGACGTTGAGACATGGCGTGACTCGCTGGTCGACAACCGCGCCCGCGCAGTGAAGTTCGCCGTGTATCTGGCGCGCACCCGTGCCGGCGATTCGGTGTCGTGGAAGGACCTCGACTTCGACCTGGCCGCGCTGGACTGGACGCTGCTCGACGACGACGGCAACGAGGTGCCGCCGCCGGATCTCGGGGTGACCGAACAGGACGCCGCCGAGGTCCCTACTGGGCTGCCGGAGGACGGGACCGACGCCCCGGCATAGTCGCTGAGGTGCGTGGCTACGGGCCGCTGATGTTGCACGTCTACGGCGTCACCGAGGACACGATCATCTCCGACTGGACACTCGGCCAGTTCCGGGCGTACCGGGACTTCGCCCTCGAGCTGATCAAGAACCGTGGAGGCCTCTAATGCCAGCCGGCGGGTATGTGATCACCAGCGACGACGTCAAGAACCTCGCGAAGGTGTTGCGGGCTGTGTCCCCCCAGTTGGGCCGGGACATGCGCCGCGCGGTGAGGACTGCCGCCAAGCCGGTGCTCACCGACATGAAGTCGACCATCGGCGGTAACACGATGACGGCCTACGCCAAAGGCGGGCACGCCTACGACGGTCCGGCCGGGTCCGGTGGGATCACGGCGAAGATGCAGAAGAACATTCGCATGCGGATCTCCGGGGGCAAGGTGCGCATCTATGTGCCGGCCGCCGGGTCGATCGGAAAAATCGCCGCGAGCATCGACGCGGGCAAGGCGTGGCGGCACCCCGTCATGGGCAACCGCTACGCCTGGGTATCGCAGACCGGCAGCGCGTCGGGCTGGTTCACCGACACCGCTCACCAGCACTTCCCGCAGGTGAGCAGGGACATCAAGGACGTACTAGACGAGTTCGCGGCCAAGGTCGCGGCGATGGTGTAGGAAGGCGCGACGGTGGCAGGTACGCAACTGTTCTTCGACATCCTCGCACGCGACCACGCGTCGGCGACGTTCAACAAGGTCGGTGCGGCCGCTGCGGCCCTGGGCAAACGTACGGACCAGGCGGGCCGGTCACATCAGGCGTTCGGGAAGATCGTCCGGTGGACCGGCGGCATGCTGTCCGCGTACGGCATCGGCCAATACCTGAAGTCGAGCGTGCAGGAGTACGCGAAGGCTGAGGCGGCGCAGAACCGGCTGGGGAACTCGTACAAGCGGTTCCCGGCGATGCAGAACGCCACCTTGCAGTCGTTCAAGGACCTGAACAAGCAGCTGATGCTGCACACCCAGTTCGACGACGACGACGCCGCGGCGATGCAGGCCAACCTGGGCCGGTTCGACCTGACGGGTAAGCAGATTCAGCGGCTCACGCCGCTGGTCGCCGACCTGGCGCAGGTGCAGGGCACTGACCTTGTGTCCGCGGGGTCCGCGATGGGCAAGGCGTTCCTCGGCAACACTCGTGCGCTGAAGGCGCTGGGCATCTCGTACACGGCCACCGGCAACAAGGCCAAGGACTACCGCAACATCGTCGACCTGATCAACAAGAAGGTTGGCGGGGAGTCCACGAAGGCCAACCAGACCGCCGCGGTCAAGTTGAAGATGCTTGAGAACCAGTGGGGCGAACTGAAGGAGACCGTCGGACAGGCGGTGCTGCCGGCGTTCAACAAACTTGTTGAGGTTGCAGGCCCGGCCATCACGAAACTCGGCAGCGCAGTCGAGCGCAACATGCCGCAGATTCAGCAGACGTTCGAGGATGTGTGGCGGGCCGCGTCGAAATTCGGCGGTGCCATCAAGGGCATCTGGGACGGCTTCTCGGCGATGCCCGACGATGTCCGTAACATTCTGCTGACGTTGGCCGGTGGAACGTGGGCGTTCGGCAAGATCAAAGGTTCGGCGATGGGCACCGGCATCTCGTCGATGTTCTCCGGACTGAAGACGATCACCGCCGGCAACGTGACCGTCGTCGGCAAGACCGTGACAGGCACAGGGTCGCCGGATGGTGTGCTGGGCAAGGGTGGCAAGGGCGCCCTTGGCACGGGGCTGGCGTCAATCGTCCCTGTACTGGCAGGCGTCCTGGCCAGCGCCGGGATCGTCGCGCTGATCAACAAGGGCATCGAGTCGAAGTATGGGAAAACCCCGCAGGGTACGTCGCGGCGGGTGGACGACTTCCGCAACAGCAACCTGGGCCGGGGCTCTGATCGCGGGCAGGGCATGGGCTACGTGTCAGAGTCCGCACAGGTGAAGCGCAACCTGCGCGAAACCTACGAAGCAGCCCAGAAGGCGGCAGGCGCGGCCGGGACATTGGTCACGCAGATCCGCATGATGCCCAAACCTGCGAAGGAAGCCGCCGCCGAGGCCAACAAATTGGCGGCCGCCGCGGCGAAGGCTGCGCAGACCCGCGCCATCAAGATCACAGTCAAGGGCGCCAAGCAGGCTGCGAACGATGCCGAGAATGTCGCCGACAAGTTGCGGCGCATCCAGAACCGTGACGCACGGGTCACAGCCAGGGGCGCCAGGCAGGCGGCCGCTGACGCGGTGAATGTCGCCAACAAGTTGCGTGCCATCCCCGATGCCCGGCCGAACATCACGGTGGAGAAGGCGCAGGCCGTCGCGGCGATCGCGCAGGTGACGGCGAACCTGGCCGCGGTGCAGTCGAAGACGATCTATCTGAACGTCGAACGGCACGAGACTGGCGGCAAAGGTGCGGCCAGCGGTGGCTACATCACAGGGCCGGGGTCGGCGACGTCCGACAGTATCCCGGCGTGGCTGTCCAACGGCGAATACGTCATGCGCGCCGCTGCCGTCAACAAATATGGCGTGGACACTTTCCACAAGCTGAACGCGTTGAACTTCGCTAAAGGTGGCGAGGTCAAGAAGGAACTGAAGCAGTCGAAGGCCGAGGCGGCCCGGCAGCGGCGCATCGCGGCGCAGGCCGAGCGACGTGGGCTGTCCGACAATGTGCTGTCGTTCCTGGGCAGCATGTCGAGCAAGGCCGCGCTGAAAGCGCTGGGCACGATGGGCGACGGCAAACTTGTCGCCGCTGCCCGCAAAGCGTCGTCTGTGGCGAGACTGCAGGAGAAGCGGCAGAATGCGCGTGACGCTGCCCGGCAGGCCGCGGAGGATCAGGCACAGGCAGCCGACGAGGCAGCGCAGGCTGCGATCGACGCCGCCGAGCGTGAACGTGCAGCGCAGGAGTCTGTGCGTGCCGCGATCGAGGAGACCGCGGCGTCGTACCGCTCGTTCGCGTCGATCGCCACGACCACCGTCGATGATGTGACCGCGGCGCAGGAGAAACTGACCACAGCCGAGGACGCGGTGACAGCTGCCCGGCGCAAGTTCGACCTGGCCGGCAACGACCGGGACCGTGCCGCCGCTGCCCGCGAACTGGCTGAGGCCGAGAAGAACCTCACCTCGGCGCAGACCGAGCGCAGCAAGGTCAGCGACAAGGTGACCTCGGGCAGCATCCGCGCCAACATGGCCGGGAAGTTGACGAAGCTCAAAGGATTCGCGGCCGCTGTCAAGCAGTTGAAGGCGAACGGGCTGAATGCCACCACGCTTGCCGACATCCTGTCGATGGGACCGGACCAGGGCTACGACTATGCCAAGGCGCTGCTGGACGGCGGTCTCGGTGACCTGAACGCGTTGCAGGCCGACATCACTGCCACGTCTGCTGATCTCGGTCTGTTCACCGCCGGTGTCAACTCGGCGTCGGCCACGGCTGTCGGTTTGGCGAACGCGGCGGCCGGTGGGCTGAACGTGGCTCTGGTCCCCGCCCCTGTGACGCTGAACCTGAACGGCCAGCAGATCGCCTCGGCGTTGCTGGAATACCACCGGCAGAACGGTAGCTGAGATGGGCGGCGCGGTGGCACTCCCGCTGGTGGTCGAGGTGGCGTTCGGCGAACAGCCGCTGGACACGGGCACGTTGACGTGGACTGACATATCCGACTATGTGCGCCGCACGTCCAGCATCGACTTTTCGCGGGGCTGGGACACGGAGACCGACGAGCCGATCGCAGGACGTTTGACGTTCACTGTGAACAACGAGTCCGGCGACTTCACTCCCGGCCAGACGGGCGCGTTCGGCGAGGTCCGCAACCGGCTGCCCGTGCGGGTGTCGGCTGTGATCGGCACGGCGACGGGTAACGCGCTGACATATGACGAGTCTGTCGGCTGGTACGACATGCTCGGCGCCACCTACGACGACACCGAGATCGGCACTGTGGTGCTATGGACCGGGCTGGTCGAGTCGTGGCGGCAGTCGTGGGAGAACGGCGTCCGATCGCAGGTGGCGGTGACATGTGTGGACCGTTGGGCGGCGATCCGGCGCGTGAAGATCAACTCGGATCGCATCGCTGCGCTTGCAGCGGTGACGGGCGCCTCGCTGGTGTACCCGTGCACCGACGCGGCCTTGCCAATGCGGGAACTTCAGGACCGGACGCCTTACCTCGAGGGCGGGTCGAAACCTATCGGCGTGTCCACGCCCGCGCCGTCACCTCGCTCTGTGCCGCACCCGACGGACCCGTCACAATCTGTGTCGTCGTGGAACAACTACAGTGCCGGGACCACTGTGTATGTCTCCACCGGGAGGTGGTCCGACACATGGGATCTCACCGCCGGTGTCACGTCAACAGTCGTACTGAAGCCGTCGCTCATCACTACCGCCTACATGGGGTTCCTGTTCGACTTCGGGATAAACCTCAATCTGAGTCAGGATCAGATCACGGCGGGCCTGGTCTACTCGTCGGGACTTAAGGCGTTCGGCTCCGTGACCTCTGGCGGCACGTCGGTTGCTGCGTCTGGCGGTTCGGTGACGAACCTGTCCGACTGGCACACGGTCACCGTGACTTTACAACTTGTGTCGGGAACAGTGACCGTTGTTACCTACCTGGACGGCGAACAGGTCGCGACGAACACTGGTGCGCTGTCGAACTGGTCGACCTCGACAATGCACGAGATCACATTCGGCGGGTCCGCCGCCGGGACGGACATTTTCAGTCTCGGCCTCGGCGGTTTGTTGTTACACCGCCGAGCGCTGTCGTCGGCCGAAGCGCAGTCGTTGTCGCGGCAGACAACATCGTGGGCAGGTGACACCGCCGCTGAGCGCGCCATCGACCTGGCGCGGTTCGCCCCGGTGACACTGATCACGACCGGCACGTTCACATCCACCATGTCGATGCAGGATCTTGGCGACAAGTCGCTCGGCGATGCGCTCATGGAATGCGCGACCGCCGAGGACGGCACCCTCTACATGGGCACAGACGGGTGGCCGGTTCTCACCTCACGGTCGTGGCGCACCGGGAACGCGGTGGCGTTCACCATCCCCGCGCACGCTCTGTCCACAGACCTCACGTTCACACTCGACGACCAGCAACTCATCAACTCGGCGACCGTCGACCGGATGGTGATCGACGAGACCGCGGGCACGGTACGGGCCACCAACGATGCCAGCGTGCTGACCTACGGCGAGCAGAACAAGTCGTTGCAAATCTGGGTCGACACCGACGCGCAGCACTTGGAACGCGCCAACGCAGAGGCCAACCAGTGGTCGACGCCGCTGGTCCGCTCGTCGGATCTGACCGTCGACATTCTCACGAAGAACGCGACCATCGCCGCATCGACGGTGCTCGGCGCTGACATTGGGCAGCGGATCGCCGTGTCGGGGATGCCTGCCGAGGCGCCCGGTGCCACGCAGTTCTTCATCGAGTCGATCTCGGATCGTGTGACGCACACAGGATGGGAGAGGACATTCACCGTGTCGCCGCGACTGGACTACTTCACCATTGAGGACACCACGTTCGGCGCTACCGACTCCACGAACGTGTTGGCGTTCTGATGGACCCGTTGACGAAACCGGAATGGCGCGCCGGGGTCAATCAGGTGCTGTCGCCTATGTGGCGGGTCGGTGAGGGTGACCCGTCGGGGCTGGTCGCCCCGATAGGTGCGGTCTACCGGCAGACCGACGCGAACGCCACGTACGGCAACCTGTCGGGGCTGCTGTGGAACAAGGTCGGCACCGGCACCACGCTCGACACCGACTGGCTGGTCGACTTCGAGGGTCGGTGGGTCTCGTACACGCCGACGATCACGTCGGGTAGCGGGTCGTACACGACAGTGTCAGCGGATGCGGCCTACACGATGTGCGGCAAGACGGCTCACCTACGACTGCTCATAACGATTACCGCTGTCGGCACTGGAACGGGCGCAACCGTGTTCACTTTCCCGGCCAGCGCGAATGCGACGAGCGCGGCCGGAGTCGGGTTTGTCGGCTACGGCAGAGCCGACGCGATAAGCGGGAAGATGCTGCAAGCCAAACGTCTAAGCGGGTCACAGGCGGCAATCTTCAACTACGACAACAGTGGCCCCGCCTCTAGCGGGGAGGCGCTGCAAGTGCAGGTCACCTACGAGGTGGCGTGATCCGCGCCGCCGGTTTCGGTGTGCTGCTCGACCAACCTCGACCTGACGAGAGGAAACGTAATGGGAACGTGGACGACAACACCACGCACATGGGTGGCTGGTGAGGTACCGACCGCCACCCACTTCAACGAGAACGTGCGCGACTTCGGCCGGGCGTTCGCCGACGCGTGGACGTCGTACACACCGACGCTGACCGCATCGACGACGAACCCCACGAACTGGACGCAGACCGGGTACTACATGCAGGCGGGGAAACTCGTTCACGTCAAGGGGACGCTGACGGCGGGCGGGTCGATGACGAAGGGCACCGGCACCTATCGGATCGCGCTGCCGGTGAACGCCAGTACCACGCTGGCGAACGCCGTCTGCAACAGCACCGTGAACATCTTTGACTCAAGCGCCAACATTGCTTGGTCGACCGCGTTTGCATGGATCGCTAACACTGCTTACGTCCAACTGCAATACGCCCACGGCGCCGCGTCGGTGGACGTCACCGATACGACGCCGTGGACGTGGGCGGCGAACGACATCATCCAGTTCGCGTTCATCTACGAAGCCGCCTGACCCGACTAAGGAGACACTGTGGCAACGAACTACCCCGGCAGCATCGACTCGTTGACGAACCCGTCGGCGGGTGACGCGCTCACATCGCCGTCGCACTCCGCGCAGCACGCCAATGCCAACGACGCCATCGAGGCGATCGAGACCGAGCTCGGCGTCAACCCGTCCGGTTCGGACGCCACCGTGGCGGCGCGGCTGACCGCCATCGAAGCGGGCACGAACCTTGCCACGGGCGCCGTCACCAGCGCGAAGATCGCCGACGGCACGATCGTCAACGACGACATCAACGCGTCGGCTGCGATCGCGCGCTCGAAGATCAGCGGGCTGCCCACATCCAGCACCGACAACACTGTCGCCCGGTTCGATTCCACAGCCGGTGCGATCCAGACCTCCGGCGTGGTCATCGACGACAACAACCGTCTCACGGTTGCCACCGGCGCCACGGGTGGCTACGGGTTCGCCTCCGGTGCCGTCCACCTGTCCGGCACCGGCAGCCCCGAAGGCGTCGTCACCGCCACCCCCGGCTCGACGTGGTTGCAGACCGACGCCACCACCGACGTCAAAGGGTGGATCAGGTGGATCAAAGCCACCGGCACCGGCAACACCGGCTGGCAGGCGGGCGCCGAGGCGGACACCGGGTGGCGGGATGTCGCTACTGACGCCTCAGGGCTGACCGGCTCCAGTATCACCGCGCAGATCAGGCGAACGGGCGCGACGGTCGCATACCGCCTGTCGTTCGCACAGTCGGGGGCCGCCTCAGGGGTGACCGTGGTCAGTGCCGCAGGATTCCGGGGCACGGCACCCACCACCTATGTTCCGATCTACGGCAACAACGCCGGGGCCGTTGTCGGGGCGGCGGAAGTCGGCTCGGCAACCGTGAAGGTGTACACCACGGCATCGGGTAACGGTGGGACAGTCTCGGCGGACGTTATGTATTCGACCTCCGACGCCTGGCCGTCGTCCTTGCCGGGGTCGGCTGCCTGATGGCGTCCCGGCGGTGCGCCTGCGGCGCTGTGACCCTCGACGGTGACCAGTACGTCGAGGGCGGGCATGTGCTGTCCGGCATGGACTGGATGTGCGTGCCAGACAGGCCTATACCGGGATCGGCTGCCTGATGCCCCGCCCCGGCCACTACATCCACGGCGTGCAAACCCGGTGTGCCTGCTGCGGGTACGACTGCTACCAGACGGGGCGCTGCCCGTGCTGCCGCGCCGACGAACGTGCGGCGTTGTACCGGGCGTGGGACTGGTCCGAGTACCGCCGCGCCAACCCCCGCCACACCGCGACCGTGTGGCCCAACAAACCGCTCTAAACCTTACAAAGTCAGGAGACACCAGTGTCATACAACGCCATCGCCGCCGCCGCCCAGGACCACGACCTGCGCCAGCGGGTCGCCGCCTGCTTCGCGCAGGAAACCACCGGACCTGAGCAGCCCGAGGCCCTCGCGTCGGTCCACATGTGGCGCATCGTCGCCAACGGCCCCATCGCCGACGCCTACTCGTACGCCGTCGCCACCAACGTGCCGAACCCCGGCAAGGACGAGGCCGTCGTCACCGACGCGGCGATCCTGGCTGCGGTGCAGGCCATCACGGGGGCCGAATAGGCCATGTCAGACGACGGCCGCACCCTGCCGTGGCGGATCCTCCGCCGCACCGTCAAGCCGTACGCCCTCGCGGTGTCCCTGTCCACGTTCATCGTCTCCTACGCCATCATCACCGGGCATGCCATCGGTCAACTGTTGGACGAGTTCCCCGGCCAGCTCGTCGGGGTGGCAGGCTTCGCCGCGGTGATGCTGCTGTGGGTCGGCTGGTGGTACCAGCGCGACGACTGGATGGCGCACGGCCTGTTTATCACCGTCGGGGTGTGGGCAGGGGTGTGGGCCGTGGTCATCTACGACACGACATGGACCAGCGTTAGCGGCTGGCTGGCGTTCGCATGGTCGGTTGCCAGCGGCGGCGCGTGGCTGCTGGAGGTGCTCGACAGGGAGCAGCGATGAGCGGCGCATGGATAGCGTTCTGGGCCGCCGTCCTGGCCCCGGCCAGCCTCTACCTGGCCAAGCGGCTCATCGACTACGTGCTCCCCCCGGACCAGCACTGGCCCTTTCTCGACCGTTTCAGCCGTCCCAACAAGTCCAAGGAGGACACCGATGAGAACTAAAGCCTTCTGGGTCGACGCCGCCGAGCGTGCCGTCCGCACCTTCGCGCAGGCGCTCGTCGCCATGCTCGTCGCCGGGTTCGTGTTCACCGACGCCGCCGCCTGGGGCGAAGCCCTGCTGGCCTCTGCGGTGGCCGCGCTCATCTCGCTGCTCACCTCGGTGGCAGCCTCC
>JAKIXW010000075.1:0-257 GCA_022708865.1 Acidobacteriota bacterium
TGATCGTTGGAGGCCTGCGCACCGATCATGGTCTCGGTGTCCAGCGGGTCACCCTGCCGGACGGCCTTGGTGCGGATGGCGGCCATGGCCAGGAACTCGTCGTAGATGTCGTGCTGGATCAGGCTGCGCGACGGGCACGTGCACACCTCGCCCTGGTTCAGCGCGAACATCGTGAAGCCTTCGAGCGCCTTGTCCTGATAGTCGTCGTTGGCGGCCATCACGTCGGAGAAGAAGATGTTCGGGCTCTTACCGCCGAG
>JAKIXW010000075.1:267-7952 GCA_022708865.1 Acidobacteriota bacterium
ACAGCAGCATTGTCCTTGGTTAAAGAACATGCCGACGTACGAGCCTTCGACGGCCGCGTCGATGTTGGCATCCGCGAAGACGATGTTCGGGCTCTTGCCGCCGAGTTCGAAGGTGAGACGCTTCAGCGATTGCGAAGCATTGGCCATGATGATCTGGGCAGTCTTGTATTCGCCGGTGAACGCGATCTTGGCGATCCGGTTGCTCGAGGCCAGCGGCTTGCCCGCCTCGACGCCGAAGCCGTTGACGATGTTCACCACGCCCGGCGGCAGCAGGTCACCGATGAGCGAGAACAGGTAGAGCACCGAGGCTGGGGTCTGCTCGGCGGGCTTGAGGACGATCGCGTTGCCCGCCGCCAACGCGGGAGCCAGCTTCCAGACGGCCATCAGGATCGGGAAGTTCCACGGGATGATCTGCCCGACGACGCCGAGCGGCTCGTGGAAGTGATAGGCGACCGTCTCCTCGTCGATCTCGGACAGCGAGCCCTCCTGCGCCCGGATGGCGCCCGCGTAGTACCGGAAGTGGTCGACGGCCAGCGGGATGTCGGCGTTCAGCGTCTCGCGGATGGGCTTGCCGTTGTCCCACGACTCGGCGAGCGCAATGGCCTCGAGGTTCTGCTCGATGCGATCGGCGATCTTGTTGAGGATGACGGCGCGTTCGGCCGCGGTGGACTTGCCCCAGGCCGGCGCGGCGGCGTGGGCGGCATCGAGGGCCTTCTCGATGTCGGCCTCGTCGGAGCGGGCCACCTCACAGAACACCTCACCGGTGACCGGGGTGCGGTTCTCGAAATAGCGGCCCGCCGCGGGCGCAACCCAGCCGCCGCCGATGTAGTTGTCGTAGCGGGACTCGAAAGTCATGAGCGCATCAGCGCTGCCCGGGCGGGCGTAAACAGTCATGGGTAATGCCTCTCGTGTGTCGGTCGTCACTCACAGTAGGCACAAGACGGTTGCGGAGCGGAGCGGATCTGCGGTCACGACGCCGGCCGGTCGCGCAGTGCGGTCCCGCGGGGCTCTCCTCCCCGCAGGACCGCACAAGTTCTGCGGCGCTACCGCCAGGCGTTGGCAGCACGCCGGTCGGTGTCGGCGACATCGCCGGCGCCGTCGCGCACCGCGTTGCCGAGGCGCACCAGGATGTCGTTGAGTGCGGCCGCGGACTGGTGCCAGCGGTCCTGTTCCAGCCGATAGGCGGCCGCGGACTCCCGGGTCCACAACTCCTGCAGGGGCGCGATCCGCGACCGCAGGTCCTCGAGCGCGCCGTTCAGCCGGGCCGCGGTGGTCTGGATCTCCTGGCGCACCGAGAACTCGATCGCGGCGAAGTCGTAGGACAGTACGGGGTCCATGCTCAGGCCCCCGCGATGTCGCCGCCGACGGCCACGATGCGGCCCTCGTGCGCCAGCGCGGCATCGTGCAGCAGCCGCTCGTTGGTGCGGATGGTGGCCGCGATGTCATCCAACGCCTGGCACAGCCGTGCGGACTCCGCGTTCCACCGGTCGACGACGTCGCGGAACCGCGCCGCCGCAGGGCCGCTCCACACGGTCGCGGGAACCGCACCGACCCGGGCGATGAAGCCGCCCAGCAGTGCGCGGATCTCGGCGGAGCGGCTGTCGGTTGCCGCTGCGACATCGCGCATGAGCGCGAAATCGGTTGTCAGCCGGCCTTTTCCGGTGTCCATGGCGTCCTCCTCTTGGGGTACTTACTTGTTTGACGGTTCACTGACACACGCGGTTCCCCTGCAGATCAACCAATTTCGCGCGCCGATGCGATCGCCTCGGCGCAGGCGGCCGGGGCACGCTGACATCCGATCGCGATCCGGACCCGGCCGCTCGAGAGCACGGTCCAGGCGATCTCACGGCCCGGGCGGATCTCCCGGTAGGTCACCGCGGGGCGACCGGACCGCTGGTCCGCGGGGGTGAAGTCGACGAACACACCCGGCGGCTCGGCGTCCAGGGCGGCGCGCAACGCGGCCGCGGTGGCGGCCGGATCCGGTTCCCGGAGCGCCGACTGGGTCAGGTAGAGGACAGCGCCGGGATCATCGGGTGCGGCGACCTCGACGCGGGCCGAGCCCGGACCGTCGGTCACCCGGCGTACCGTCCAGTCGGCCGGCACCCGCATCGTGACCCGGCCTTCGACGAGATTAGTTGTTGCTGAAGTCTTTTCATGAGAAATAGCCATCCCGGCAACGAGGGCCAGTGCCGCCACGGCCGCCGGTACCCGCACCGCAATGGGTGGGATCCGGCGTTTCGGCGCAACGGGTTGCGGCGCGTCGCGGGCCGCGAGCCGCAGGTGGCGATCGGTCAGCACCCGGACCCGCCGGCCGTTCACCCGCAGCCGGCGGGCCAATTGGGCGGCCAGTGCATCGGCACCCGGCACACCCGCCGGCGCATCGATGTGGACGAGACCGTCGGCCAGCCGGCCGGCCACCCGATCGGCCACCACTACCATTTCAGCACAGCGTGTTTCGGCGCCCGCGATGCCCTGGCGGTCGCCGATGACGACGAACTCGGGTCCGATCTCGACGAACACCTCGTTCGGATGCAGCAGCTCCCCGCGCGCGATGGTGCGGACCCGTGCGGCGATATCCCCGGCCACGCCGGCAACGAGCGCCACCCGGTCGGCCGTCCACCACGAGGGATGCACCAGCAGCACATCGACTGCCCCGGCGAGCAGGGGTTCGAGCGCCGACCGCCATCCGTCGACCGCCATCTCCGCCGGTGGGGTGGGACATGCTGCGGCACAATCTATTCCGGTTTCCAGCAGCCGGACCGCGCCCGGACCGACCTCGCACACGGTCGTCATGCGGGCTCGGTCCACGCGACCTGGATGGTCCGTTCGTCGCCGCTTCGCCCGACCAGTACGCCGCGCCCCGGTGGGAGCCGGCGGGGCCGGGCCGTACCCACCAGCGGCCCCTCGTCGGGAGCAGCGCTCAGCTGCAATCCGATCGGTCCGGATTCCCGTAGCGCGCTCAGCACCGGGTCGTACAGCGCCCGCGCGGCTCCCCCGCTGGCGCGGGCGATCACCACCCGCAGACCAATGTCGCGGGCGTGCGGGAGCAGGTCGGCCAACGGTGTCAGCGCCGTCGCAGCCAGGGCGTAGTCGTCGACCATGAGGTAGATCTGTGCATCGGGGGAGGTTGTTGCGCTGCCCTTTTCGCCGTCGAGGCGCTGGCGCAACCGGGCGAGGATCGGCGCGACGGGGTGCAGCCCGGCGCCGCGGGGATCGAGCAGCACCACCTCCGCGTCCGGTTCGGTGCGGGCGATCTCCCGGCACAGCAGCCGCAGCACGGCCGTTTTCCCGGAACCGGGCTCGCCGAGGACCAGCAGGTGTGCGGCCGCCAGGTCGAGCCCGACCGGTTCGAGGCGTTCCTCATCCACCCCGAGCACGGGCACGCTGCTCGCCGCCTGGGCCAGCAGGTCGTCGTGGTCCAGGACGGAGGGCAGCAGCCGGACCGGCGGGACCCGCCAACCGTCTGCCTCATACAGGTACGGTCCGCCGGGTCGCGCGATCACGATCGGCAGGCCATCGGGACCCAGCCCGTGGCCCGGCCGGTCCCGCGGCACCGCGGCCGCCCGGGCGCGGTCGATCTCGGAGTCGGCGGGATCCCCCAACCGCAGTTCGATCCGGGTACCGAGCTGATCGCGGAGGCCGGCCCGGATGTCGGCCCAGCGTCCGGCCGTCACCACCAGATGCACGTCGTGGGCCAGGCCGGCACCGGCGAGGATCCCCAGCGCCGACTCCAGCTCGTCGTACTCCCGCCGGGCCGCGCCCCAGCCATCGACCACGAGGAACACGGCGGCGCCGGCCGCGTCCTCGCCGGCTTCGCGACGATGCAGGACGCTGAGCACGTCGGCAACGGTGCGACGCAACAGATCCGGGTTGTTCCCGGGTGCGACCACCCCGACGTGCGGCAGCTCCGCCAGCTCAGCCAGCCCGCCGCCGCCGAAGTCCAGGCAGTACACGTGTGCCCGGCGCGGCTGTCGCGTAGCAGCCAGTGCGGTGACCAGGGTCCGCACCGCGGTCGTCTTCCCCGAGCGCGGGCCGCCGACGACCGCGACGTTGCCGGCGGCTCCCGCCAGGTCGATGAACAGCGGCTCCCGCCGGTGCTCGTACACCCGGTCCACCACGCCGATCGGCATCCCCTCGGGGTACTCGGCCAGCAGCACCGCCAGGTCCGGCGGCCCGGTCAGGGGCGCCAACCACACCGGATGCGGGGCCGGGCCCCGCCCGGCGACGGCATCGAGCACGGTATCCAGCAACGTCGGGCCGCACGCGGGGTCCGACGCCTCCGGTCCGGTGAACAACCGCGGGGCCGGCGAGATGCGCGACCGCACCGGTCGTCGTCCCGACACGTATCCGGCATGGAACGGAACAGGTTCGGCCGCTGCGGCTTTCAGATACGCCGCGCCCGGCCGTGCCGGCAGGTGATGCGCGTCGGGCACACCGATCACCATCCGCGATTCGTTCTCCGACAGGGTTTTCAAGCAGATCCGATAGGACAGGTGCGATTCGAGCCCACGCAGCCGACCCTCCTCGAGGCGCTGACTGGCCAGCAGCAGATGGATGCCCAGCGAGCGGCCCTGCCGGCCGATCGCCACGAAGATATCCGCGAACTCGGGATGCCGGCTCAGCAGTTCGGCGAATTCGTCGACCACGATGAACAACGTCGGCAGCTCTGGCAGTGCGTTGGCGCTGGACAGATTTCCGGCCGCGCGCAGCAGCCGCTGGCGACGGTCGATCTCCCCGGTCAGCGCCTCCCGCATGCGATCGACCAGGTGCGCCTCCTCGTCGAGATTGGTGACGACGGCGGTGGTGTGCGGCGCGCGCGCCAGGTCCAGGAACGTCGCACCGCCCTTGAAGTCGATCAGGATCAGGTTGACGGTGGCTGGCGAATGCCGGGCGATTATCCCGAGCGCGATGGTGCGCAACAGTTCCGACTTCCCCGAGCCCGTCGCTCCGACGCACAGGCCGTGCGGGCCGATGCCGCCGAGCGCCGCCTCGCGAATGTCCAACTCCAGCGGTTCCCCGGCAACCGTGGTGCCGATCCGGATGCCCTGTAGCCCGGTCCCGCTGTCCCACCGTACGTCCGGACCCACGCCGCTGCCCGGTTGCGGTGAGCGGTGCCCGGCGATCCGTCGGGCCAGCGCCGTAGCGCCGATCGCCGAGAGCCCGTCGGGCCGACCCGTCGGCATCGTGACCCCGTCGACCTCCAAGCACAGTTCGGCCCGTTCGCCGCCCAAGGGCACGATCCGGACGCTCAGGTGGTGCATCGATCCATTTCGGACCCGTTGGTGTGGAAGCCATTTGAGCCAGTCCCAGTCTGCACCGCAGGGATCTTCAACGCTGATCGCCAGATCGGCCGGACCATGCGCGATGGCCAGCTGACAGATCACTGCCCGCGCCAGTGCGCGGGCACGCTCGGCCGGCCCACCGACGGCGATCTCCGACGCGGCAGCCAGATCGACGGTCACCGGGGTGTCCGGCACGGATTCATGGGTCCGCAACAACCGGTCCAGCGCGGCCGCCGTTACCGGATCGGGTTCCGCGGCACCGGTGACATCCGGTCCCACCGCACGCACCTCGGGGTCGACGGACCCCCGACCGACTCTCGCGGTGCCGAAGTCCGGGGCCGTGCGGGTCCGGTCCCACAGTCGCTCCGGGGGCAGGGTCCAGAGATCCTCCGGGGCCGGATGCCGCGACCACAGTCGATCACGTTGTGCGGCGGCCGCATCGGCGAGGCGATCCGATACGGAATCGAGGTAGCTCAGATAGCGCCGGCGGTCCGCGTTGAGTTCCGCACGCCATCTGCCCGCCCCGCCGGACAGCACCGCCGCGCCCGCCGACAGCAGCATCATCAGGGGGAACACGAACATGGCTGGGCTGTGCGCGGAGCCCGGCCGCGACGTCAGCAGGAAAACCGCGACTCCCGCCGATACCACCGCGAGCACCACCGGAACCACCCGGGCGGCGCCCGTGTCGGCGCGGCGCGGCACCGCCGGCGGTGCCTCGACCTGAATGTCGATCACGCCGGCGACGCTAGGGAACTCCGGTGGGCCGCCGCAATTCAGTTGTGGATGACCGTCGACCCGGACTGGCCCGGGCTGGTTACGGTCGGCATCCATGGACCCCGAGAACGACATGTGCCGGGTGGCGGTGCACGCCGGCACCGAGTTCGTCGACCTGACCCTGCCGGCTGCGGTGCCGCTGGCCGTGCTGCTGCCCCGGGTCTGTGAACTGGTCGACCGGATGTGCGGCGGCGCACCCGTCCCACGGGCCAGGCGGCTGTGCACACCCACCGCGGATCCCATGGACCCCTCGAGGACATTGTTCCAGAACGGAATTCGTGACGGAGACACGCTGGTGCTGACGGCCGCGCCGCAATGGGAACCGCCGCGGGTTCGACAGGATCCGGCAGCCGAGTTGGCGCACGCCACCCCTGCCGACGGCGCCGGCTGGGATGCCCGCACGACGGGGCTGTTGTCGGCGGTCGCGCTGCTCGGCGCTATCGGCCCGACCGTCCTGGGCGGTGGGCCGGCCACGCCCCAGCTGCTGCTCGGCGCCAGCGCGGCGGGCGGAGCCGCAGCGGTCGCGGCCCGGATCGGACGGCCGGCCACCCTATTCGCGGGCCTGGCCGTCGGCGCCGGCCTGACCGCGGCGGCCGCGCTCGCTGGGACGTTCATGGCCTACGACCTGCAGCGCACCGGTGCCCTACTGAGCGTCCTGGCCATCGCGATGCTGGTGTGCGCCGGCCGGTTGGCGCTGGTGGTCGCGGGGCCGATGGATGCGGCACAACGCTTTTCGGCGATCGTACACGCCGGCGCCGGCGCCGCGGTGACGGGTGTCGCGCTGGCTGCGGCCACCGGCGGTCCGGTCGAGTGCGGGCTGGGCGCGGTGGCCAGTGCGGTGCTGACGCTGCGCAGCCGCGTGCATCGCCGGCCGGTCCAGCGGGGGGTCCTGCTCGTCGGCGGGGTGTTCGGCATCGCGGTGACCCTGGGTGCGACGGCCCGGCTCGAACCCGGCTGGGGCCCATGGCTGTGCGCGGCAGTGCTGGTCGCCGGCGGCGCCGTGGTGACGATGCCGCAGCGGTCGATCACCACTCCGTTGCTCGGGGAGGCGCTGACGGTGGCCGAATATGCGAGCCTGGCGGCGGTGCTGCCGCTGGCCGGCTGGAGCCTTGGCGTCTTCGACGTGCTGGGGCCGAGCCGATGACCCGGGCGCTCCGCGTCGCACTGGCCGCGGCATTCCTGATGGCGGGCGCCCCGACGGCCCCGGCGGGTGCGTTGACACCGCCCGTCGTCGACCCCGCCCGCAGCCCGGCACCGCCGGGGCCGACCACCCAACTCGCACCGTGCGCCACGCCGGTCGGCGGGGTCGCGCACGGCGTGGATCTGACGGCGCTGGCGCCCTATTCGCGTGGCGCGGGCCAACGGATCGCGGTGATCGACACCGGCGTGAGCCGCGACCCCAGGCTGGCTCACCTGGATGCGGGCGGCGACTACGTATCGACCGGCGACGGCACCCAGGACTGCGACGGCCACGGCACCGCGGTGGCCGGGATCATCGCCGATATCGCGCCGGCGGCAACACTTCTGGCGATCCGGCAGTCGACCATGAAGTTCGGCGCCAGCGGGGATCCGGCCGGCAGCGGCTACGGCGACGTCGACACGATGGCCCGGGCCGTACGGACCGCCGCC
>JAKIXW010000075.1:8046-14711 GCA_022708865.1 Acidobacteriota bacterium
CCGCCGGCAACGCCGGCGGTTGTCCGCCGCAGGATCCCGCGGGCGGTGAATTGAGCTGGGCCCAGGCCACCGTCGCGGTCAGCCCGGCCTGGTACGACGACTACGTGCTGACGGTCGGCTCCCTCGACGACGCGGGCCGGCCGTCGGCGTTCACCCAGCCCGGCCCGTGGGTCGACGTCGCCGCGCCGGGCGAGAACATGGTGCCCGGCGCCCCGGCCGGGGTCCCAGTTTCGGGAACCAGCTATGCCGCCCCCGTGGTCAGCGGTGTGGTGGCACTGCTGCGGGCGCACTCCCCCGGGCTGACGGCGCGGCAGGTGATGGAACGCATCCGGGCCAGCGCGCACGGGGCGACCGGGCGGCGCAGCGCGCTGGTCGGCTTCGGCGCCCTGGATCCCGTTGCGGCACTGATCGGTTCGGGCCCCGCCAGCTCGGCACCGGCGGCGCCGGCCGCGCTGCCGCGGCCCAACCGCACCCGACAGGTGGCGGTGGCCGGCGCCGCGCTGTGCGTGGCCGTCACGGCACTGGCGCTGGGTGTGCTGACCCTGACCGCTCGATCACGTCGGCATCAGTAGCGGCATCAGATGGCGTCCGGCCAGGATCAGGCCCGTGACGGCCAGGCCGGACAGATACCAGATCCGCGGCGCCACAACCGAACCCGCTTCCGCGTCGGGGTCGCCGTGCAGCAGCGCCGATTCGCGGCGGTGCTGCAGGAACCGGTGTGCGCTCAACCGGAGGTGCCGGGATGCCGGTGCGGTCATCGGCCCACGGTAGGACGGCTCCGGCCGCCGCGTGCACCGCGTTGCACAGCTCAGCGCCAGCGGGCCCACACATAGGGCACCAACGAGCGCAGGAAGTCCAGATCCGGTCCCGGATGCGCGTCGGCGAAGGCCTGTTCGAAGTAGTCCTCGGCGACCACCAGGATGCCCTCGGCGAACTCGCGGGTGAAGGTGATGCTGCCGTAGTCGTCCATCAGGGCACGCACGGTGGCGACCAACTCCGGGGACCGTTCGGCGCGGGAGCGCCGCAGATAGTCGCGCACCAGGTGCCCGTCGGCACCGTCGGCGGCGGCCAGCAGATGTACCAGCGGGAGTGTGCGCTTGCCCTCGTACAGATCGCCGAGGATCTCCTTGCCGTAGCGCTGTTCGTCGCCGATGAGGTTCAGCAGGTCGTCGCGGATCTGGAACGCCGCGCCGAAGTGGAACCCGAACCGAACCAGCGGAGCCAGGTCGGCCCGACCGCCCGAACCCACGATGGCGCCGACCCGCAGCGGGTGGATGGTGGTGTACCAGCACGTCTTGTGCATGATGAGGTTGAGGTAGTCGCTCGGCCCGAGATCTTCGACATTGTCTCGCTGCCAACCGATTTCGATCGCCTGGCCCTCCAGCGTGCGCAGCGCCATGGTGTCGAACTCGCCCCAGATGACATCGGCCAGGTCACGGTCGAGCCGTCGGGTGGCCCGGCGCAGCACCTGGCCGGCCACCACCGCCAGTCCGTCGCCCGCGTTGATCGCCGCGGCCAGTCCGTTGCTGGCCGCCAGTGTCGTTCTGCCCCTGCGCATCTCGCTGCCGTCCACCACGTCGTCGTGCACCAGGAACGCGTTGTGCAGCAACTCGATGGCCACCGCGATGCCGAGCAGGTCGGCCGGATCGGCGCCGAAGGCCTGCCCGGCCGCCAGGCACAGCGCCGGGCGCAACGCCTTGCCCGGCCGCATCGGGTACTCCCGCATGGGGCCGTAGAGCCACTGCACCGGCTCTCCGTCCGGCATCGCGTCGAGCATGACCCGGCGCACGGACCGGCCGACCGTGCGGAGCCGCTCCTCCACCGCGGATACCAGGTCGTGCCGGTCGGACGGCGCGGTCACGGCTCGATCGACAGCACCAGGGGCAGCCACACGTCGTCGTGCCCGTCGGCCAGTACGGTGCCCCGGTAGGTCCCGGCCGGCGCACCGGACGGCACGTCGACGCTGAGCAGGACACCGCGGGATGAGCGCGCGGGCATCGGAACCGCCCCGGGTTCGAAACCGACACTGCGCGATTCGATGACCGATCCGTCGTGGGCGAGCAGGTCACCGCAGCGCAGCACGATGGTCCCGAGGTCCAACGGCCCCCGGTTGTGCAGCCAGAACTCCACGGTCGCCGCGCCCGGCCCGGCTGCAGACAGCCGGACCTCGCGGTGGCCGCCCTGATCGCCGAAGTCCATGGCGGGTGAACCGCCCAGCCCATTACGGATCGAACCGGCGAACTGGCCCAGGATTCCCTCCCAGCCGGCCAGGACCATGGCGGCATCGGGGTTGCGGCCGCGTTCCGAACCGGGGCGGCCGGCCTGGGCCGCTTCCGATCCGTTCCGGGCGCCCACGAAGTTGACGAACCGGTCCACCACTTCGCTGGCCGCCCGGAATCCCTCGGACTGCACCGCGCCCAGGGCGCGCACATTTGCGGCCGCATCGAAAACGGAAGCCCACGGGATGTCATTGACCGTGCTGTCATCAGCAAACGAGCGGTCCGCCAATGGTCCTCCCGGACGGTCTGAAGCCCCTGCACAGGGCGGTTACAACGGTATGCTAAGTCCCACGTGTCGGGAGGGCGGGGTCAATGGCGATTGACGATCTTCTCCATTCTCAGGTGGCGCTGTTCGGCGAGATCGACCGGCAGGTGGTCGACGCCCGGCGGGGCAGCACGGCGGCCGACCGCGCGGTGGTTGCCACCGCGGAAGCCTTCCTTCCGGGCAGCACCGGATTCGGGCAGGCGGGCTGGCTCGCCGATCTCACGGCATTCCTCAACGGGCCCGCGGTGCACCGGTCCGGGGGGCGCCGGGTCGAATTTCCCGCATTCGCCGACGCCACCGAGATCGTCGCCAGCGCCGCCGCGGGGGAACCCGGCTCGAACAACTCCGGGGCGCCACTTTCCATCCCGTACCCGAAGGCCCAGGTACGACGGTTGATCTTCAACCCCGCCCGCGACCCGGTGCTGGCCCGCAGTGCCTACGCCGCGGTCATCCTCGAAAAGCTGTACCGCATCCGCAATCCCGGCGCCGTCGACCCACGGGACCGGGCCGATCCGGTGGCGAACCTGCTCGCGGCCACGCCCTCGATCGTCAACTCGTGGGCCGACGCGCACGGCCCATCGCACACGGACATCGAGGCGCTGGATCTGCTGACGGCAAATGTGGACGACATCGGGACCCGCGCGGACTGGATGACCTTCGCCGGCGCGAACTTCGGCCCGGCCTTCGCCGACACGTCCAAGGCGTGTTTCGGAACCCTGGAGGATTCCGACGGGCTGTACTGCAGCACCATCTACACCGACAGCACCGCCGACAACCTCAGCGTGGACCAGATCGCGAACATCATCGACCCGGTGAACTGGCCGTACTGCAGTAAGTTCTTCGCCGAGATGAACCCACAGGTGCCCACCTGCGACCGCAACGGCTGGACCCGGCTGGTCGAGTCGATCGGGGCCGAGACCGCCGAGTACACCATCGAGACGGCGCTGGTCTTCCACTTCACCGACAACCGCACATCCGCCACGCCCGACATCGAGAAGGGCATCTTCCTCAACTACACGCTCGATCCCAACCGCGTGGGTGACAGCTGGATCGTCGAGGTCGACAACGGCTACGTCTGGGTCACGCCCGACAACACCACCGGCCGCCCGGGCGACCCCGGTGTCCGGATCCGCTCCAGCAAGGAGGAACGGATCAACGGCTTGAGTCCCACGGCCACCTCCGCGCTGGCGTGCCTGCTCGGCTGGGGCGACGCCGGCCGCGACATGATCGCCGGCACGGCCTGGAAGGTGCTCAACAATCCGAAGGCGGGCGACCCCGGTCACGATCCCGACGTCCCCCCGCTGGCGGACTTCGACCCCTTTGTGGCCTCGCCGCAGAGCGCCGCCCGTGACACCAGCTCACCGGTAGCGACGCCGCCCGACACGTCGACGCTGCCGCCGAACTTCGGCGACACCGTCGAGGACACCCGCGACCTCCTGAGGGACCTGATCGGGCGGGCTGCGACGGTCGGCGGCGATGCGTTCCGGCGATGGCGCGACGGCCTGACACCGGCCGACCTCGACCAGGTCGCCGCCGACGTCGGCCGGAATCTGCGGGAGTGGGCGGACACGGTTTACCAGACCGCCGAGGACAACGTGCGGCCCAAGGACACCACCGGCGGAGGGGTGTAGGACATGGACGATCCGCAGGCCATCGCCGGCCGCATCGGCGACATCGCCAAGGAGGCGGTGAACACGTCGGCCGGCATCACGTTCACGGCGTTCCGGAAGATCAACCAGGTTCCGGATGACGACGGCAACATTCCGCCGCGATACACGCCTGCCGACGCGGTCACGTCGATGAACGACCTGATCGCCGCGATGCTGAAAGCGGGCGTCGACATGGCCCGGGTGCCGCTGCGGGTCAACTACGACCAGAACATGATGACGCTGGCCGACAATGTCGCGTCGATCGTCGGCCGTGGGATCACGCAGGCCGCGCAGATCGCCGGCAAGGCTGCCGCGAGCGTCGAGAAGGACGGGGTGAAGAACCAGACGGCGCTCGACTCCGCCATCGAGTTGACCAACATCGCGATGCTGCGGACCGCCGAGATCGCGGAGGCGGTCGCCGCCGGACCGGGCCTGTACCGGGATCCGGTGCTCTACTCCGACCCCATCACCGTCGCCGACGACGGCACCGTCCGGCAGCTGAAACTGTTGTCGATGGCCCGCCAGGACACCGGGGAGGACATCACGGCCCAGGTGTGGTTCGACCCGGCGAACGGGGTGCTGATGCCGGGGATGACCCAGTTCCGTCTGGTGGCGAACTCGGCCGGGTTGCCCAGCGGGGTGTACTGCGGTGTGGTCGAGGTGAAGACCACGGGACCCGCTCCCGCCAGGCCTCAGATCGCGGTTGAGTTCGCCCTGTGACGACACCGAATCCGCAACCGTCCGTCGACGAACTCCTCGATCACGCCTTCCAGGCACTCAATGAGGGCGACCGTTCGCGGGCCAATATGCTCGCCAGCGAGGTGCTCCGATTCGACGAGCGCAACACCGAGGCCGAGGACCTGCTCGCGGCGCCCGACGACCACGGCGAGATCCGGCGGCTCACCATCATGTTCGCCGACGTGGTCGATTCGACGGTGCTCTCGACGTGGGTGGAACCCGAGGTGTACCGCACGCTGGTCGGCCGGTACCGCCAGATCGTGCAGGAGACGGTCGAGCAGTTCGAGGGCCACATCTACTCGACCAAGGGCGACGGCCTGCTCGCTGTTTTCGGGCATCCGATCGCCCACGAGAACGACGTGCAGCGCGCGGTGCAGGCCGGGCTGGAGATCAACCACGCCGTGGCCAACCTGAACGATCGCGCCCGCCGCCGATTCGGTGTCGGTGTGCAGGCGCGCGTCGGTGTGCATCGCGGGCTGGTGTATCTCGACACGGCCGAGGACGATGTGTACGGCCTGGCCGCCAACCTGGTGGCGCGGCTGTCCGGGCTCGCCGAACCGGGCACCCTGGTGGTGTCCGACGCCATCGAACGCATCATCCGCGACACCTTCGAGGTGGAACGCCTCGGAGCCAGACCCGTCAAGGGCATCAGTGGCGACGTCGAGCATTTCCGGGTGCTCGGCGAACGCGAGGCGCCGGTCGTGTCGTCCGGCCCGTTCGTCGGACGCCGCAGCGAATTCGCCGACCTCACGGCCGCCTGGAACGGCGTCCAGAATGCCAGTGGCTCAGCGGTTTTCGCAATCCGCGGCGAGGCGGGCATCGGGAAGACGCGCCTGGCGACGGCGGTCGTGGAGAATGCGCGGCACGCCGGGGGCACGGTGGTCGAGATGACCGGGTCGCCGTTCCACTCCGACGTCGGCCTGCGTCCGGTGCGTCGGCTCATCGAGCGCCGCAGCGGCATCACCCGCACGTTGTATCCGGCCGAACGGCTGCGCCTGCTGCAGAGCGAGCTCACCTCCGTCGGGCTCGACCCGCGCGAGTTCGTCCCGCTGCTGGCACCGGTGCTCGGCATCGGCCCGCAGAGCGGCTACCGGCCGGTCCCGGTCGACGGCCGAAAACTGTTCGAGCAGATCGTCGGTGCGGTCGACCGGTACCTGTCCGCCCTGATCCACAACCGGCCCACGCTGTTGTTGTTCGAGGATCTGCACTGGATCGACGAGGACACCTTCGAAGTGCTGGAGAAGGTGATCACCAGGGCCGACCCCGGCCTGATGGTCCTGATGACCGGTCGTGACGAATCGACCATCCCGGGTGGCCCGGCGACCACCGTGGTGGACCTCAAACCGCTGACCGAGGACGAGGCCGACGCACTCATCGACGCCCTGCACCCCGACATGCCGCAGGACAACCGGCATGCGGTGCGACGGCGCTGCGACGGGGTCCCGCTGTACATCGAGGAGGTGGTGGCGAAACTGAAAGAGGTGCCCGGCGATTCCAGCGAATTGTCGGCACTGGTGCCCGACACCCTCTACGAGGCACTGTTCGCCCGGCTGCGATCCACCCGGAACGCGGTCCGTGTCGTCGAGGCAGCCGCAACCATCGGCACCGTCATCGACCGCCCGCTGCTGATGTCGGTGGTCGATCTGCCCGAGCACGAGGTCGACACGATCCTGACCGACCTTACCGAGGGCCGCGTGCTGCGCAGGCTGGACGACGAGACCTGGCGGTTCCGCC
>JAKIXW010000076.1 GCA_022708865.1 Acidobacteriota bacterium
GTCGACGAGGCCCTCAACGGGGTACTGCGCAACCGCTAGCCGTCAGACCCGCTCGAAGCACGATTGCACCTTGAGTGCCCGCCACGGCCGGCGGCCGGCTGCATCTGACGGAGCGCGCGGTCGCGTTCTACGGCGAGTTTCTGAAACTGGTCGTCGATTGGTGTGACGAAACCATGGCCGTGATGTCCACCTGGTCGGGCACCCAGGACATCGGCCTCGACGACGCGGGGCGGCAGCGAATGAAGACACTGGTCGCCGAGAGTCGCAACCGGCTGGAGCTGGCCCGGAACCGAACGCGGGCCCGCTAGCCGCCGGGCCTAACGGGAGAGTCGCGAAAGAACCTCTGCGACAATCGAATCAGCCACCACATCGACCTGTTCACCGGTCGCCAGGTCCTTGACACCGACGGTGCCGGCCTCGATGTCGCGGTCACCGGCCACCAGCGCCAGCGCCGCGCCGGAGCGGTCGGCCGCCTTCATCGCGCCCTTCATGCCGCGATCGCCGTACGCCAGATCCACCCGAACACCGGCGGAGCGCAGCTGCGCGCCCAGCACCGCCAACGAACGTTTTGCCTCGTCCCCCAACGGAACACCGAAGACGTCGACCCGCGAGCCGGGACCGGCCGTCACACCCTCGGCCTTCAGGGCCAGCAGGGTGCGGTCGACACCCAGGCCGAAACCGATACCGGACAGGTCCTGACCGCCCAGTTCGCGCATCAGGCCGTCGTAACGGCCGCCGCCGCCGATCCCGGACTGCGCCCCCAGACCGTCGTGCACGAACTCGAAGGTGGTCTTGGTGTAGTAGTCCAGGCCGCGCACCATGCGTGGATTGATCACGTACGGCACCCCGAGCGCGTCCAGATGCGCCAGCACGGTGTCGAAATGGGTGCGCGACTCCGGTGACAAATGATCGAGCATGACCGGCGCGTCGGCGGTCATCTCCCGGATCTCCGGGCGCTTGTCGTCGAGCACCCGCAGCGGGTTTATCTCGGCGCGCAGCCTGGTCGGCTCATCGAGCGGCAGCCGGAATAGGAAGTCCTGCAACAACTCTCGATACGCCGGTCGGCAGGTTTCATCACCCAGAGAGGTGATCTCCAGCCGGAAACGGGTCAGTCCCAAAGACCGGAACCCGGCGTCGGCGATCGCGATCACCTCGGCGTCCAGCGCCGGATCGTCGACGCCGATCGCCTCGACCCCGACCTGCTGCAGCTGCCGGTAGCGCCCGGCCTGCGGGCGCTCGTACCGGAAGAACGGGCCCGAGTAGCACAGCTTGACCGGCAGTGCGCCGCGGTCCAGGCCGTGCTCGATCACCGCGCGCATCACCCCGGCGGTGCCCTCCGGGCGCAGCGTCACCGAACGATCCCCACGGTCGGCGAACGTGTACATCTCCTTGGACACGACGTCGGTGGACTCGCCGACGCCCCGCGCGAACAGCGCGGTGTCCTCGAAGATGGGCAGCTCGACGTCGCCGTAGCCGGCGCGGCGCGCCGTGGCCAGCAGACCGTCCCGCACCGCGACGAACTGGGCCGACTCCGGCGGCAGGTAGTCGGGCACGCCCTTGGGCGCTCTGAAGTCAGTCACGGGAGAGATCCTTGCAGTACGGGTTGAATCGGCGTTCGCCGCCGATGGTCGTGGAGGTGCCGTGCCCCGGTAGTACCACGGTGGCGTCCCCGAGCACCAACAGTTTTGCACCGATGGACCTCAGCAACGCCGCCCGGTCGGCGTCCGGCGCGCCGCGGCCCACCCAGCGGAAGCCCAGGGTGTCGCCCGTGAACGCCACCTCCGCCGGGCCCTCGTCGGTGTCCGCGGTGACGCGGTAGGTTACCGAGCCCGGCGTATGCCCGGGCGTGTGGTCGACCGTAACGTCGATCCCCGCCACCGACAGCACCGTCCCGTCGGCCACGGCGCGGACGTCCTCGGGCGGCTCGTCGAGCAGGGCGACGTCGGCGGGATGCAGGTAGACGGGGATGTCCCAGCCGGCGCATAGATCGAACCCGGCGCCGCTGTGGCCGGGGTGGCCGTGGGTCAGCAGGACCGCGGCCGGCGTCAGGTCGTTGACGGTGAAGTAGTACTCCAGGGTGCCGACGGCTTCGTCGCCGGGGTCGATCACGATCGCCGGGCCGGACGCCCGAACGGCCACCAGATAGCAGTTGGTCTCGTGCGGGCCGACGGCAAAACCGGTTATCAGCACGCCGACCAGTGTCCACCCCGCTCAGATTCAACTCAGAATCGGCTGGCAGACTCCTTGCCGACCGCACTACCGACCGTGGAGGACAGCACCGGTGCCCACCAACGAACAACGGCGCGAGACCGCCAAGCGCAAGCTGGAACGTCAGCTCGAACGCCGGGCGGAGAAGGCCCGCCGGCAGCGACTCGCCGCGATCATCGGATCCGTGCTCGCCGCGCTGGTGGCCGTGGCCGTGGTGGTCGGCCTGGTGTGGATGAACAAGGGCAAGGACGACAAGGGGGGCGCGGGCACCGCGACGGCCTCGGCCGCACCCGAAACCAGCGCCAACGCCGGCCCCAGCACCGCACCGGCCGCCGACGGCAAGCTCCCGGCGTTCACCGCGTCGGCCAATCTCGGCGCCAACTGTCAGTACCCGGCAGAGGGCACTGCGTCCAAGCCGGCGACACCGCCGAAGGCCGGCAAGGTGCCGACCGATCCCGCGCAGGTCAGCGTCAGCATGTCCACCAGCCAGGGCAACATCGGGTTGCAGCTGGACAATGCCAAGTCCCCCTGCACGGTGAACAGCTTCGCCAGCCTCGCCCAGCAGGGGTACTTCAACGACACCCAGTGCCACCGGCTCACCACCGCACCCGGTCTGGGGGTGCTGCAGTGCGGCGACCCGACCGGGCTGGGCACCGGGGGCCCGGGCTACAAGTTCGACAACGAATATCCGACCGACCAGTACCCCGCGGACGCCCCGGAGGCCCAGCAGCCGGTGACCTACCCGCGCGGCACCCTGGCGATGGCCAACGCCGGCCCGGGCACCAACGGCAGCCAGTTCTTCCTGGTGTACAAGGAGTCCCAGCTGCCGCCGCAGTACACGGTGTTCGGCACGATCGACGAGACCGGTCTGACCACCCTGGACAAGATCGCCGGCGCCGGGGTCAAGGGCGGCGGCGACGACGGTGCCCCGAACGTCGACGTCCGGGTGAAGTCGATCCAGCTGGACTGACCGCAGCGAGCCGCCCCTCCCGCGAGCGCTCAGTTACGTACGTCCGACGCGGCGTGTTGCGTACCTGGCTGAGCGCTCGCGGGGGGATTCAGGCGGCGGATGTCACGCGGTAGACGTCGTAGACGCCCTCGACGTTGCGGACCACGCTGAGCACATGGCCCAGATGTTTGGGGTCGCCCATCTCGAAGGTGAAGCGGCTCACCGCAACCCGGTCGTCGGAGGTGGTCACCTGCGCCGACAGGATGTTCACCTTCTCGTCGGCCAGCACCCGGGTGACATCGGACAGCAACCGGTGCCGGTCGAGCGCCTCGACCTGGATGGCCACCAGGAACACCGACGACGGCGACGGCGCCCACTTGACCTCGATGATCCGTTCCGCCTGCTGCTGCAGTGAGGACGCATTGGTGCAGTCGGTCCGGTGCACGCTGACCCCGCCGCCGCGGGTAACGAACCCCATGATCTGATCGCCGGGGACCGGCGTGCAGCACTTGGCCAGCTTGGTCAGCGTCCCCGGCGCCCCCGGGACCGAGACACCAACGTCCTCGTTACTGCGTTGGCGCACCGGGATGTTCGACGGCGTCGACCGCTCGGCGATCTCGTCCTCGGCGTCCTCGGCGCCACCGAGCTGGGCGATCAGCCGCTGCACCACGTGCCGCGCCGAGATGTGCCCCTCGCCGACCGCGGTGTAGAGCGCCGACACGTCGGCGTAGCGCAGTTCACGCGCCAGGGCCGTCATGGAGTCGGCACTCATCAAGCGCTGCAACGGAAGTCCGCCGCGACGCACCTCGCGGGCAATGCTGTCCTTGCCGGATTCGAGGGCCTCCTCGCGGCGCTCCTTGGCGAACCATTGCCGGATCTTCGCCTTGGCCCGCGGTGAGACGACAAACGTCTGCCAGTCCCGCGACGGCCCGGCATTGGCGGCCTTGGAGGTGAAAACCTCGACCACTTCGCCATTCTCGAGCTTGCGTTCCAGCGCCACCAGCCGGCCGTTGACCCGGGCACCGATGCAGCGGTGGCCCACCTCCGTATGCACGGCATAGGCGAAGTCGACCGGCGTCGATCCGGCGGGCAGCGTGATCACGTCGCCCTTCGGAGTGAACACGAAGATCTCGGCGACGGCCAGGTCGTAGCGCAGCGACTCCAGGAACTCACCCGGGTCGGCGGCCTCCCGCTGCCAGTCGAGCAGCTGACGCATCCAGGCCATGTCGTCGATCTCGGCGGCCGCGTAGTTCGTCGGGACGCGGCCCTTGCCCTCCTTGTAGCGCCAGTGCGCCGCGATGCCGTACTCGGCGGTGCGGTGCATGTCGCGGGTGCGGATCTGCACCTCCAACGGTTTGCCCTCCGGGCCGACCACCGTGGTGTGCAGCGACTGGTAGACCCCGAACCGGGGCTGGGCGATGTAGTCCTTGAACCGGCCGGCCATCGGCTGCCACAGCGAATGCACAACGCCCACAGCGGCATAGCAGTCGCGGATCTCGTCGCACAGGATGCGGACGCCGACCAGGTCGTGGATGTCATCGAAGTCACGGCCCTTGACAATCATCTTCTGGTAGATCGACCAGTAGTGCTTGGGCCGCCCCTCGACCACCGCGTTGATCCGCGAAGCGTTCAGCGTTGCCGTGATCTCGGCCCGCACCTTGGCCAGGTAGGTGTCGCGGGACGGCGCCCGGTCGGCCACCAGCCGGACGATCTCTTCGTACTTCTTGGGATGCAGGATCGCGAACGACAGATCCTCGAGTTCCCACTTGACCGTCGCCATACCCAACCGATGCGCAAGGGGCGCAATCACTTCCAGCGTCTCGCGGGCCTTGCGAGCCTGCTTCTCCGGGGGCAGGAACCGCATGGTGCGCATGTTGTGCAGCCGGTCGGCCACCTTGATCACCAGCACGCGCGGATCGCGCGCCATTGCGGTGATCATTTTGCGGATGGTCTCGGCCTCGGCCGCGCTGCCAAGCACCACGCGGTCGAGCTTGGTCACCCCGTCGACCAGGTGGCCGACCTCCGCACCGAAATCGGCGGTCAGCGCCTCGAGGGTGTAGCCGGTGTCCTCCACCGTGTCGTGCAGCAGCGCGGCCACCAGGGTGGTGGTGTCCATCCCCAGCTCCGCCAGGATGCTGGCCACGGCCAGCGGATGGGTGATGTAGGGATCGCCGGACTTGCGCAACTGCGTGGCGTGACGTTCCTCGGCGACCGCGTAAGCGCGCTGCAGCAGGGCCAGGTCGGCCTTGGGATGGATCTCGCGGTGCACCGCCACCAGCGGCTCGAGCACCGGGTTGAGGGCGCCGCGCTGGGACGTCATCCGCCGCGCCAGCCGGGCCCGAACCCGCCGGGAGGCGCTGGTGGCGGCTGCTGTTGTCACGGCGGCCGCCGCCTTCGTCTGATCGGGCGCGTCGGGGTGCACCGCGTCGGACGGCGCCGCCGGCGCGACCGTGCCCTGCTCGTCCGCCACGTCCGTCACCTCCCGATCCACCGCCGTCCCAGGAACTCCAAGGGTATCGCCGAGTATTGCCGATCGTCCGGTCAGATGGAACGCAGGCTGGTCACCGCCAGCGGCGCCACCACATCCCGGCCGCCCAGGTCGGTCAGCTCGAGCACCACCGCACCGACGGTCACGTGCGCGCCCCCGTCCAGGAGCAGCTTGCGGGCCGCGGCCATGGTGCCCCCGGTGGCCAGCACGTCGTCGATGAGGGCGATGCGCAGCCCGGTCAGGTCGATGCCCTCGACGGGGATCTCGAGGACCGCCGTGCCGTACTCGAGTGCGTACTCCTCGCGGCGCACCGGCGGCGGCAGCTTGCCACCCTTGCGGATCGCCAGCACCCCGGTGCCGAGTTTGGTGGCCACGGCCGCACCCAGCAGGAAACCGCGGGCGTCGATCCCGGCGATGAGGTCGGACCCCTCGGCGATCTCGGCCAGCGCGCCGGTGACCACGGTGAGTCCGCGCCGGTCGGCCAGCAGCGGGGTCAGGTCCTTGAACTGCACGCCGGCTTCGGGAAAATCCGCCACCTCGCGGGTCAGCTGCACCACCAGCTCGGTGACCTCGGGGTTGACCTCAGGATTGGCCGGGCTCACTGCGTTCATGGCGCTCCCTACTTCCCCCGCTGCCAGCGGTCCATGTTCCAGCCCGCGCCCCAGCGCGCCGGGCCGGCATCCACCGCCTGCATCTCCTGCGATGTCAGCAAGGTGCGCTGTTGACGGTAGAGCGGCAGTGTCGGAACGTCGGCCCACAGCACCGGCGCGCCGGCGGCGATCTGACGGGTCTGCTCCTTGGGATCGACCGTCACGGCCAACGTACTGATGATGCCGTCGATCTGACCGTTGCCGTAGTTGGGCAGGTTGTTGCCGTTACCCGTGAACAACGAATAGGCGTCCAGGGCCGACGATCCCGTCGAGCCACTGCCGGTGGCACCGCCGGTGCTGGCCAGCAGCACATCGATGGTGCCGTCCCGCAACGCCTGCGGGCCGATGGTGTCCGCGCCGGCGTCGGTCACCGTGATGCCCGCCGGAGCGCAAGCCTTGGCGATGGCGCCGACGGCGGCGGCCAGCCGTGGATTCGGGGTCTGATAGCCGATCCGCACCGACAGCGGCACCCCGGCCAGCGCGGCGCGTGCCGCGTCGGGGTTGGACACGGCGAACTGCCCGGCCTCAGCGGCCACCTCGGCCTGGGCGAACGAATTGTCGGCCACTGGATTGAGCCGGGCGTCACTCACCGGGACCTCGGCGTTGCGGGCGATGACGTCGCGCGGCGTGCACAGGGCCACCGCCCGGCGCGCCGGCGGCGCCGCGAGGGGTCCGCCCGGGGCGAAGATGAGCTGCTCGATCCCGGCCGACGGGTAGTCCGTCCGGTTGTAGCCGTCGGGCGTGGTCAGGGTGCCCGCGGACCCCGTCGCGATGTCGACGACATTGAACGTGCCGTCGTTGATCCGGTCCTGGACGTTGACCCCGCGCGGCCACACGGTGATCCGATCCGTCACCGGCTTGGTGCCCCACCAGCGGTCGTTGGCGACCAGTTCGACGGCGCCGTCGTCGCGGACCGAGGCGATCTTGTACGGGCCCGACGCCGGGAACCGCTTGGTGTCGAGCCCGGGGCGCAGATCCCAGGTGGTGTTCCACACCTGGGCGATCTGGGCCAGCTTCTGCGGATCGTTCTGCTGGACCGCGACGGTGGTGCCGCCCTCGCCCAGGCCGAGCTCATCGGAGATCACGTGCGACGGCATCAGCGAGGTGGCCGTGAACAGCTGCGGATAGTCGGCGATCGACCGGCCCGGGGCGAAGGACACCCGGGCCTTCTTCTGGCCGGGTTGGCAGTCGATCCCGGTGATGTCGATGTAACCGGCCTTGCTAGCGGCGTCGAAGCCGGGGAATCGCCCGGACTGGGCGGCCCAGGCGAGCACCATGTCGTCACAGGTGATCGGCTTGCCGTCGGAGTACACCGCGTTGTCGGCGATCTGGTAGTCCAGCACCAGCGGTTCCCGACCGACCACCGCGACCGATCCGAAATCGTGGTCGCCGACCACCTGGCCGTCCGGGCCGTGATAGCCGAACCCGGTCAGCACCCGGGCGAATGCCTGCGGGCCACTGGATGCGGCCCCGGACACGGTGTTGGTGTTGTAGGAGACCAGCGTGCCGTCGACGGCGTAATCGATGTGATCGGCCGCACTGTGCCCGCAGGACGTGACCGCGAAGCTCGCCACGGTCAGGATGGCGGCGCCGGCCACGCTGGCCCGGCGGCGGATGGCGGGACGCATCAGTCGACCTCTAATGCCGGCGTTTACCCGTGGGGCGGCCGGTGCGACTGGCGGTGGGCCGCAGCGGCTTGGCCCCCGGAGCGGGCTTGCTGCCCACGACACTGGTCAATGCCTCGGGTAGGGCGGCCGCGGTCACCTCGCTGACGTCCGACGCCCCGGCATCGACCGCCGGTGTCGGCTCGGTCCCGCCGGCCCGGGCCCGTCGCTTGAGGACGCGGCGGGTGTGGGTGCGCACCAGTTCGGTGCGTTCCCGCAAGGTGACGAGCAGCGGGGTGGCGAAGAAGATCGACGAGTAGGTGCCGACGATGATGCCGACCAGCTGGACCAGCGCGAGGTCTTTCAGCGTGCCCACACCCAGCAGCCAAACCGCGACGATGATCAGCGCGATGATCGGCAGCAGCGAGATGAGGCTGGTGTTGATCGAGCGCATGAAGGTCTGGTTGACCGCCAGGTTGGCCTGCTCGGCGAAGGTGCGCCGGGTGGTGTGCTCGAAGCCGTGGGTGTTCTCCTCGACCTTGTCGAACACGATGACCGTGTCGTAGAGCGAGAAGCCCAGGATGGTCAACAGACCGATCACGGTGGCCGGGGTGACCTCGAAGCCGACGAGTGCGTAGATCCCCGCGGTCACCAGGAGGTCGAAGAACATGGTGGCCAGCGCGGCGATCGCCATGTAGCGCTCATACCGGACGCCGATGTAGATGGCGACGATCACGACGAACACCAGGAGCGCGATCAGCGCCTTCTGGGTGATCTGCCCGCCCCAGGTCTCCGAAACGGCCGAGTCGCTGATCGCCTGCGCGCTGGGCTGGCCGTCGGACCCACGGGGCGAGAACTTGGCGAACAACGCCTCGCGGAGTTTGGCGGTCTCACCGCTGTCCAGCGTCTCCGACCGGATCTGCACGGTGGCAGCCGAGCCGTTGCCGACGATCACCACCGATTCGGGTGCTTTGCCGAGCGTTTGACTGAAGACGTCCTCGACCTGTTGCGAGGTGGCCTCGCCGGCCGGCATGGAAACCTTGGTGCCACCCTCGAAGTCGATGCCGAAGGTGAAGCCGCGCAACAGGATCGCACCGATCGAGATGAGCAGGATGGCACCGCTGATGGCGAACCACAGCTTGCGCTTGCCGATGACCTCGAACGCCCCGGTGCCGGTATAGAGCCGGTTGAGGAAGCTGTGCTTGGGCAGTGCCGCGTCGCCGACTTCGAGAGCGTCAGCGGTCACGGTCAGATCGGGAGTGTCAGTCATGGCCTATCCCCGTCCCGTCGAAGTTGCGGCGGCGCGACGCTCTCGGGCGACCTGCTGGACCGCACCGAGACCGTTGTAGGTCGGTTTGGCCAGCGTGGTCGACTTGCTGGCCAGGTACACCAGCGGCCAGGTCACCAGGAATACCACGACGACGTCGAGGATTGTGGTCAGGCCGAGGGTGAACGCGAAGCCCTTGACCTGCCCGACTGCCAGCAGATACAGCACCAGTGCGGCGATGAAGGTCACGGCGTTGCCGGACAGGATGGTCTTGCGGGCGCGGGCCCAACCGCGGGGCACCGCTGAGCGGAACGACCGGCCCTCGCGGATCTCGTCCTTGATGCGTTCGAAGAACACCACGAACGAATCAGCGGTTGTGCCGATACCGATGATCAGACCGGCGATGCCGGCCAGGTCCAGGGTGTAACCCATATATCTGCCGAGCAGCACCAGGATGGCGTAGACCATCGCGCCGGAGGCCACCAGCGACAGCGCTACCAGCAGCCCGAGGACCCGGTAATAGAGCAGTGAGTACAGCAGCACCAGCGCCAGGCCGATCGCACCGGCGATCAGACCGGCCCGCAGTGAGGTCAATCCCAGTGTGGCCGAAACGGTCTCGGCTTCCGACGACTCGAACGACAGCGGCAGCGAGCCGTACTTGAGCGAGTTGGCCAGTTCCTTCGCCGAGTCGGCGGTGAACTGACCGGTGATCTGCGTGCGGCCGCCCGGGATGGCCTCCTGGATGGCCGGCGCCGAGACCACCTGCGAGTCCAGGGTGAACGCGGTCTGAGTGCCGATGTTGGCAGCGGTGAAGTTGGCCCAGGTGTCGGCCGCGTCACCCTTGAACTGGAGATCGACGACGTAGCGAGAGCCCTGCTGGTCGAAACCGGACGTGGCGTTCTCGATCTGGTCGCCGCTGATGATCGACTTGTCCAGCAGGTAGACGGACTTGCCGTCCTGCGAGCACGTCACCAACGGCAGGTTCGGGTCATCGTTACCGGCCAAGATGTCCTTGTCGCCGCAGCGACCGGCCTGGTACTGCAGTGCCAGGATCTGGATGTTCTGGTTGGGGCTCTGCCGCAGCTGCTTCTCGAATGCAATGCGGTCGGCGAGGTCCTTCTTCGGGTCCGGCGGCTTGGGGGCGCCGGTCGGCGCGGGTGCCGGACCAGGGCCGGGCGCGGGCGTGGGTGCAGGGCCGGGCGCGGGCGTGGGTGCAGGGGTGGGCTCGAGCGGGAACGGCCGGGGCTGCGCGGGTGGGGCACCCGGTGCGGGCTCGTCGGCCGGAGCTCCGCCTAGCACAGGGGGCAACGGCATGCCGGGCATTCCGGGCGCCGGCGCTCCCGGGTTTCCTCCCGGCGCGGGGGCTCCGGGCATGCCTGGCACTCCTGGAATACCCGGGGCACCCGGGCCTCCGGGCGCTCCCGGGGCTCCGGCGTCGGCGCCCTGCGGGGCGCCCTGCTGGGATGCCATGGCGTGGATGACGGGACGAACATAGAGGCGCGCCGTCTGGCCGAGGTTGCGGGCCTCGCTGCCGTCGTTGCCAGGCACCGTGATCACCAGGTTGTCGCCGTCGATCACCACCTCGGAACCCGACACACCGAGGCCGTCGACACGCGAGGTGATGATCTCCTTGGCCTTCTCCAGCGACTCACGGGTCGGTGACGACCCGTCGGGCGTGCGCGCAGTCAGGGTCACGCGCGTGCCGCCCTGCAGGTCGATACCGAGCTTGGGCTTGGCCTGCTTGTCACCGGTCAGGAAGACCAGCAGGTAGGCGCCGATCAGCAGGACGAGGAATAGCGTCAGGTAGCGGTACGGATGCACTACATTCCTGGCCGTAGGCGATGCCACGTTGGTGTTTCTCCTCGGAAGTTCTCAACCGCGCCGTCGCGCCTGTCTCGTGAAATATCTCGAAAAGGGTACGTGCCGGCCCTGGGAGCCGGACCGGCGGTCAGGGCCGATCAGGGTTGGGGGCGTCGATGATGCCGGTGGATTCGGTGATCTCGCCGGGCACCGAGGACGGCGACGCGGGCGCATCCGCCGAATCCGGGTCGGCCAGCTCGGGTTCGATACGGTCGCGGATCGCCATCTTCATCCAGGTGGTGACCACTCCAGGGGCGATCTCCAGGTCAACGGTGTCGTCGGCGATGGCGACGATGGTCGCCTGCAGGCCGGCGGTGGTGTGGACGCGATCACCGACCCGCAGCGAGTCGTGCAGGTCGATCGTGGCCTGCATCGCTTTGCGCTGACGCCGCGACGCGAAGAACATGAACGCGCCGAGGATGATCAGCATCGGCAGGAATGCGACTAGATCCATGACAGAGAAATTCCTAACGTCGAGGCAGGTTGTGCAGGTGCCGGGGAAGACGGGCCGACCGCGCTTCGTCGACGGGGCCACCGCGCTACATCGGGGTCCAGTGTGCCAGCTTCCCGCGACAGAGCGGTCGGCACACCGGACGCAACCAGATTGCCAGTGTCTGTGTACCGGCCCAAGATGGGCGTATGGAGCTGATCGACGCACTGCGATCAACCGGTGCCGTGCGCGAGTTCACCCCCCAGCCGGTGCCGGACGAGACGCTGGCCCGGGTCCTGGACACCGCCCGATTCGCCCCCAACGGCGGCAATGCCCAGTCCTGGCACGTCGTCGTCGTACGCGACCCGGACCGCCGGCGCCGGATGGCCGAGATCTACCAGCGGGGCTGGTCTGACTACATCGCGATGCGCAGGGCCGGCCTGCGCCCCTGGGCACCCACCAACGACCGCCACGACGAACGTGCCGCCACCGCGGTCGCCGCGGCTGCCACGGCAGGGGGACGGGCCAGCCCGAACTTCGCCGACGTGCCCGCGATGCTGGCGCTGTTCGCCGACGTGTCGTTGTTCTCAGCCGTCGACCGTGATCTGGACCGCTACACCTATGCGGGCGGGGCCTCGATCTACCCGTTCGCGTGGAGCATCCTGCTGGCGGCACACGCCGAAGGGCTCGGGGGCGTTCTGACCACCATGTCCGTCCGCGCCGAGGACGCCGTGCAGGAACTGCTCGGCGCTCCGCCGCGGTTGACGCTGGCCGCGGTCATCGCACTCGGGCACCCGGTGCGCCGGGCCCGGCGGCTGCGCCGGGATCCGGTCGAGCGGTTCGCCACGATCGACACGGTCGACGGACCGCCACTGAATGGACCGCGGTGAACCGCCCGTCCGCCCAGGGCGTGCTGCGGGCAACTGCCGCGGCGGCCTGCGCTGCCGGCGCCATTCGCGTGGCCACCGAAACGGGGTGACGGGCCGCGCCGCGGACTACGCTCACCGTGTGACCGACCTGGAACAGAGCCGTCTGCTCGCCACCGAGATTCCCGGCCCCCGCTCGAAGGAACTGGCCGCGCGCAAATCGGCCGCGGTGTCCAGCGGCGTGGGCGTGACGATGCCCGTCTACTGTCAGCGCGCCTTCGGCGGGATCGTCGAGGACGTCGACGGGAACCGGCTGATCGACCTGGGTTCGGGGATCGCGGTGACCACCATCGGCAACTCATCGCCGTTGGTGGTGGATGCGGTGCGAGAACAGGTGGCCGAGTTCACCCACACCTGCTTCATGGTGACGCCGTACGAGGAGTACGTCGCTGTCGCCGAACACCTCAACCGGCTCGCTCCGGGCAGCGGCCCGAAGCGCACGGCGCTGTTCAACTCCGGCGCCGAGGCCGTCGAGAACGCCGTCAAGATCGCGCGGTCCTACACGAAGAAGACCGCGGTGGTTGCCTTCGACCACGCCTACCACGGCCGCACCAACATGACGATGGCGTTGACGGCCAAGTCGATGCCGTACAAGAGCGGGTTCGGGCCGTTCTCCCCGGAGATCTACCGCGCACCCATGTCGTACCCGTACCGCGACGGACTGATCGACAAGGAGATGGGGACCAACGGTGAGCTGGCCGCCGAGCGCGCGCTGAGCATCATCGACAAGCAGATCGGCGCGGCCAACCTGGCGGCCCTCATCATCGAGCCGGTACAGGGCGAAGGCGGATTCATCGTTCCCGCACCGGGTTTCCTGTCCGCGCTGCTGCAGTGGTGCCGGAACAACAACGTGGTGTTCATCGCCGACGAGGTGCAGAGTGGTATCGCTCGGACCGGCGCGATGTTCGCGTGCGAGCACGAGGGCATCGAGCCCGACCTGATCGTGATCGCCAAGGGCGTGGCCGACGGCCTACCGCTGTCGGCGGTGACCGGACGCGCCGAGATCATGGACGCGCCGCATGTGTCGGGCCTGGGCGGTACCTACGGTGGCAACCCGATTGCGTGCGCGGCCGCCCTGGCCACCCTCGAGACCATCGAGACCACGAACCTCATCGACCGGGCGGGCGAGATCGAACGCCTGATGAAGGATCGGCTGGGCCGGCTCCAGGCCGACGACGATCGCATCGGTGACGTGCGTGGCCGCGGTGCGATGATCGCCGTCGAGTTGGTGAAATCGGGCACCGCAGAACCGGATTCCGAGCTGACGAAGAAGCTGTGCGCCGCTGCGCATGCGGCCGGGGTGATCGTGTTGAGCTGTGGCACCTATGGCAACATCCTGCGATTCCTGCCCCCGTTGACCATCAGTGACGAGTTGCTGCTGGAGGGCCTGGACATTCTGGAACTGATCCTGGCCGACCTCTGAGCCCCGGTGCCCGAGCGTCGACTTTTGCTACGGCGCAGGCGATTTCGCGTGACATAAGTCAACGCTCGGCGCTATCTCCAGAACACCTGCAGCTGATCGAACACGGTGTCGGGGTCGATCAGCAGCGGAGCCAGGTGCCCCTGACCGGCAGCCGCAGTCCCGCCGCCTCGCCCGCCATTCCCGCACGGTTCAGCATCATCGATCAAGTACATGACCGATCTGCAGCTACTGGGGCTGCGGTAGCGTGGGCGCCGTGATCCGGGGCGTAGTTCAGGGCGCAATGCGCGGCGGGGCGCCGCTGATGCTCGCCGCCGGCCTGCTCGGCATGATCGGCTGCACCGACTCGACCGCCGCGCCGGGCCCGGTGACGGTTGTCGCGGAGTCCCCGCCGGTGCTCGCCCCGGCCCCGGCCGCACCCCACCCGCCCGCCGCTCCCCCGCGGCCCGTGCCGACCGGCATCCAGCCCGTCCTGGCCACCGATCCGGCCGCACTGGCCGATGATCTGGTGGCCGACGAACGCGTCGTGCGTGACCCGGCGACGCCGCCGGGCGAGCTTGCGACGGCCGCCAAGCGGCAGCAGGCGGCCTACCGCGCGATCGGCAACCACCCCGAGTGGGATTCGGTCGTCCGTCCGCGCATACCACCGGAGCTGCTGGACGGCTACGATCACAACGTCGCCGCGCGCCGTGCGCTCAATGCGCTGGCGCCTAT
>JAKIXW010000077.1 GCA_022708865.1 Acidobacteriota bacterium
GTTCGTCCTGCTGATGGCGTCGCTGGTGCTGGCCGAGGAGGTGCACCCGGCACTTGGGCTGACCACCGCGGGCCTGACCGTGGTGGCCGCGACGATCTGGCTGGGCTGCCGCACCGACGTGTACTGCCCGATCAGGACACTCCTGCACCGGACGTCCGCGGCGGCCGGGTGCTGACCCGGCTCAGACGTTGGACAGCGCGACCTCGCCGACCGGCACAACCTGCGCGTCGCCCGCGATCGGCGGCACCCGGTTCGATCAGGCCATCTCGGCGCGCGCCGCGGCCTGAGAATCGCCCGCGATCGGCGGTATCCGGGTCGCCCGGACATAGACGGTGTCACCGTCCTTCAGCCCGAGCGCCTCGGCGTCACCGCGGGTGATCTGCGCGGTGAACGGCGCACCCGTTGTGGCACTGGTCAATTCGACCCGGACCTCGAACCCGAGATAGACGACACGGTCCACAGTGGCCTTGGTGACCCCGGTGGACTCCGCGGTCCCGTCGCCGGCGGCGATCGCCATCTCCGGGTTGCGGCCCACGCGAATATCGTGCGGGCGCACCAGAATTCCGTTCAGCGAGGACACCGTGCCCAGGAACGACATCACAAAGGCGTTGGCCGGCGAGTCGTACACCTCGGTGGGCGTGCCGACCTGCTCCACGCGGCCCTTGTTGAGCACCGCGATCCGGTCGGCGACGTCGAGCGCCTCGGCCTGATCGTGCGTGACCAGCACGGTGGTGACGTGGACCTCGTCATGCAGCCGGCGCAGCCAGGCGCGCAGGTCTTCGCGCACCTTGGCGTCCAGCGCGCCGAACGGCTCGTCGAGCAGCAGCACCTCGGGGTCGACGGCCAGCGCGCGCGCCAGCGCCATCCGCTGCCGTTGGCCGCCGGAGAGCTGGTTGGGGTACCGGTTCTGGAATCCGGCGAGGCCGACCACCTCGAGCAGGTTGTCCACCTTCTCGGCGATCTCGGCCTTGGGCCGCTTGCGGATCTTCAGGCCGAAGGCGACGTTGTCGCGCACCGTCAGATGCTTGAACGCCGCATAGTGCTGGAAGACGAAGCCGATGCCGCGCTTCTGCGGCGGCACCTGCGTGACGTCGCGGCCGTTGATCACGATGCTGCCGGTGTCGGGTTCGTCGAGGCCCGCGATGGTCCGCAGCAGGGTGGACTTACCCGAGCCCGACGGCCCCAACAGCGCGGTCAGCGACCCGGACGGCACCACGAAGTCGACGTTGTCGAGCGCGGCGAACTCGCCGTAGTGCTTGTTGGCACCGATGACGGTGATCGCGTTGGTCATGAAGTCTCCTCGGAACATCGCTATTTTGCCGCCTTGGCCCGCCGTGCGTCGAGCACCACTTGAACGATCAACACCAGGACCGCCACCGCCATCAGCAGCGTCGACACCGCGTAGGCGCCGTATTCGTTGCCGCGGTTGTAGCGATCCGCCACCAGCAGGGTCATCGTCTGCGACTTGCCCGGCAGGTTGGACGACACCATGATCACCGCGCCGAACTCACCGAGGGTGCGGGCGATGGTCAGCACGATGCCGTAGGTCAGGCCCCAGCGGATCGACGGCAGTGTGATGCGCCAGAACGTCTGCCACCACTGCGCGCCCAGGGTGGAGGACGCCTCCTCCTGCTCGGTGCCCAACTCGTGCAGCACCGGCTCGACCTCGCGGATGACGAAGGGCACGGTGACGAAGATGCTCGCCAGCACGATGCCCGGGAAACTGAAGATGATCTTCAGCCCGAAGTCGTTCTCGACGAAGCCGAAGAGCCCGGCCGATCCCCACAACAGGATCAGCGCGACGCCGACCACCACCGGAGACACCGCGAATGGCAGGTCGATCACGGCCTGCAGCAGATTCTTTCCACGGAACTTGTTGCGCGCCAGTACAAGTGCGGTGGGTACGCCGAAGATCACGTTCAGCGGAACGACGATCGCGACGACCAGCACCGAGAGCTGCAGCGCGGAGACCGCCGCCGGTGTGGAGATCGACGCGAAGAACTCACCGACCCCCGGGGAGAAGGTTCGCCACAGGATCAGCGCGACCGGCACGATCACCAGCACGCCCACATAAGCCAGCGCCGTCCAGCGCAGCAGGTGCTTGACCCACGGCGACAGCGTCACGGCGCCAGCTCCTCACGACGGGCGGCGCGCGATCCGATGGCCCGCAGGATGAACAGCACGACGAACGAGATCAGCAGCAGCACGATGGAGATGGCGGCCGCACCCGTGCGGTCATCGTTCTCGATCAGGGTGCGGATCCACTGCGAGGACACCTCGGTCTCCCCCGGCACCGCGCCACCGATCAGCACCACCGACCCGAATTCGCCGATGGCGCGGGAGAACGCGAGTCCGGCACCGGACAGCAGCGACGGCAGCAGGGCCGGCAGCACGACATGGGTGAAGATGGTCGGGTTGTTGGCGCCCAGCGAGGCGGCGGCCTGCTCGACCTCCTGGTCGAGTTCGAGCAGCACCGGCTGCACCGACCGCACTACGAATGGCAGCGTGACGAACAACAGGGCGATCCCGACGCCCCACCGGGTGTGCTGCAGATGCAGGTCGATCGGGCTGTTGGGCCCGTAGAGCGCCAGCATCACCAGGCTGGCCACGATGGTCGGCAGCGCGAACGGCAGATCGATGACCGCGTCGACCAGGCGTTTGCCGGGGAAGTCGTCCCTGGTCAGCACCCAGGCGACCAGCAGCCCGAACACCGCGTTGATCAGCGTCACGCCGATCGAGATGGTGAGGGTGACCCGGAACGACTCCAGGGCCGAGTGCGACGTCACCGCCGTCCAGAACGCCGCCCAGCCGCCCTTGGCGGACTGCCACACGATGGCGGCCAGCGGCAGCAACACGATCACCGACAGCCACAGCGTCGCCGCGCCCACCCGCAGCGTCGTGCTGCCGTGGCGGGTGCCCAGGAAGGCCGGACGGGAGGGCGGCGGACTGCCACCCTCCCCGCCCACGCCGGCGATCAGACTGGATGTCATCCAGTGGCCTGCTTGTAGATCTTGGTGATCGTGCCGTTCTCCTTGTCGAACAGTGCCGGATCCACCTCGGACCATCCGCCCAGGTCGGCGATGGTCCAGAGCTTCTCCGGAGCCGGGAAGTCCTTCGCGAAATCCGCGGCCACCGCCGGGTCCACCGGGCGGAACCCGGCCTCGGCCCACAGCTTCTGGCCATCGGGGGTGAAGAGGAAGTTCTTCAGCGCGGTCGCCTTGTCCTGATGGCTCGACGAGGTCACCACGGCGACCGGGTTCTCGATCTTGAAGGTCTGCGGCGGGTTCACGTGCTCGACGGGCTTGCCCTGCCGTTCGACGTTGATCGCCTCGTTCTCGTAGCTGATCAGCACGTCGCCGGTGCCCTGCAGGAATACGTCGGTCGCCTCCCGGCCCGAACCCGGGCGGGTCTTGACGTGCTCGGTGACCAGCTTGGTCACGAAATCGAGGCCGGCCTGCGCGTCCTTGCCGCCATCGCTCTTCGCCGCATAGGGCGCCAGCAGGTTCCACTTGGCCGAACCGGAGCTCAGCGGGCTGGGGGTGACCACCTCGACACCGGGCTGCAGCAGGTCGTCCCAGTCCTTGATGTTCTTCGGGTTGCCCTTACGCACCACCAGCGACACCACCGAGCCGAACGGGATGCCCTTGGTGGCGTCGGCGTTCCAGTCCTTGGCCACCTTGTCGGCCTTGACCAGGCGGGTGACGTCGGGCTCGACCGAGAAGTTGACGATGTCGGCGGGCTTGCCGTCGACCACCGCGCGGGACTGGTCGCCCGAGGCGCCGTAGGAGGTGGTGACGGCGACGCCCTTGCCCTCGGGGGTGGCCGCGAACGCCGGGATGATCTTGCTCCAGCCGGGCTCCGGCACGGCGTAGGCCACCAGCGTCAGCGTGGTGTCGGCCTTGGCGCCGCCGGTGTCGCCGGCGACGTCACTCGCGCCGCCGCCGCAGGCCGCCAGGACCGATGCGGACAGGGCGAGCGCGGCGGCCGCCTGCAGCCGGCGTGGCCGGGACACCTTGGTCGTGATCTTCATCAATTGCCTTTCCGGGGTGAGTACACAGGTGAACGGGATGGATCGGGGTTACCCGTACTCGCGAAAAGGTGGGCGGATCAGTTCTCCGGCGTGCGCGCCACAGCCGTCACCGACACCAGACCGCGAACGGGCTGAGAGTCAGAGACAACAACAGACATCGGCGACGGCGGAAAAACCCACGGCAATGAGGGCCAGGATGTGGCCACTCTTGTTGCCGGACGCCGTCTGCATGGCGGGAAGCCTAACAGGTCACCGGGTGAGCAACCACATGACGACCACCAGTAACAGCAGCAGCACCAGCGCCGCTGTGACCCGTGACCGGGGCATTCCCGTCATCGCCGATTTTCCTCACGGTGACCGAAACGCCGCGACACAAGCCGGCGGGCCGTGATCGACCGACCGAGCAGCCCGTCGAGGACCATCGCGGTGCCGTACGCCAGGGCCAGCACCACCGGCATGACGACGATGACCTGCAGGACGAACCCGCGACCCGTCAGCCACAGCTCGACGCCGTCCCACCAATTCAGGATTCCCGTCATCACCGTCCACCATAGTGACCGATTCCGCTGGCGCACCCCGCGTCCCCGGCCGATGATGGGCGGATGACCACAGACGCCCTGACCGGGGAATTGCCCGGGACCGCGCCGCTGATCAACAGCGCACCCGCGCCGCACACCTCGGACGGGCCGCTGCGCAACCCGTTCCCGCCGATCGCGGACTACGGCTTCCTGTCGGACTGCGAGAACACCTGCCTGATCTCGTCGAGCGGGTCGGTGGAGTGGCTGTGTGTGCCGCGGCCCGATTCCCCCAGCGTGTTCGGCGCCATCCTGGATCGCGGGGCAGGCCATTTCCGGCTGGCGCCCTACGGGGTGTCGGTGCCCTCGGCCCGGCGCTACCTGCCCGGCAGCCTGATCCTGGAGACCACCTGGCAGACGCACACCGGCTGGCTGGTGGTCCGCGAGGCCCTGGTGATGGGTCCGTGGCACGACCTGGAGACCCGGTCGCGCACGCACCGGCGCACCCCGATGGACTGGGATGCCGAGCACATCCTGCTGCGCACCGTGCGCTGTGTGTCGGGCACGGTCGAGTTGGTGATGAATTGCGAGCCGTCCTTCGACTACCACCGCATCCCGGCCAACTGGGAGTACTCGGCGCAGGCGTACGGCGAGGCCATTGCCCGGGCGTCGCGCAATCCCGATGCGCATCCGACGCTGCGGCTCACCACCAATCTGCGCCTCGGCCTCGAGGGCCACGAGGCCCGCGCCCGCACCCGGATGACCGAGGGCGACACGGTGTTCGTCGCACTGAGCTGGTCCAAGCATCCGGCTCCGCAGACCTTCGAAGAGGCCGCCGACAAGATGTGGAAGACCAGCGAGAGCTGGCGGCAGTGGATCAACATCGGCGACTTCCCCGACCATCCGTGGCGGTCGTATCTGCAGCGCAGCGCATTGACGCTCAAGGGGCTGACCTATTCGCCCACCGGCGCCCTGCTGGCGGCCAGCACCACGTCGTTGCCGGAAACGCCTCAGGGCGAACGCAACTGGGATTACCGCTACGCGTGGGTACGCGATTCCACGTTCGCGCTGTGGGGCCTCTACACCCTCGGACTCGACCGTGAGGCCGACGATTTCTTCGCGTTCATCGCCGATGTGTCGGGCGCCAACAACGGTGAGCGGCATCCGCTGCAGGTGATGTACGGCGTCGGCGGCGAACGCAGCCTCGAGGAATCCGAACTGCACCATCTGTCCGGCTACGACTACTCCCGGCCGGTCCGGATCGGCAACGGCGCTTTCAATCAGATGCAGCACGACATCTGGGGCACCATGCTCGATTCGGTTTACCTGCACGCCAAGTCGCGCGAACAGGTCCCGGAGAACCTGTGGCCGGTGCTCAAGGAGCAGGTCGAGGAGGCCATCAAACACTGGCGCGATCCCGACCGCGGGATCTGGGAGGTCCGCGGCGAACCGCAGCATTTCACATCGAGCAAGATCATGTGCTGGGTGGCACTGGACCGTGGATCCAAACTCGCCGAGGTGCAGGGCGAGAAGTCCTACGCCCAGCAGTGGCGCGCCATCGCCGAGGAGATCAAGGACGACATCCTCACCCACGGCGTCGACGACCGCGGCGTGCTGACCCAGCGGTACGGCGACGACGCGCTGGACGCCTCACTGCTGCTGGCCGTGCTGACCCGGTTCCTGCCGCCCGACGACCCGCGGATCCGGGCGACGGTCATGGCGATCGCCGAGGAGCTCACCGAGGACGGGCTGGTGCTGCGCTACCGCGTCCAGGAGACCGACGACGGATTGTCCGGCGAGGAGGGCACTTTCACCATCTGTTCGTTCTGGCTGGTGTCGGCCCTCGTCGAGATCGGGGAGTTCCATCAGGCCCGGCACCTGTGCGAGCGACTGCTGGGCTTCGCCTCACCGCTGCACCTCTACGCCGAGGAGATCGAGCCGCGCACCGGCCGTCACCTGGGCAACTTCCCGCAGGCGTTCACCCACCTGGCGCTGATCAACGCCGTGGTGCACGTGATCCGCGCCGAGGAGGAGGCCGACAGCTCCGGGGTGTTCCAGCCCGCCAACGCGCCCATGTAGCCACTGCCCCCCTTCTCCGCGAGCGGCCGTGTCCGTACACCGACACGCCGCGCCACGCGTACAAGCGCGGACGCTCGCGGGCCCAGTTCAGCCCGGCTACTCCAGGACGTTATTCCAGGACGTTATTCCAGGACGACGTGCGGTCGCCGGGCCGCGATGGCGGCACCGATGGCGAACGCGGCCACCAATAACACCACAACTCCGATGGCGATCGGTGTCGAATTGCCGACCAGGCCGGGCAGGTTCTGCAGGATCAGCGCGAAGGAGAAGACCAGACCGACCAGGCCGAGACCGGGCGCGATGAAGGCCCGCCAGGCCGAAACCTCCAGCGTTCCAGCCCTTTTCCGCCGGACAAAAAACGCCAGCACGGCCAACGTCGTCGCGATCAGCAGGATCACGATGCCGACCGTGGAGATGCCGGCCAGCCAGGTGTAGAACTGCGTCACCGGGTCGATGCCGATCAACGCGGCCGCGATAATGAAGACCGCCACCACGATCGAATCCGCCCCGGACGCCAGGTGCGGGGATCCGTGGTTGGCGTGCGCCTGACCGAGGCGGCCGGGGAAGACCTGTCGGTTGGACAGGGTGAAGACATAGCGCGCAACGATGTTGTGGAACGACAGGATGCAGGCGAAAAGGCTTGTCACGAAAAGCACCTGGACGATATGCAGGCCCACCAGGCCGAGGTACTGTTCGGTGGCGCCGGGCAGCAGACCGGACGGGTCGGCGACCGCCTTCTCGACCACCTGACTCTCACCCCAGGCGGTGATCAGCGCCCACGTCGACACGGTGTAGAACACGCCGATCAGGATCACCGACAGGTACGTCGCCCGCGGGATGGTACGCAGCGGATTCTGGGCCTCGTCCCGGAAGACGGCGGTGGCCTCGAAACCGATGAAGCTCAGGATCGCGAACAGCAGGGCGATTCCGGGTGCGCCCGAGACGATCTGCGCCGGGTGCAGGAATCCGGTCGACAGCCCTTCGTGCCCGCCGGTGAACACGACGGCGGCGTCCAGCGCCAGGACGATCGCCACCTCGGCGATCAGCAGGACACCGAGCACGTTGCGGGACAGGTCGATGTTGAAGTGGCCGAGGGCCGTCACGATCGCGAAGGCGGCCAATGCCCATATCCCCCAGTGGATCTGCGGGAAATCGTAGGAGGCGAACAGCGCCTGCGCGCCCTGGCCGATCAGGCCGTAGACGGCGATCTCCAGAGCCAGGTACGAGATCAGCGCGACGAACGCGAACCCGAAACCGGTCACCCGGCCCAGGCCCTTGCCGATGTAGGAGTAGAACGCACCGGCATCGGGCACGTAGGGCGTCAGGGCGGTGAATCCGACTGCGAACAGCAGGATGATCACCGTGCTGACAATGAAGATGGCGGGGAAGCCGACGCCGTTGCCACCCGCGATGCCCAGGGGCACCGGGCCGCCGATGACGCCGAGTGGCGAGGCCGCGGCCACCACCAGGAATACGATCCCCCAGACGCCGAGGGTGCCACGAAGTTTGCGATGCGAACGCTCCCCGGGAGCTCCCTCGACCGCGGCCGGTGCGGCGCCGGCTTCGTCAATCCGATTCGACATGGTGATCTCCCTGCTGTTCTCCTGCGGCGCAGGAAGTTTGGCTGCCCGAACGGTAGAGCCGGGTCGCGATCGCGGGAATGGTTGCACTCAGTGCGATTGCGTGACTCAGAAGTACCCACTGGTCGGCGGCGGAGTTCCGTTGACCACGTAGTCGCCGACGGCGTGCGCCTTGTAGTCCAGCGGGCTGTGACTGCCGATGGCGCGGGCATTGCGCCAGTGCCGGTCGAGGTTCAGCTTGCGCGCGGTGGCCGACGCTCCCCCGGTGTCGAAGAGCCGTTCGGCGGCGGCGATGGTCAATCGTTCGGTCACCAGCTGGGCCTGTGCGACGGTGACGGCGGCCTGCGCCACCGCGTCCGCATCGGCCTGGGAGTTGCTGTCCACCAACGCATCCAGCGCATCGGCGGCCGACAGCACCAACGTTTCGGCGGATTTCGCCGACGCGGTGATCTCCCCCACCGCCCGCAACACGAACGGGTCCTGGGGGGCCGTCTCGGCCAGCGAGTGCGCGGCGGGCCGCGCCCGGTGCCGGACGAACTCGACCGCGTCGTTGCGCACTGCGGCGGCGATACCGGCCGTCACCGCGGCGAGATACAGCTGCAGGAACGCGGTGCCGTGGCCCAGGAACTTTCCGCTGCTGACCGTGGTCACCTCATCGGTGTGCACAACCACATCGGTGAACCGGCTGGTTCCCGTCGCCGTGGTGCGCTGGCCGAAACCGTCCCAGTCGTCCAGCAATTCGACACCGGCACGGTCTGTCGGCACGATCACCTGAATATCGTTTCCGGCCGCATCGACGGCCGACACCGCAACCACATCGGTGAACAGTGTTCCGGTGGAATAGAACTTCACGCCGTTGAGCCGCAACACGCCGTCGGCGTCGGCGAGCACCGCGGTCTCGCCGCTGCCCGGCGCGCGGCCGACGCTGTCGGTGACGGCATTGCCGACCACCAGACCGGCATTGATCCGCGGATACCAGGTCTGCCGCTCCGCCTCGGTGGCGCGGTTGCTCAGTAGGCGTTCGACGAACCCGAAGTGCGGCCGGAGTGCCTGCGCCACATTGGAGCTGCCGCTACCGATGTGGATGACGGCGGTCAGGACATCGCGGACCCGTCCCCCGGGGCCACCGTAGCGGGTGGGGACCCGGACGTTGAGTACACCGGTGGCCCGCAACGCGCGGATCGCGTCGTACTGCAGCACTCGGTCACGTTCGGCAACGGGATCGTCGGCCCGCAGGTCGTCGACGATTCCGGTGATCGCGGCAAGCCGGTCGGACACCGAGGTGCCCCTGACCTCATCGAGAACGGTCATGAAAGCTCCTGACTATCAACGGAATCGGGGGATGATGTGCTCGGCGAACCGGTGCAGCTCCGCCTCCAGCGGCTGGAACTGGAGCATGAACAACTCGATGCCGGCGTCGTGGAAAACCGCGATGCGCTCGGCCACCTGCTCGTGACTGCCCACCAGGCCGGCCAGCGTGCCGCCGTTGGACCCGACCCGGCTGGTGTCGGCCAGCACCCGGTACATCTGGGTCTTCGGATCGGTGCCACCCGAGATCTCCGGTCGCCGTTCGGCATCCACCAGCGACTGCAGGTGCTGCAATTCGGCCAGGGCCTCCGCCGCGGTGTCCCGCGCAATGACGAACGCGGACAGCCCGAACCGCAGCGGGGCGCCGTCGCGGGGACGGGAGCGCAGATCGTCGATGACATCCACGACGTCGTCGACGGGCCGGCCGTTGATGAAGAACACATCCGCAGTCGCGGCGGCCAGCGCACGGCCCGGTTCGGACTCGCCGCCCACATAGACGGGCGGCGCCGCCGCGGGAGCCGGTCGCACCAGCGCGGGCTGACGGTCACCGCCACCGATGGTCACCGGCTTTCCCGCCCACAGCGCGGTCACGGTCTCCAGCCACTGCCGGGTGTGGACGTAGCGGTCGTCGTGCTCGGGCACCTTGATGCCCAGCGCTTCCAGTTCCGGCAGGAACCAGCCGGACACCACGTTGATCGACAGCCGTCCGTCGGAGATCTCGGCGATGTTGCCGGCCAGCTTGGCGAACACCAGCGGATTGAACAACAGCGGCTTGATCGCACCGATCAGTTCGATCCGCGACGTGGCTTCGGCCAGACCGGCCAGGGTGGACCAGGTTTCGAGCACGTCGTCCTCGACGGCACTGGGGTGCACGACATGCTGGGCCACCAGGGTGGAGTCGAACCCCGCAGCCTCGGCGACGACGATCAGATCGCGGGTGCGCCGATAGCTCGCGTCGGGCGCGTCGTCGGGGTGATCCCGGGCGCCGTGGTTGCCGTAGACCGGTGCCCAGACGCCGAACCGCGGGCCGCTCATGATCTCGTCAGGTAGCGGTCGCGCTCCCAGTCACTGACATGACCGATGTACTGCAGCCACTCACTGCGGGCCAGGGCGGCGAAGTCGTGCACGGAATCGGCACCCAGGATCTCCAGGATCGTGTCGTCCTGAGTGGCCAGGGCCACCGCGGTGCCCAGCGAATCCGGCAGCGGCGCACCCTTGCCGTAGAGGTTGCCGGTTGCGGCCTGCGGTGGCTGCCGGCCCGCTTCCAGACCCGCGATGACGGCGGCCAGTGCCGAAGCGATCAACCAGTATGGATTGGAATCTGATGCACCCGAGCGCAATTCGATTCGGGAGGCTTCCGGCGTCTCCTCGACCAGCGAGCGGATCGCGGCGCTGCGGTTGTCGCGGCTCCAGTTGACGGTGTCGGGGGCGAAGGTGTCCGGGGCGAACCGTCGGTAGGCGTTGACCGACTGCGCGCCGAACAGCGCAATGGACGGCAGGTGTTCGAGCAGCCCGGCGATCGCCTGCAGCGCCACCGGGCTCTCGGAACCGTCGACCGCGGCGAATGCCGGCCGGCCGTCCTGCCAGAGCGAAATGTGCAGGTGCGCCGAACTGCCCGAGTGGTTGGAGAACGGCTTGGCCATGAAGCTGGCCAGCTTGCCGTGCCGGCGGGCCACCTCCTTGGCGGCGTACTTCAGCCGGGCACTGTCGTCGGCGGCGGCCAGCGCATCGGTGTACACCAGGTTGGTCTCCACCTGGCCCGGCCCGTACTCGGTCTGGATGCCCTCCAATCGGGTGAAGGCGCCCAGTGTTTCGTTCAGTTCGCTGATCAACGGCTCCAGCGCGTTGGCGTTCTCCAGCGAATACGCCTGGATCGCTTCGATGATCGGCGACCCTTCGGCCTCGAGCAGATAGAACTCGAACTCGACGCCGATCTTGGCGGTGTACCCGAGACCGGCCAACCGGTCGAGCACCCGGCGCAATACGGCCCGCGGGTCGAGCAGCGACGGGGTTCGGTGGTGGGTGACGACATCGGAGATGACATGGCCCACGCCGGGCCGCCACGGCAGCGGGGTGAAGGTCGAGAAGTCCGGCACGGCAAAGACATCCGGATACCCACCGTCCCAGTTCGTCAGGCGCAGGGAGTCGATGACCGTGCCGTCGGTGTTCCAGCCCAGGGCCGCCTCGCAGAACGCGAACCCGGTTCCGGTCGCCCGCTCGAGGAACTGCGCAGCAGGGATCCGCTTGCCGGCCGAATGGCCGAACGGATCGCTCCACGCCACCTCGATCTCGCGCAGCGAGCCGTCGGCGATGCCCTGCCGCAGTGCGGCTTCGGCACCCTGGCCGGCGGCCTCCAGACCCGTTTGGGACAGCGTTGTTTCCGACATAGCCCAAGACGCTAGGTCCGTCGGCCCATCGCGACCACGGTTGCGGTCAGCGTGAATCGATCTACCCCTGGGCGCGCTCCAGCACCTCGAGCAGCCGGCCCACCGCCGCATCGGCAACGGTGATCGATCCGTGGAAGTCGGCGAGGTCCTGACGGACCCGCGGGGTGTCGGGCAGGCTGTCGGGCACCCGTACCCCGGCGGGATCGGCGGGTTCGTAGCGGTCGTGCAGGTAGGGCCGGTGGCTCTTGAAAAAGCCGGTGGTGAGCAGAATTTGCGGCCGGCCGGTGCCGCGCGCAGCCATTCGGCGGCGCGCTCGACCACGTACTCGCAGTACGAGTTGGTGACGTCGAACTCGTCGAACCCCAGCCGTGCCGGCCAGCCCGAGGCGGCGGTCCGTCGCCCGCTCGCGGGCGGTCATGGCGCCCAGATGCCGTGCTTCTCGCCGCACCCTTCAGTCCAGATATCCGATCCACCTGAGCTCTTGGTCGATCAGGACCAGTCGATCTCGAAGTCGACCACCAGATCAGCGGGGATCGCCAACGCCAAAGGTGTGTAGCGGCTGGAGGATTCGTCCCGCGCGACACCGGTGAGGACCCGTCCGCCGTAGCCGTCCGGGTTACCCGGCACGGTCATCGTCACCATGGCCGACGTGACCCCCTGCTCGGCCCGCAGGTAGAACCCGGCACCCGGCTGCACCGGGCCGACAAGTTCAGCTCCGGATACGTTGTCCACCAACACCGCATCGGTGGTCCGCAGCGCCACCTGGTCGGTCGCGGCGAGCCGGAACGGCCCGATGAGGCCGTCGGATGCGGAGGCATGTCCCGCCGTCAGCCGCGGCCCCGTGGTCCGGGCCCGGGCCCGGGCGGCCCCGGCCAGCAGGTAGTCGTAGAGATGCACGATGCGTGCCGGGTTGCGGTAGGTGCCGCTGCCGTGCAGCGAGAAGCGGGCGGCGGCGACGGTGGCGCCACCCGTCACGGTCAGGCGGTAGTGCCGATAGCCGACATGGCCGCTGCCCCGGGTAGCACCGGAGACCGTCGACCCAACGCCCAGCCCCTTGTGGTGGGTCCCGGTACCAGCCTCGAGCGTCAGCCGGGACCCCTCGACCGGCTGCCACACCGAACCGTCATCGGAGCGGTGTAGTTCCACTTCGACGACCGAACCCGCCGCGATCAGATCAACCTCGTAGCCGCCCAACTCACGTGCTCCGTCGAACTCGACCGTGACTCCCTCGGGGCCGTGCACCACCGAGGCCGGCACGTTCAACGGACGGTTGTCGAGCTCCAGTGAGTTGGTGAATCTCCAGATGGCGGCCTGCGTACCGGCGATTGCCTCGTGCTCGCTGATGTTGGCCGCACCCAGCGGGTAGCCGGCGGCACGCAACCGGCGACTCAGCTCGGCGGCGGTCAGCCGCGGGAACGAGTTGCGCAGGATCCAGTCGACCTCGGCCTCGAACGCGTGCGCCCGCAGGTTCGGCACCGCCGACCAGGTGTCCATCCGGTAGTGCGACGGGCGGGTCGGCGCCTCCCCCGTGAAGTCCAGCGAGTACGCGTCGACACCCGGGTTGAGCCGGATCAGGTCGGTGCGGGCGGTGCTGCCGTCGACGAAGGTGATGGTGTCGACGGTCGCCGAGTAGGTGCCGCCCCGATAGCGCGTCAAGCGGGGCAGGTCGACGGTGGGCCGCGGGCGCACGCGGCGACGCACAGTGACCGCAGGACTGGAGGGCGCGAGCGGGTGGCCCGCGGGTACGGCGAAATGATGTGGACGGGTCATGCGAAGTTGACTTTCTGTGTTCTGAGCAGTGCGTTCGATCAACCGCCGGGGTAGCGGCGGGCGAACGCAGAGGGGATTACAGCGTCAGAAAATCAACAACAACAACAGCGCACGACGAGGCAGCGCGAGAAGACCATGCGCGGCTGTGCGAGCTGATGCATGGGTCGCACCCTACGGCAGCGCCGTCGTGACATGCAAAGAGTTCGGCTCACGGTGCGCGGTTATGTTGTGCGCCGCAGTCGCGCGTGCAGGATCATGGGGGCACAAATTCAAAAGGTCGGGAGAGGACTTTTCATGACGTCGGCTCAGAACGAATCGCAGGCACTCGGTGATCTCGCCGCACGGCAACTCGCCAATGCCACAAAGACGGTTCCGCAGCTCTCGACCATCACGCCGAGGTGGCTGCTGCACCTGCTGAGCTGGGTTCCGGTCGAGGCCGGCATCTACCGGGTGAACCGGGTGGTCAACCCCGAACGGGTCGCCATCCACGCCGAGGAGGCCGGCGAGGGCGAGGCACCGCTGCCGCAGACCTACGTCGACTACGAGACCGCGCCGCGCGAGTACACGCTGCGCTCGATCTCGACCCTGCTCGACGTGCACACCCGGGTCTCGGACCTGTACTCGAGTCCGCACGACCAGATCGCCCAGCAGCTGCGGCTGACCATCGAGAGCATCAAGGAACGCCAGGAGTCCGAGCTGATCAACAATCCCGAGTACGGGCTATTGGCGCAGGTCACCCCCGAGCAGACCATCAAGTCCCGCGACGGCCGTCCCACCCCGGACGACCTGGACTCACTGATCACCAAGGTGTGGAAGACCCCGGGCTTCTTCGTGACCCACCCACTGG
>JAKIXW010000078.1 GCA_022708865.1 Acidobacteriota bacterium
CGGGGCCACCGAATGCAGCCGGCGGCCCCACGCGCTGCCAGCCAGACCCGCCAGGGCCCCGGCTCCGGTGAGCCCCAGCGTCAACAGCGCGTCGCGCCGGCCCGGCCGTCGCCGCGGGGATGACCGGGAGATCAGCAGCCGCAGCACCGCGATGCCACATCCGGCGCCGACGAGGACGGGTAGGACGTCGACGACGCCGCCGCCGGGCCGCGACAGCACCGCAACCGCTCCGGCCACGCCGGCCAGCGCGAGCACGGCACTGCCGATCGGGCGGCGCGGCATCTCCCAGCGGGCCGCGGCGGCCGCCACCAGCAGGATCACCACCAGGACCGTGATGGTCAGGAACAGTTTGTCGTGCGTGCCGAAGGTCTGGATGGCCCATTCCTTCACCGCGCCCGGCGTCAGATCGATGATCATCGAGCCCACCGCGGTGCGGGCGTCGGCCCCGGACCCCAGCGGCGCCGCGAGCAGCTGCGTCACACCCAGGGCGACCGCCGCCGCCGCGATACCCGGACCCGCCCGCGAGGCCATGCCGTCCAAGGTACGCAAGTCGGGACCCGACCGGGCCTCATGCCGCCGGGCCTCGCGCTCGCAGGACGACACCGCTCGCCGAACCCGGCTGGCCGGGGTTTACATCAGCGCGGTATTTTGTCATGCAACATAAGTCTTGGGAGGAATTGGAACATGGAGATCAACGGCAAGAAGGTCGTCGTCATCGGCGGTGCGTCCGGGTTCGGCCGGGCCTCGGCGGAGCTGCTCGCCAGCAAGGGCGCCAAGGTGGCCGTCCTGGACCGCGAGGGCACCGACGGCAAGGACGTCGCCAGCGCCATCGGCGGAACCTTCCTGCCCGTCGACGTCACCGATTTCGCCGGCACCGGCGACACCCTGGCCGCCGCCGTCAACGAGCTCGGCGGCCTGCACGTGGTGCTGACCACCGCCGGCGGTGGCGTCGCCGAGAAGACCTTCGGCAAGAACGGCCCGCACAGCCTGGAGACCTTCCAGAACACCATCAACCTGAACCTCATCGCGTCGTTCAACATCAGCCGCCTGGCCGCCGAGCACATGTCCAAGAACGAGCCGGAGGATGACGAGCGCGGCGTCATCATCAACACCAGCTCGGGTGCCGGTCTGCAGGGCAGCGTCGGTCAGGTCGCCTACACCGCCGCCAAGGCCGGCATCGCCGGCATGTGCCTGACCATGGCGCGCGACCTCGGCCCGCTGGGGATCCGGGCGCTGGCCATCGCGCCGAGCCTGTTCGCCACCGGCCTGACCAAGGGCATCCCCGACGAGTTCGCGACCATGCTGACCAAGGACGCGGCGTTCCCGAAGCGGCTGGGCCGGCCCGAGGAGTTCGCCAAGCTGGTCGCGGCCATCGTGGACAACGCGATGCTCAACGGACAGTGCATCCGGCTGGACGCCGGGCAGCGCTTCGCCCCGAAGTGAGACCAGGTGCCGGGGGGCGCTGTTATCCGATCAACCGGCCCCCGGCACTATGACTTTCCATGGCGATCGCACTCACAGATGACCATCGGGAACTCGGCAAGGTAGCCGAGGACTTCCTCGTCGCACAGAAGGCCCGCGCCGCCGCGCGCGAGTTGCTCGAGGCCCCCGCTGAACAGCGGCCGCCGTTCTGGGCGGGGATGTCCGAGCTCGGCTGGCTCGGCCTGCACATCGACGAAGCGCACGGCGGCTCGGGGTTCGGGCTGCCCGAACTGGTGGTGGTGATCGAGGCCCTCGGCAGTGCCGTCGCGCCCGGCCCGTTCGTCCCGACCGTGGTGGCCTCCGCAGTGCTGGCCCGGCACGGGTCGGATGACCAGAAGTCCCGGATGCTGGGCGGATTGACCGACGGCAGCACGACCGCCGGGGTCGGCCTCGGTGGTTCGGTCATCGTCTCGGGCGCGACCGCCACCGGCGACGCCGGGGTGGTGCTGGGCGCCGGCCTGGCCGATCTGCTGCTGATCGCCGCGGGCGACGACGTGCTGCTGGTCGACCGCACCGCCGACGGGGTCGCCGTCGAGATCCCGACGAACCTCGACCTGTCGCGTCGGTCCGGCCGGGTGCGCCTCGACGGCGCACAGGTCGACGTGCTGCCGGGCGCCGCGGCAGACGCCCTGGCCCATGCGCGCACCTTGTTCGCGGCCGAAGCCGTCGGCGGGGCCGCCGACTGCCTGCGGACCGCCGTCGAATACGCCAAGGTGCGTGAGCAGTTCGGCCGCACCATCGCCACGTTCCAGGCCATCAAGCACCACTGCGCCAACATGGCGGTGGCCGCCGAGAGTGCCACCGCGCTGGTGTGGGACGCCGCCCGGGCCGCCGCCGACGACGATCCCGCGCAGTTCCGGTTGATGGCCGCCGCGGCCGCCGCCTCGGCCTTCCCGGCCTATCTTCGCAACGCGGAGTTGAACATTCAGGTGCACGGTGGCATCGGGTTCACCTGGGAGCACGATGCGCACCTGCATCTGCGGCGGGCGATGGCGCTGCGCGCACTCCTGGGCAGTGACGGGCCCGCCGCCGATCTGTTCGACCTGTCGGCCGCGGGCGTGACCCGGCTCAACAGCCTGGAACTGCCGGCCTCGGCCGAGGAGATGCGCGCCGGGGTGCGTGCCGATGTCGCCGAGATCGCGGCGCTGGACGGGCAGGCGCAGCTGGACCGGCTGATCAGCACCGGCTATGTGCAGCCGCACTGGCCCAAGCCGTTCGGCCGGGCCGCGGGCGCCATCGAACAGGTGGTGATCGACCAGGAGTTTCGGTCCGCCCGCGTCAAGCGGCCGGATTACGGCATCACCGGCTGGGTGGTCCTGACGCTGGTCCAGCACGGAACCCACTCGCAGATCGAGAGATTCGTCGACAAGGCGCTGCGCAAGGACGAGGTCTGGTGCCAGCTGTTCTCCGAACCCGGCGCCGGATCGGATGCGGCAGCCATCAAGACCCGCGCGGTGCGCGTCGACGGCGGCTGGAAGATCAACGGCCAGAAAGTGTGGACGTCGGGCGCGCACTACGCGCAGCGTGGCCTGGCCACCGTGCGGACGGACCCGGATGCGGCCAAGCATGCCGGTATCACCACCGTGATCATCGACATGAATGCGCCGGGCGTCGAGGTGCGCCCGCTGCGAATGATCATGGGCGGCTCGGAGTTCAACGAGGTGTTCTTCAACGACGTGTTCGTCCCCGACGAGGACGTGGTGGGTGAGCCCAACAGCGGTTGGACGGTCGCGCGGGCCACGCTCGGCAACGAGCGGGTGAGCATCGGCGGCGGGTCCGGAGTGGCCGGCGTCGACCCGGCGGCGCTGGTGGCGCTGGCGGGGGAGCACGCAGATCGGTTGGCGGGGGCCAAGATTCGCGTCGGCAACTTCCTGGCCGACGATCACGCGATCCGGCTGCTGAATCTGCGCAGTGCGGTGCGCAGCATCGAGGGCGCCGGCCCGGGTCCGGAGGGCAACATCACCAAGCTCAAGCTCGCCGAGCACATGGGCGAGTCGGCGGCCATCATGTGCCTACTCAATGGGCAGGACGCCGCGCTGGTGGACGGGCCGTCGGCGCTGCCGGTAATGATGGCGATGGGCGCGCGGGCGATGGCGATCGCCGGCGGCACGTCGGAGGTCACACGGAATCAGATCGCCGAGCGGATTCTCGGCATGCCCCGCGACCCGCTGATCAAGTAGCGGCTCCTTTCCGCGCCGAGCGTGCGTGTCGGCCCGCTCTCGCGCGGGGTGTCGCGTACTTTCACGCACGCTCGCCCCGGGGTGCCGCGCTCAGTCGAACGCCGGCGCGACAAACCGTTGCAGCAGAGCGGTTTCGGCGTCCGGATCGTCGCCCGGCCACACCAGCAGGGACAGCACGAGGCGCACGATCCACCGGGCGGCAGCGAGGTCGTCGTCGAGGCCGGCGAGTTCAGTGGCGAACGCGGCGACGGCCGGCGACCCGGTCAGCCACGTCGATCCGCGGCCGTCGCGCATTATGTCGACGAACAACTGTCCGGCCGGGTCGGCCCTGATCTCGGTCACGGCCACCCCGACGGCTGTCAGCACTCGGTCGGCGCCGGAGAGTCCGGCGACGGCCTTGCGCACCACCGTCACGATCCGGGCGGCCATCCGGGTGGTGACCTGTTCGCGGATCTGCGACTTGCCGCCCGCGTGCCGATAGATGGTGGCCCGCGAGCAGTGCACGTGCGTTGCCAGCGCCTCCAGGCTGAAGGCGTCATACCCGTCGCGGTAGATCAATTCGGCGGCCCCGGCATAGATCCGCTCGGCGGCCGCCGCGCCGCGATCCCCGTCGACCAGCCAGTCGTGCCGTGACATCACTCAGTGACTTTATCTCGCCCTGAGACGAAATCGCATCAATGTTTCACAGATGTGGCTGATCGGAACGCTGGCTCGAGACGTTGCGCGGTAGACCGCCCCAGATCGGCCTCTCGACCTGCGCGGTCCGCGTTGACCTCGGTGGCGCCGGTGCGCAGGCTGGACTGGTGACCACAGCCCACGCCGCCGGGGTGGACCCGGCCGAGTTCTTCGGCGACGCCGCCATTCAGGACCCCTATCCGTTGTATGACCGGTTGCGCGCCGCCGGTCCGGTCCATCGCGTCGGCGACTCCGACTTCTATCTGGTGTGCGGTTGGGATGCCCTCGAGGACGCCGTCGCGCGCGTCGACGAGTTCTCCGCGAATCTCACTGCGGCGATGCGGTACTCGGACGGTGCCCTCTCGGCGTTCCCGATGGGTGAGCTGGACGGGCCGGTGCAGGTGTTGGCGACCGCCGATGATCCCGGTCACGCCGTACACCGCCGGATGCTGGTTCCGCATTTGGCCGCCAAGCGAATTCGTGCCACCGAGCCCTTCATCGTCGAGACTTTCGACCGGTTGTGGTCGGAGAACCAGCGCGACGGACGTATCGAGTGGATGAGCGCGGTGGCCAACCGGCTGCCGATGATGGTGGTCACGCGGCTGATCGGGGTGCCCGACAGCGACGTCGACCTGTTGATCCCCAAGGCGTACGCCAGCGTGCAGACACTCGACGGCATTGCCGATTCCGACAAGCTGGCGGCCTCCGGCACCGCCGCCATGGAGCTGTCGGGGTACATCTTCGAACAGTTCCACCGGGCGATCGACGAAGGCGCACAGGACAATCTGCTCGGCGACATGGCGACCGCCCACGCCCACGGGGACATCGATCAGGTGACCGCCGCGGTGATCATGGTGATCCTGTTCAGCGCCGGAGGGGAGTCCACCGCCTCACTGCTGGGCAGCGCGGTCGGCATCCTGGCGGAGCGCCCCCAGATCCAGCAGCAGCTGCGGGACGATCCGCAGCTGCTGGGGCCGTTCATCGAGGAGTGCCTGCGCTTCGAACCGCCGTTCCGCGGGCACTACCGGCATGTGCGGGTCGACACCGAACTCGCGGGCGTGCCGCTGCCGGCGAATTCGCGGCTGCTGCTGCTGTGGGGTGCGGCCAACCGCGATCCGGCGAAGTTCGACAACCCCGGCGAGTTCCGCCTGGACCGTCCGGCCAAGGGCCACATCACTTTTGGGAAGGGCGTGCATTTCTGTGTCGGCGCGGCACTGGCCCGGCTGGAGGCGACGTTGGTGCTGCGACTGCTCCTCGACCGAACGCGGTGGATCGGGGCGCAGGAAGCCGGGCCGTGGTTGTCGAGCATCCTGGTGCGTCGGCGGAGTCGACTGCTGCTGACCGTGGGCACGTGATGTACGTGAGAACACCGGACGAGCGTCCGTGTTCGTACATCGCCGATCGGCGTGTCGCGTAGCCGGACCGCCCGCTCCGCCAGGGGGACGACGTCGACGGTGTCCGTCCACTGGTATCCGGAAGACCAGGGTCATACGTACAAGCCAGATGGCGGTGATCAGTCCGCGGTACCGGTGGTTCGGCGCAGCGGGGGCAGCGTCCCGACCGCGGCCAGCTGATCCTGATCGGCGGCCAGGGTGTCGGTCAGGAACGTCCGGGCGATCAGCAGCAGCTCGGCGATCAGCGGGTGGGTCGGGGTATAGAAGACGGCGTTGCCCACCCGCTCGCCGGCCACGACCCGGTGCCGCTTGAGGACGGCGAGGTGCTGGGACATCAGGGTTGCCTCGACACCGGTGATGGACAGGATCTCGCTGACCGGCACGGGACGGTCCGCCGAGGTCAGGATCTCCAGGATGCGGATCCGCGCGGGATGGGCGAGTGCCTTGAACAGGTTCGCCTTGATCTCGTAGAGCGGTCGCGCGGAACCGGCCAGGTACGTGGTCGACACGGGCGACCCCTTACGAGTTCATGAATTGAACGAATAGCCAATCCATCGTATCCATGGACTGCCCGCCACGCCCAATCGGGCCGATCGAAGGGCCGGGAGGGGTCAGGTCGTCTTCTCGCGGCAGGTGCACCATTGCTCGGGGGGCACCGATGCCTTGACCTCAGCGACGTGTTCGCCGCAGCCGTCCCAGGTGGTCTTGCCGCAGCGCGGGCAGGTGACGGGGTAGCACATGTCGTTGAGCATATACCCCCACGGGTACACTGGGGGACATCTGATGTCCGCCGGAAGGGAGCCGATCATGGTTGGGGACGAAGACGCGATCGCCGCAGTGCTCAACCGGTTGCGGCGCGCACAGGGCCAGCTCGCCGGCGTCATCGCCATGATCGAACAGGGCCGGGACTGCAAGGACGTCGTCACCCAGCTGGCCGCGGTCTCCAAGGCGCTGGACCGGGCCGGCTTCAAGATCGTCGCGACCGGCCTGCGCGAATGTGTCGTGGGTGCCGGCGCCGACGGCGGGGAAGCCCCGATGACGCAGGCCGAGTTGGAGAAGCTCTTCCTGGCGCTGGCGTGATTCCCGGCGCTGCCGGTCGCGCTGTTAGGGTGGCGACCGTGCCGAAATTCCTCGTAGTAGCGCCCCACAGCGGGGTCTGATCCAGACCGACCCCCCGCTGTGGGTCGATTGCTACTGCTGAGCTTCCCGTCGGTCGCTTTCCGACGATCAGCGAAGGCCGGCACATGACCTCTCCCAATACCTTTCCGTTCGGCGCCACCGGGCGGACGTTCGGCGATCTGTTCGCCACCCCGCTGCCCCGCGGGCTGCGCGACGACGTCGCCGATCTGCCCTGCGACGAGGTGTTCGCCCGGTTGGGCCACGGTTCGGGTCCCGTCCGCTTGGGTGCCTGGGAGTGCGCAGACGCCGCGGCGGGCCCCCGGTCGCGCACCTACACCGCGACCATCGCGTTCGGCGACCGCATCACCACACCGACGGCGTCGGCGAGTGGTCCGGTCGGCGCGCTCACCGCGATGCTGCACGACGGCGGGGTGGCCGTCGAGGTGCTGCGATTCCACCAGTTGCGGGCCGGCGCGCACACCGCCACCTTCGTTCATGCCAGCAACGGGGCGCGCTCCGACTGGGCGATGGGCTGGGCCGAGGGCCGGGATGCCGCTACCGACTCGGCGCTGCGGGCGGTGATCGCGGCCGCCAACGGGCTTGGTTCCTGAGATCTGAACTTACAAGGGCCGCAACGCGATTCGCATGCCGTCCATGGGAATGGGCATACCGCCGTAATCCCAGCGGGGCCGATAGCCCGGATACGGTAGCTCGAGCCGGTACCGGCGGAGCAGCCGATGCAGGATGGTCTTGACCTCCAGTTGGCCGAAGGTCATGCCGATGCACTTGTGGGCTCCGCCGCCGAACGGTGTGAACCCGTACCGGTGCCGCTTGTGCTCGTTCCGCGGTTCGGTGAACCGGGCCGGATCGAAAACCTCTGGGTCCGTCCAGATCTCGGACAACCGGTGGCTCATGCCCGGATAGAAGATGACGTTGGTTCCCTCGGGGATGTAGTAACCCAACAGGTCGGTGTCGCGCACGGTGCGCCGCATCGCCCACTGCACCGGTGTCACCATCCGGATCGATTCGTTCATCACCAGATCGAGGCTTTCGAGCTTCTCCAGCGCCTCGATGTCCAGCGGGCCGTCGCCCAGGCGGTCCGACTCGTCGCGACAACGCTGCTGCCACTCCGGATTTCCGGCCAGGTTGTACACCATCGTGCTCGCGGTGGACGTGGACGTGTCGTGCGCGGCCATCATCAGGAAGATCATGTGGTTGACGATGTCGCGGTCGGAGAACCGGTTTCCGTCCTCGTCGGCCGAATGGCACAGCACGCTCAGCAGGTCGTCCCCACCCTGCTGGCGGCGTGCCTCGGAAACCCGCGCGGTGAAGTAGTCCTCCAGCAGTTGGCGGGCCCGCAGGCCGCGCCACCAGGTGAGTGGCGGCACCGGCATCCGGACGATGGCGTTGCCGGCCCGGGTGGTGATGGTGAACGCCTTGTTGACCTCGGTGACCAACTTCTTGTCGGTACCGGGCTCATGCCCCATGAACACCACCGAGGCGATGTCGAGGGTCAGCTCCTTGAGCGCCGGGTACAGCAGGAACCGTGAGTCGTTGACCGCCCAGTCGTTGGCGACGACGTCGGTGGCGACGCGGTCGACCTCTGTCACGTAGCGGGCCAGCCGGGCTCGGGTGAACGCCTCCTGCATGATCCGCCGGTGATAGAGGTGCTCCTCGAAATCCAGCAGCATCAGCCCCCGTCTGAAGAACGGGCCGATTGCCGGCTTCCAGCCCTCCTGGCAGTAGTCCTTGTTGCGGTTGGTGTAGATCTCCTGCGCGGCGTCGGGCCCGAGTGCGGCCACCGACGGCAGGACGGGGGAGTAGGCGTACAACACCGGGCCCTGGGTGCGGTAGATGTGCAGCAGGTAGTCCGGGGTGTTCATGAACATCTCGATCATGTGGCCGAGCACCGGCATGCCGCCGTCGCCCGTCACGGGTCGCAGAGCACTGCCCGGTGGCGGCTCGGCCAACACCCGCTGCCGGAACTGTGTGCCGCGCAGTTTGCGTTCGGCGGCGTACATCCCCGGGAAGTTGTTCAGCGCGGGTTTGAAATGGCGACGGGCCTGGCCGAGGAGGAACTCCGGCGTGCTGATTGTGGCGTTCGTCACGCCACCCAGGTTAATTCAGGGGGCGAAGCACGATCGGCATTCCATCGACAGGAACCGGCATGCCGCCGTAATCCCAGCGTGGCCGGTAGCCGGGATGGGGGAGCTCCAGCCGATACCGGCGCATCAGGCGGTGCATGACCGTCTTGATCTCGAGCTGACCGAACACCATGCCGATGCACTTGTGCGCTCCGCCGCCGAACGGTGCGAACGCATAGCGGTGGGACTTGTGCTCGTTGCGTGGCTCGGCGAAGCGCATCGGGTCGAAGCGTTCCGGGTCGGTCCACAACTCGGGCAACCGGTGGTTGATCGCCGGCCACGTCACCACGTCGGTGCCGGCCGGGATGAAGTGGCCCATCAGGTCCGTGTCGCGCACGGCGCGGCGGAAGTTGAACGGCAGCGGTGTCTGCATCCGCAGGGTTTCGTTGATCACCAGGTCGTAGGTTTCCAGCTTTTCCAGCGCCTCGATGTCCAGCGGGCCGTCGCCGATGCGTTCGGAATCCTCCCGCAACCGGTCCTGCCACTCGGGATTGGCGGCCAGGTGATAGGCCATGGTGGTCATCGTCGAGGTCGAGGTGTCGTGCGCCGCCATCATCAGGAAGATCATGTGACTGATGATCTGGGCGTCGGTGAAGGAGCGGCCCTCCTCGTCGGTGGCATGGCACAACACGGAGAACATGTCGGTGGACTCCGAGGCGCGCTTCTCGGCGATGCGGCTGGCGAAGTAGTCGTCCAGCGTCTTGCGCGCCTTGACACCGCGCCACCAGGACAGCGGCGGAATCGGTTTGCGCACAATGGCATTGCCGGCCCGGGTGGTGGTGGCGAACGCCTCGTTGACGGTGGTGACCAACTTGCGGTCGGTGCCCGCGGGCACCCCCATGAACACCTCCGAGGCGATGTCGAGGGTCAGCTCCTTCATCGCCGGGTGGAACAAGAACCGGGCGTCGTTGGCCACCCAGTCGTTGGCCAGCACGGCCGACGCGACCGAATCGACGTGCGGCACATAGCCGGTCAGCCGGGAGCGGGTGAAGGCGTCCTGCATGATCCGGCGGTGGAACATGTGCTCCTCGCCGTCGAGCAGCATCAGGCCGCCCTCGAAGAACGGTCCGATCACCGGATCCCAGGCGCGCTGCGAGAACTCCTTGTTGCGGTTGCTGAACACCGCCTGGGTGGCGTCCGGGCCCAGCGCCATCACCTGCGACAGCGCCACGTTGTGCGAGTAGTAGACGGGGCCGTGCTTGCGGTAGAGGTCCAGGACGTAGTCCGGGCCGCGGCGGAAGACCTCGATCAGGTGCCCGATGATCGGCAGGCCCGAGTCGCCCATGACCGGCTTCAGGTCGCTGCCGGCCGGCGGCTCGGCCAGGACGAACTGGTCCCACTCGCGATCCCGCAGGCGCCTCTCGACCGCGCCCATGCCGGGCAGGGTCACCGGTGTCGGCTTCAACCGGCGTTTGGCCTGGTCCAACAGGTACTGCGGGGCATTGATGGTCGCGGGCATGTGTCTCCTGACCTGATTCCGTCGTCGGGTGTGGCAATTGCCACGGTGTCGTCGGGTGTGGCGAACGCCACGGCCGCTTCATCTCAGCCGTCGATTTGACGCCTGTCAAGTTTCGCTCCGGTCCCGGCGTGGTGCAAGGTAATGCTCGTGCGTGTCGCCATACCGTCGGAGGACCCCGGCCAGCAGCCGCGTCGCCGCGGTGACCGGCAGCGGAAGGCGATCCTCGGCGCTGTGCGCGAACTGCTGCAGGAGGTGCCGTTCGACGATGTGTCGGTCAGCACGATCAGCGACCGGGCCGGGGTGGCCAGGTCCGGCTTCTACTTCTACTTCGACTCCAAGTACGCCGTCCTGGCCCAGATCCTGGAGGAGGCGCAGCAGGAACTCGAAGAGCTGACGCACCACTTCGCGCCCCGAGAGGCCGACGAACTGCCCGCGGAGTTCGCCAGGCGGATGGTGCAGAGCGCCGCGGTGATGTTCGCCAACAACGATCCCGTGATGCAGGCGTGTATGACGGCCCGCGCCACCGATACGGAGATCCGCCGGATCCAGGACGAACAGATCGGGAGCATCGTCGACAAGATCGTCACGATCGTCGAGGACGAGCGGGCAGCCGGTACCGCGCGACCGATCAGCGACGACATCCCGATGCTCATCCGCACCATGGGTGCCACCACTGTGATGGCCCTGTCCGGCGAGTCGGCCTTCATCGGTTCCGGCGGGAGCACCGATCGGGTGGTGGCCGTCCTCGAAAAGTTATGGCTGTCGTCGCTGTGGGGCGGTACCGGGATCTGACCGATACCGTCGGTATCGTCACCGTCATGCCCGAAAGCCAGACCGTCTCGCGCTACGCAGGCAAACGCTGCCTGATCACCGGCGCGGCCAGCGGCATCGGCCGCGCCACCGCACTGGCACTGGCCGCTCGGGGAGCCGAGCTCTATCTGACCGATCGCGACGCCGACGGCCTCGACGCCACCGTCGCCGACGCCCGGGCCCTGGGCGCCACCGTCGCGGAGTACCGCGCCCTGGACATCTCCGACTACGACCAGGTGGCCCGATTCGGCGCCGACATCCACACCTGGCATCCGGCCATGGACGTCGTGATGAACATCGCCGGCGTCTCCGCGTGGGGCACCGTCGACCAGCTGACCCACCGGCAGTGGCGCTCGATGGTGGACATCAACCTGATGGGTCCCATCCATGTGATCGAGGCGTTCGTGCCGCCGATGGTCGCCGCTGGCCGCGGCGGTCAGCTGGTGAGTGTCTCCTCGGCGGCCGGTCTGGTCGCCCTGCCGTGGCACGCCGCGTACACCGCCAGCAAGGCCGGCCTGGTCGGGCTGTCGGAGGTGCTGCGTTTCGACCTCGCGCGGCACCGCATCGGCGTCTCGGTCGTGGTACCCGGCGCGGTCAAGACCCCCTTGGTCAATACCGTCGAGATCTCCGGGGTGGACCGGCAGGATCCGCGGGTCGAACGCTGGGTCGCGCGGTTCTCCGGTCACGCGGTCAGCCCCGAACGCGCCGCGGCGGCCATCCTGGCCGGTGTCGCGAAGAACCGGTTCCTGATCTACACCTCGCCGGACATCCGGGCGTTGTATGCGTTCAAGCGCGTCGCGTGGTGGCCCTACAGCGTTGCGATGCGGCAGGTCAACGTGCTGTTCACCCGCGCACTGCGGCCGCGGCCGCAGCTGGACCGGTAGGCCGGATCACTCCGACAGGGCGATGACGTCCGCCATCGCGTCGTGCAGGCGCTGCGTGAGCAGAGCGGGCAGCCCAGCGGCGTCCACCTCGCCGGCGGCAAGCATCTCGCTGATGCCGGACCAGGCCGCGCCCACGATGGCGGCCCACACCGCGAAGACCAGTTCCACCCGCCGGTCCTGCACGTCGGTACCCAGCCGTCGGGCCATCTCGTCGAGGGAGGCCGTGCACCGCATCCGGATCGACAGCGGGCGCAACGCCGGCGACACGTGCATCGTGCGGAGCAGTGACGTCAACCGTCGGACGTCGATCTGGGACTCCGGGTTGTCGATGCGATCCAGCAGCGCCACATTGGAGGCCAACAGGGCCTGCAGCGGCGGCAGATCGTCGGGGACGGTCGCGAACTCCGCGTGGGCGGCCTCGGCGTACGCGTCGACCATTCCCAGCAGTAGCTGTTCCTTGCTCGGGAAATAGTGCGCCACCGTGCGCGGCGAGACGTCGACGGCATTGGCGATCTGCTCGACAGTGGTCTTCGTGTAGCCCTGTTTGTCCACCAGATCGGCGGCCGCCTCGATCAACTTGGCTCGGGTGGCCTGCTTCTTGCGCTCGCGAAGGCCGGGGCGGGGTTTCGGTTCGGCCATGGCGGCGATGTTAGTCCACGTCAGGGCCCGGCATGAGCAGGTCGAGTCGGACTCCCAGCAACCTGATCGGACGGTTCGTGTCGAACAGGCCGAAAACGTCGAGCGCGCCGTCCACGATGGCCGCCTCGGCGACCGTCGGCGCGGCCAGCTTGCGCACCTTCGTGCGGGTGTAGAAGGTGGCCGTCCGCACCGTGACCGCGACGTGGGTCACCATCCGGCCCTGCTCGATGACCTCCGCCAGCGTGCGCCGCGCCAGATCCGCGACCGCCGTGCGCATCTCATCCCGATCGACCAGATCGTCGGGGAAGGTGACGACGTGGCTGCGCGAGCGCGGCACCCACGGCTGCGTGCTGACCTCGGTGTCGCCCCCGCCCTTGGCGAGCAGCAGGATCCACAGTCCGGTGCGGGGCCCGAAGGCGGAGATCAGGGTCTCGGCGTCGGAGTTGGCCAACTCGCAGACCGTCGTGATATCAAGTTCGGCAAGCTTTTTGGTGGTCTTCGGGCCGATTCCCCAGAGCGTGTCGACGGGCAGATGGCCGACGGTTTCCATCCAGTCGGCGTCGGTCAGCCACCGCACGCCCGGGGGGTTGGTCGTCGCCGGGCCTCGTGCTCGCGGAAGGGCACCGCTCGCCGAACCCGCCGGTTTGGTCTTCGCCGGGCCTCGTGCTCGCGGAAGGGCACCGCTCGCCGAACCCGCCGGTTTGGCGAATCCGGTTGCGACCTTGGCGCGCTGCTTGTTGTCGCTGATGCCCACCGAGCAGGACAACCCGGTCGCGTCGGCCACCACCGCGCGGATGTGCTCCGCCAGGGCCATGGGATCGTCGGTGTCGGCGCTGAGGTAGGCCTCGTCCCAGCCCCACACCTCGACGGGGTGTCCGAGGTCGCGCAGCAGGTCCATCACCGCGGTCGAGGCGGCGTCGTAGGCCGGGGGATCCGAGGGCAGGAACACCGCGTCCGGACAGCGGCGTGCCGCCACGCGCAACGGCATTCCGGCGTGCACCCCGAACGTGCGGGCCTCGTAGGACGCGCACGTGACCACGGTGCGCGACGCGGTCGGGTCGCCCTGGCCGCCGACGATCACCGGCAGGCCGATCAGATCGGGTCGGCGACGCAGTTCGACCGAGGCCAGAAACTGATCCAGGTCCACGTGCAAGATCCAGCGCATTCTGGTTGCTAGCGGCCGCACAGTTTCCGGGCCACGGTCTGCCAGCCCTCGACCAGCTCGTCGAGTGACCGGCCGACGGCCAGCTGGTGTTTGATGTGGTCGACGTCGAGCAGCGCTAGCAGGGCGTCGGCCTGGGCGTCGAGATCCCCGGTGGTGCCGGCCTTTTCGAGCAGGACGCGCAGGTGGGTCCGCAGCACCCGGGCCGCGGGGTTCTGTCGGGTGGCGGGATCGCGGTTGGCCGCCGAGAGCAACTCGTGATGGGTATGCGCGAAGCGGATGCGGGCGTCGCCGAAGGCCAGTAGACGTTCCAGTGGCGGCGCCGCCGGGCCCAGTGGCGGGGGTCCGAACAGGAAGGCGCGCTGGCTCACCTGCTCGTCCTCGTCGAGCAGCACGCTCATCAATGCGGCGCGACTCCCGAAGCGCCGGAAGACGGTGCCCTTGCCGACGCCGGCGGCGTGCGCCAGATCGTCCATGGTCAGTGCGTCGGCGCCGCGTTCGGCGATCAGGCGCCGGGCAGCGTCGAGCAGCG
>JAKIXW010000079.1 GCA_022708865.1 Acidobacteriota bacterium
AGGTCGGTCTCGGGATGGGACACCTGGCCACCGCGATGGACGCGCTGAAGAACTTCGAGTTCGAGGAGCAGCACGGGTCGACGCTGGTGGTCAAGGAACCCATCGGGGTGTGCGGTCTGATCACCCCGTGGAACTGGCCGATCAACCAGATCGCCTGCAAGGTGTTCCCCGCGCTGGCCACCGGCTGCACCATGGTGCTCAAGCCGTCGGAGGTGGCGCCGTACTCGGCGCAGATCTTCACCGAGGTGATCGACGCGGCCGGGGTGCCCGCCGGTGTCTACAACCTGGTGTACGGCGACGGGCCGGGGGTGGGTGTCGCGCTGGCCACCCATCCCGACATCGACATGGTGTCGTTCACCGGCTCCACCCGGGCCGGCATCGAGGTGGCCCGCAACGCGGCCCCGACGGTCAAGCGCGTCACGCAGGAACTCGGCGGCAAGAGCCCGAACATCGTGCTCGACGACGAGGACTTCGCCAAGAGCGTCGTCGCCGGCACGTCGGTGATGATGGTGAACAGCGGCCAGAGCTGTAATGCGCCGTCGCGCATGCTCGTTCCGAATTCCCGCATGGATGAGGCGATCGCGATCGCGCGGGAGACCGCGGGAGCGGTGAAGGTCGGCGATCCGGCCGACGACAAGGCGATCGGCCCGGTGGCGTCCAGGGCGCAGTTCGACAAGATCCAGGGCCTGCTGCAGAAGGGCGTCGACGAGGGCGCCACCCTGGTGGTCGGCGGCCCCGGCCGGCCCGAGGGCCTGGACACCGGCTACTACATCAAGCCCACCGTGTTCGCCAACGTGCGCAACGACATGACGATCGCCCAGGAGGAGATCTTCGGACCGGTGTTGTGCATCCTGGGCTACGACGACCTGGATCAGGCCGTCGAGATCGGCAATGACACGGAATATGGTCTGGCGGGCTATGTTTCGGGTGCCGATCTGGATGCCGCGCCGGATCCGGGCCGGCTCGGTCGCGATCAACCACGGGTTCGACATGAACGCGCCGTTCGGCGGCTACAAGAAGAGCGGCAACGGCCGCGAGTGGGGACTGTTCGGGTTCGACGACTACCTGGAGATCAAGGCCGCGCTCGGCTACGCCGCGACGTAGCCAACCTTTGGCGCGAGTGTGCAGCCATATGCAAATCAGCCGATTTTGCGCAAGGCTGCACGCTCGCGGCGGGCTGCTATCAGCCGCCGAGAAAGTCACGCCCCTTAGAACAGGTCCTTGTGCGGGACGTCGGTGATCAGGCCGCCGTCCACCACGAACTCGGCACCCGTGGAGAACGATGACTCGTCACTGGTGAGGAACACGATGAACGTCGCGACCTCTTCGGACGTGCCCGGCCGGCCCAGTGGCGAGGTCACCATGTCGTCGGGAAAGTGCTTGGTCATCGGGGTCCGGATGAATCCGGGGTGCACCGAGTTGATCCGAATGTTGAACTTGCCCAACTCGATTGCCGCCGACTTGGCCAGTCCGCGGACCGCCCACTTCGACGCGACGTATGGGTGCACCATCGGGGCTCCGCGCAGCCCTTCGATCGAGGACACGTTGATGATCGACCCGCCGCCGACGGCCTTCATCTGCTCGACGACAGCCTGCATGCCCAGGAACGTGCCGATCAGGTTGACGTCGATGACCTTGCGGAACTTGTCCATGTCGAACTGGCCGATCTTGCCCAGGGCAACGATGCCGGCGTTGTTCACCAGCGTGGTGAGCTTGCCGTACGTCTGGACGGCCAGATCGACCGCGGCCTGCCACTGGTCGGCCTGGGTGACGTCCAAGTGGACATAGCGTGCTGATTCTGGATGGGCATCACCGATCTCCGCCGCCAGTGCCTCACCCTTCTCGTCGAGGATGTCGCCGATGACCACCTTGGCGCCCTCAGCGACGAGCATCTTGGCGTGCGCGGCACCCATGCCCTGTGCGCCACCGCTGATCAGTACGACCTTGTCATCCACGCGTCCCATGGGGCGTCACGTTACCGCACCACGAATCCAAAATTAGAACCTGTTCCAATTTTTGGGCGGAGCACGCATACTGCCTGGCATGGCTATACGCGTTGCACTCTTCGGGACCGGAAACTGCGGCCAGATCGCACTGCTGCAGTTGATCGAGGACCCGCGGTTCGAGCTCGTCGCCGTCGGGGTGTCCAACGATGAGAAGGTCGGCCGCGACGCGGGCGAGCTGGCCGGGCTGGACGTCGTGACCGGGGTGCAGGCCACCAAGGGCATCGACCAGCTGATCGCCGCTCGGCCGGACTGCCTGGTCTACACCGCGATGGGTGACGTCCGGACCAAGGAGGCCACCCTGGAGGTGTGCGCCGCCCTCGAGGCCGGTATCAACGTGGTGGGCTCGGCGCCGGGCGGGCTGCAGTTCCCGTGGGGCGGGGCGGTCCCGGGCAAGTACATCGAAAAGGTGGAATCGGCTGCCCAGCAGGGCAATTCGACGGTATTCATCACCGGCGTCGATCCGGGATTCGTGACCGACCTGGTGCCGTTCGCGCTGGCTGGAACCTGTCAGCGCGTCGAGCAGATCAGGACCATGGAGATCGCCGACTACGCAACCTACGACGGCGAGATCGTGATGAAGTGGGTGATGGGCTTCGGCAATCCGCTGGACCAACCGGGTCTGCTGTTCCAGCCGGGCACCCTGGCGGCCGCGTGGGGGACGGCGATCCATATGCTGGCCGCCGGTCTCGGCCTCGAAATCGACGAGATCACCGAAAGTTTCGAACTCGAGCCCGCGCCCGAGGACATCGACGTCGCCATCGGCGTCATCGAAAAGGGCACCGTCGCGGCGATGCGGTTCGAGATCAATGGCATGGTCGGCGGCAAGCCCGTCGTCGTGGTCGAGCACGTGACCCGGGTGCGCGGCGACCTGCGCCCCGACTGGGCCCAGCCCGCGCAGCCCGGCGGCTCCTACCGGGTGGAGATCACCGGTGAGCCGTCCTACGCCGTTGACATCTGCCCGACCAGTGCCCGCGGCGATCACAACTACGCGGCGATCCTGGTCGGCGCCGGCCGGATCGTCAACGCCATCCCCGACACCGTCGCCGCCGCGCCGGGAATCCACACGACGCTCGACATGCCGTTGGTGACGGGCCGGGGTACCTACCGCGGCTGAGCATTCGGCACCCGAAGTTAAAGCAGCTGCTTGTAAGCTTCGGCTGTGAGTGATCGGGATTCCTCGACACTGCGCCGGGTGATCGTCGGCGCGGCGATCGGCAATGCGGTCGAATGGTTCGACTTCGCCATCTACGGCTTCCTCGCCACGTTCATCGCGGCGAACTTCTTTCCGGCCGGCAATGACACCACCGCACTGCTGAACACCTTCGCGATCTTCGCGGCGGCGTTCTTCATGCGTCCGCTCGGCGGCTTCGTCTTCGGCCCACTGGGCGATCGGATCGGCCGGCACCGGGTATTGGCCGTCGTGATCCTGCTGATGTCGGCGGCCACCTTGGCGATCGGTCTGCTACCCACCTATCACTCGATCGGGGTGGCCGCCCCGCTGCTGCTCTTGCTGCTGCGTTGCCTGCAGGGCTTCTCGGCCGGTGGCGAATATGGCGGCGGTGCCGTGTATCTCGCGGAATTCGCGGACGACGCACACCGCGGCCGGACGATCACCTACATGGTGTGGTCCGGGGTGGTGGGGTTCCTGTTCGGGTCACTGACGGTGACCCTGCTGCAGGCCTTGCTGCCGGCCGGCGCCATGGACAGCTGGGGCTGGCGCGTACCGTTCCTGATCGCCGGACCGCTGGGCCTGGTGGGCCTGTACATCCGGCTGCGCCTCGATGACACACCCGAGTTCAAGGAACTCGTCGAAACCGACAGCGTCGCGAAATCGCCCCTGCGGGAAGCGATCCGGACATCCTGGCCGTCGATCCTGCGCGTGATCGGCCTGTTCGTCATCTTCAACATCGGTTACTACGTGGTGTTCACCTACCTGCCCACGTACTTCATCAAGACGCTGCACTTCACCAAGACCCAGGCGTTCCTGTCCAGCACCATCGCCTGCCTGGTCGCCATCATCCTGATCCTCCCGCTGGCATCGCTGAGCGACCGGATCGGCCGTCGCCCGCTGTTGATCGCCGGCGCCGTCGGTTTCGCGGTATTCGGCTATCCGCTGTTCCTGCTGCTGAATTCGGGCACGTTGGCCGCCGCGATCGGCGCCCATGTCGGACTGGCCGTCATCGAATGCCTGTACATCTCGGCGGCGGTATCGGCCGGCGTGGAGATGTTCGCGACGCGGGTGCGCTACAGCGGATTCGCGGTCGGCTACAACGTGTGCGTCGCGCTGTTCGGCGGAACCACCCCGTACGTGGTCACCTGGCTGGTGGGGCACACCGGCAATACGCTGTCACCGGCGTTCTATGTCGTTGGCGCAGCGCTCATTTCGCTGCTCACCGTGCTGACCGTGCGTGAGACGGCCGGCAAACCACTGGTGACCGTCTGACGGCGAGTGTGCGCAGAAGTACGCACTCGACGGCGTGTTGGCGGACCAACACGCACGGTCGCGAAGAAAGGGCCTATGCGAAAGGGGTTACGCCAGTGAGGCTTCGGCGACGGACTTGGCCCAGCGGTAGTCGGCCTTGCCGGCGGGGGAGCGCACCACTTTCTCGGTGTGGATGAACGCCTTGGGCACCTTGTAGCGGGCGATGTGCTGATTGCACACGTCGACCAGTTCGTCGTCGCTGGCCGACCGGCCGTCGGCGAATTGCACGACCGCAACGACTTCGCTGCCCCAACGCTCCGACGGCCGGCCCACCACGACGACGTCGTAGACGCTGGGGTGGGCGGCGATCGCCCGCTCGACCTCCTCGGCGAAGATCTTCTCGCCGCCGGAGTTGATGGTCACCGAGTCCCGGCCCAGCAGTTCGATGCGGCCGTCGGGCAGGAAGCGGGCCTTGTCCCCGGGCACCGACCAGCGGACCCCGTCGATGGTCGGAAATGTCTTGGCGGTCTTGGCCGCATCGCCCAGGTACCCCAGCGGGATGAGGTCGCGCCGGGCCAGCCAGCCGACCTCATCTCCATCGGCCGGGCTGAGCACCCGGGTGTAGTCGGCGGACACGACGGTGGTGTCGGCCTGGGGGTTGAACACCGGTGACTGCCCGGATTCCTCGGTGGCCACGGTGCTCATCTGCTGGCCGGCTTCCGAGGAGCCGACCGCGTCCATCAGCAGCAGGTTGGGCAGGGCCGCGCGGATCCGGTTGCGGATCGCCGGGGACATGGGCGCGCCGCCGTTGGTGATCGAGATCAGGCCGGACAGGTCGTAGTCGCCGGTCTCGATCTCGTCGATCAGCGGACGGGCCATCGCATCGCCGACCGTCGGAATGCTCAGTACGCGTTCACGTTCCACGAGGCGCAGGACGTCGCCGGCCCGCAACCGCTCGACATCGTCGGGAATGATGATGCGCCCGCCCATGGTGATCATGTTGTAGGCCGCCCACTGCGCGGCGCCGTGCATCAGCGGGGGGAGCATCAGCAGGGACATGTGCCCGGCGATGGACTTGGCGCGCTCGGCGACCTCGTCGTAGGACGTCATCGCGTCGTTGGAACCGAACGGCCGGCCGCCCATCGCCGAGATGAAGATGTCGTGCTGGCGCCACAGCACTCCCTTGGGCATGCCGGTGGTGCCGCCGGTGTAGAGGATGTACAGATCGTCGGCGGTGGGCTCGGGCAGTCCGCCCGCTGGCGCGGCGGTCGTCACGATGGACGCGTAGTCCACGGCGCCGGGCAGCAGCTCATTGCCGGACTCGTCGGCGACCTGGATGAGCACCTTCAACTGGGGCAGCCGGTCCCGGATGGCCGCGACGTGTGGCGCGAACTCGGCGTTGTAGACCAGCGCGGTGGCCCCGGAGTCGTTGAGCAGGTACAGCAATTCCTCTTCGACGTAGCGATAGCTGACGTTGAAGGGCGCGACGCGGGCCTGGTAGGCGGCGATCATCGCCTCGAGGTACTCGTTGCCGTTGCGCAGATACAGGCCGAGGTGATCCTGGCCGGACTCGTGCCCGGCCAGCGCGTCCCGCTCGGTGTGGCACCCCAGCCCCGCGCCGGCCAGGTAGTTGGCGACGCCGGTCACGCGCTGCTCGAACTGGGCGTAGGTGAACCGCTTGTCGCGCCACACCAGGAACTCATGATCGGGAATGGCCCCCGCTACGGCGGAGAACACCTTGGCGAGGTCGAAGTTCACTGCGTCACCCATGCGGACAATCTAGAACGTGTTCCCGTTCCGTTGGGCGGTCGGGTCCGGGCTCGGGCGTCAGCCCTGTGTCGACCCGGTCGTGCCGTCGGAGCGAGTCCAGGCCACGCTCAGTTCGTCGCGCTCGCCGAACCGGACCAGGTGTCGTCCGACGACGTCCTCGTAGGTGGCGACGTCGTCCCCGGTTCCCTGGATCCTGCGCACCAGAGCCTCCGGGGTGGTTGGTTTCCATGGTGGCATTGGTCTCTACTCGATGAATACTTGTGAAAGTATAGTTGTTTATCCACAACTATCGCAAGACGTTCACCGTTGACGGGACAACACTTCTCTGGAACTGTCTTCTCCGACCGGAACTGACATGTTCCCAATTGGAGAGCGGCATTCTCCCGCGCTGAAGGAGCGACCAGATGGCCAAGGCCTACATCATCGTCACCGAGGACGTCCACGATCCGGCGGGCTTCCAGGCCTACGCGGTGGAGGCTGCCAAGGCGATGGCCGACGGCATCGCGACCGTCCTGGCGTTCGACCCCAGTCCCGAGGTGATCGAGGGCGAGTGGCACGGCCCGCAGACCATCATCATGGAGTTCGAATCGGGCGACGCAGCGAAGACCTGGTACAACTCCGACCTCTACCAGAAGGCCGCCCCAATGCGGCAGGCCTCCGCCGACTGCAAGGTGGCCATCGTCCAAGGCATGTGATTTCGGTGCGTCAGCCGTCGCTCACCGACGGTCAACGCACCGAAATCACACGGATCGGACCGCTCAGGTGTTGCGGCCGCCGTTGACGCCGACGATCTGACCGGTGATGTAACCCGCTTCCTCCGACACCAGGAACGAACACGTCGCTGCGATGTCCTCGGGCTTGCCGATCCGGCGAACCGGGGTGGCCGCGATGGTCTTCTCGATGTCGCCCAGGTTGCCGCGCTGTTCGGCGCTGCGCAGCATCGGGGTGTCGATGAAGCCCGGCGGAATGGCGTTGACCGTGACACCGCTGGGGCCGAACTCGAGTGCCAACGACTTGGTCAGGCCATTGACGCCGGACTTCGCCGATACGTAGTGCGCCATGTACGGGGTGCCCGAATGCGTGCTCGACGACGATATGTTCACGATGCGGCCCCAACCGGCGTCGATCATGTCTGGCAGCACGGCCTGGATCATGTGGAAGACACCGTGCAGGTTCACGTTGACGATGCGCTGCCAGTCCTCGAACGAGATCTTCAGGAACGGCTTGAACCCGTCGACGCCCGCGGCGTTCACCAAAATGCTTACCGGGCCGAGGTTTTCGTGGATGTTCTTCAGCGCGGCGTCGATCTGCGCCCGATCGGTCACGTCGGCCGCATACGAGTTGGGGGACTCCGAGGCCTGCAGATCGATGGTGGCGACGCGATAGCCGTCGGAACCGAGACGCTCGGCGATGGCCTTGCCGATGCCGGAGCCGCCGCCGGTCACCAGTGCGACCTTCTGTGCCCTGCTCTGGTCAGTCATGACTCTCCTGTCGTATCTGTGGGGCTGAGACTTTTCGGGGTGCGCGCAGGCCGAGGACCCGTCGGCCGGCGTCGAGGAGCTGGGCATGCAGTTCGTCGCGGTCGAGGTTGGCGAAGCCTGGGCTGGAGGCTCCCGCGATGCCGGCCAGCGCGACGGCGGCCTTGACGGGACCGCCCGGGCCGGGGTTGACCGCCGCCAGCACCGCCATCTGCCGGTCGATGAGGGTGTCCCACTCCTTGCTGGCGCGCAGCATCTGGGCCACCGACGGGTCGGCCGCGAGCACCGCGACCACCCGGTTGTCGACGGCGAGTTGGGCGAACCCATTGATCAGGCATTCGGCGCGAGCGGGAGTGCTGCGTTGGTTCTCGGCCGCGTCGACGACGGCGCGCAGCTGCTCGAGGATCGGACCCACCACGGCGTCGAGCAATTCCTCGCGGGTGCGGAAATGGTGGTAGATCGCCGCCTTGGTGAACCCGAGCTCGTCGGCAATCATCTGCAACGACGTGCCCGCGAACGTGTACCGGGTGCACAGGTCGATCGCCGCTTCGATCAGGCGCGCACGGGTGTCGCCCGTGGGAACCGCCGCCGATGTCGCCGGAACCGTCACAGCATGATCCTCTCCATTGCTTGTCGATCGTACAGTAGATTCCTATACGATCGTCAAGTAGTGTCCTCGTCGATCGTATAGCCGAACTTGGAGAGCAGCCCCTCGATGACCGAACTCGATCAGCTCGACTTCTTCACCGACCAGACCCTCGTCGCCGACCCGTACCCGTACATGGAGGCCATGCGCGAGGGGTGCCCGGTGCGGCGCGAACCCCACCAGAACGTGTTGGTGGTGACGGGCTACGACGAGGCCGTCGCCGTCTTCGGTGATGCCGACACGTTCTCCTCGTGCACCGCCGTCACCGGGCCCTTCCCCGGCTTCCCCGTCCCGATCGAGGGCGCCGCCGACGACGTCACCGACATCATCGAGCAGTACCGCGAGCAGCTCCCGTTCAGTGACCAGGTCACCGTCATGGATCCCCCGAAGCACACCGAACACCGCGCGCTGCTGATGGGGCTGATCACACCGAAGCGGCTCAAGGAGAACGAGGACTTCATGTGGGCGCACGCCGACAGGTACCTCGAGCCCTACCTGGCCACCGGCGGCGACTTCATCAAGGGGTTCGCCGCGCCGTTCACCCTCGCCGTCATCGCCGACCTGCTCGGCGTCCCGGCGGAGGACCGGCCCGAGTTCGCCAAGCACATGGACCACAGTCAGGGCGGCGTCGGCAACACCAACGAGAAGTCCCTGGGGCACAGCCCGCTGGAGTACCTGTACCAGAAGTTCTCCGCCTACATCGAGGACCGCCGCGCGACCCCGCGCGCGGATGCGCTCTCGGAGATGGCCGCCGCGAAGTTCCCGGACGGATCCACCCCGGAGGTGATGGACGTGGTGCGCATCGCGGCCAACCTCTACACCGCCGGGCAGGAGACCACGGTGCGGCTGTTGAGCACGGCGCTCAAGCTGCTCACCGAGGATCCCCAGCTGCAGCAGCGCCTGCGCACCGAGCGCGACCTGATCCCCAACTTCATCGAGGAGTGCCTGCGCTTCGAGAGCCCGGTCAAGGGTGACTTCCGGCTGGCCAAACGGAACACCACCGTCGGCGGTGTGGACGTGCCCGCCGGCACCACCGTCATGGTGATGAACGGCGCGGCCAACCGCGACCCCCGCCAGTTCGAGAATCCCGGCGTGCTGGACATCGAGCGGACCAACGCCCGGCGCCACATCGCGTTCGGCCGGGGGGTGCACAGCTGTCCGGGTGCGCCGCTGGCCCGGGCCGAGACCAAGGTAAGCCTGGAGCGAATCCTGGAGCGCACCAAGAGCATTCGGCTCTCCGAGGAACAGCACGGTCCGTCCGGCCAGCGCCGGTTCAGCTACGTGCCGACCTTCATCCTGCGTGGCCTGACCGACCTGCACCTGGAGTTCGACTGATGCGCGCGTCGGTCAACGACGGACTGTGCCGCGGCCATGGGGTGTGCGTCGCCCTGTGCCCGGAGGTGTTCACCCTCACCGACGGAGGCTACGCCGAAGCGATCGACGACGACGTGCCGGCGGAGTTCGAGGGCGCGGTGCGCGAAGCCATCGAAGCCTGCCCGGAGCACGCGATCACTGCGGAGTAGCCGCGCGGGTCAGGCGTTGACGATCACCGGGTCGCCGATGCCGACGTTGTTGTAGTACCACTGCGCGTTGTCCGGGCTGAGGTTGACGCATCCGTGGCTGACGTTGGAGTAGCCCTGCTGTCCGACCGACCACGGCGCGGAGTGCACATAAACGCCACCCCAGGTGATCCGGACCGCGTAGTACACCGTGAGCTTGTAGCCCTCTGGGTCGTTGAGCGGGATGCCGATGGTCCGCGAGTCCATCACCACCGGATTCTGCTTCTCCAGGACGGTGAACGAGCCGACCGGGGTCGGATGCTTCGGCTTGCCCATCGAGGCTGGCATCTTCCGGGCGACCTCGCCGTCGATGCTGACGGTGAACGTGTGGTTGGAGATGCTGGCCACACCCACCACCGACGCGCCGACGTTGAAGTCCAGCGGCATGTTGCCGACGGAGGCCTTGACCTGGGAATGCGCGGGCCAGAACTGTGCCGGGGTCCACTGCACGATGTTGTCGCTGAGCCATTCGAACGTGCCGGTGGCCCGCGCGGGTGACACCACGAAGATGGACTTCTCGGCCGCGGTCCGGTCGGCGACCGCGCCGGCATAGGTCACGGTGATCGGCATGCCGACCCCGACCGTGGCCCCGTTGTCGGGGGACACCTCGACGACGCGGGGACCGGGTTGCGGGGTCTGGTAGCCGGCTGACGCCGGCCAGAGGGGTATGACCAACGCGATCACGGATACCCCGAAGAGGGCCAGAACGTGGCGAAGCGCTCGACGCAAGTGAACATCCTTCCAAGCAGTGCGACTACCGATCCTAACGTCGCACGGCAAACCGCTCATGACAACGGAGTTGTCGTTGCTCAACTCCTGGATTGTTACAGGTCCAGGCTGGTGAGCCAGTGGTCGATGCAGTGTGCCACGTCTGGCCAGCCCGGCTCGAGCATCATGTTGTGCCCCATGCCGGGAAACATCCGGGCCCGGGTGCGGTAGGCCCGGGCGGTGCCGCGGACCTGGCGGCGGCTGATGATGCCGTCCTCGTCGGACCCCAGCACCAGCACCGGTGCACTGACCCGTGCCGGCGTAGCGAGGTCGGCGTAGAGCAGGTCGCGGTAGAGCACCTGGGTGCTCTCGTCCTGCAGCAGGGCGTTGTACCGGTCCACCAACTCCACCGGTGTCGCCCGGCTGTAGAAGGCCCTGCGCGCCACCGCGTTCCACCACCTCGACAGGCATGCGCTACAACCAGTCCCGGCGCTTCATCACGATGTAGAGGACGACGCAGATGACCGCGATCAGCGCCGAACTCACGACGAAACCCCAGTGCGCCCCGAAACCGGGATAGGGCACGTTCTGCCCGTAGAAGCCGGTGATGGCGGTGGGGACCGCGACGATGGCCGCCCATCCGGTGAGTTTCTTCATGACGTTGTTCAGCCGGGCGTCCTGCAACGACAGGTTCGTCTCGAAAACCGTTGTGACCATGTCCCGCAACGATTCGGTCCATTCCGACACCCGTAGCACGTGGTCGTAGAGGTCGATGTAGAGCGGGTCCAGTTCGGGGGAGTGGTGGTTCTCGTGCCGGCGGTGCTGGATCGCGCTGACCACCTCCCGCATGGGCAGCACGACGCGGCGCAGGTGCACCAGATCCTTGCGGAACTGAAAACTGCGGCGCTGGAACATCCGTCGCTGATCGTTGGCCCGCGACGGCGGGTCGAACAGTTCGTCCTCGAGCCCCTCGATGCAGTCGTCGAGAACCTGCACGGCATCGAAGTGACCGTCCACCACGACGTCGAGCAGTCCGTGCACCAGGGCGGCCACGCCATAACGTGGCGTGTTCAGCTCATCCCAGCGCAGGGACACCTCCTCGATGTCGAACTGCGGCGCAAGGCGGACGGTCACCAGTGCGCGCTCCAGGACGAAGGCCGAGATGCGGTGCTTGGTCAGCAACGAAACCGGTTCGGCCGTGTAGTCCGGGGTGGCCATGTCCACGGCGTAGACAGTGAAGAAGGTATGGGTCGGGTAGATGGTGGCCTTCACGCGTTCCGACGGGGCGACGGCGTCCTCGATGGCCCACACGTTGAGGCCGAGTTCGGTGGCGAGGTCGGTGAGCGCGGCATGGTCGGGGTCGTACAGGTCCACCCAGACCAGGGTGTCGGGTTCGGTCAGGTAGTCCGAGATCGAGTCGAAGTCGAAATCCGGCTGCGGGGCGCCACCGCGCCACACCCGGCCGCGGACGGTGCATCCAAGGGGCGCCACGGACCCATCACAGCACACTGGCCGCAGGACGGGCTACGGATGCCAGGCGGTCCAACGCTCGATCTGGATCGTGATCACCGGTCCGTCCAGCGGAACAGACTGGTACTGAGCATATTTCGCGCGCAGCAGCGTGCGCCCGGCGTCGGCGTCGGGCCCGGCTGTGGCGACCGAAGCGACGCCGTCGGCGCGCACCCACCACAATTGCGACCAGTCGTCGTCGTAGTGGTCGACGAGCAGGCACACGCGCGGTGTGGCGGCGATGTTGGCCAGCCGTTTCAGCAGCTGCGTGGACTTCGGTTTGCCATCGACGGCGGTGTACACCGTGTTGTCGGCGGCACCCTGGCCGACCGCGAACACCACCGGAACCAGGTGTGGCGCACCGTCGTCGGCCACGGTCGCCAGGCGGGCCACCCGGGCCGATGCGAACCGTTGGCGGTCGCGTTCGCCGGAACCGTCGGACACGCCACCCAGCGTAGGTACCGTGGTCGGGTGGAGATCAACATCCTGGAGTATTCGGGCGCGGGCGACGGCCGGTCGATCATCGACGCCTACGTCGAACAGGTCGCGCAACTGCACGACGAGGGCTTCACCCGGGTGTGGAGCACGCAGATGCCCTTCGAACGCGACCTGCTGACCGCGATGGCCGTCGCGTTCCGTGAGGTCGACGGGATCGAATTGGCCACCGGGGTGCTGCCGATCCAGAATCAGCATCCGATGCTGCTGGCGCAGCGGGCCCTGACCCTCAACGCGATCTCCGGCGGCCGGCTGGTCCTGGGTCTGGGGATGACGCACGCGACCGTCAGCGAAGGCATGTGGGGCATCCCGTGGGACAAGCCGATCCGGCGCCTCGGTGAGTTTCTCGACGGGCTGCTGCCATTGCTCGACGGTCAGCCGGTCAACGCCGCGGGCGAGACCGTGACGGCCCGGGGTGCGCTGCAGATCCCCGGCTCGAGTGCGCCACCGGTGTACATCGCCGCGCTGGGCCCGCAGATGCTGAAACTGGCCGGGCGCCGCACTGCGGGCACCGTGACGTGGATGACAGGGCCCAAAACGCTGGCCGAGCACATCGGACCGGTGCTGCGTGATGCCGCGGTCGCGGCGGGACGGCCCCGCGACGCGGTGCGGGTGGGGTCCGCGCTGCCGGTCGCGGTCACCGATGATGTCGACGCGCTGCGCACCTTCGCCGCGCAGCGCTACGCCATGTACGGGCAGCTGCCGTCATACCGGGCGATGCTGGACCGTGAGGGCTATGCCGGTCCCGAGGACGCTGCGCTGATCGGGTCCGAGAGCGAAGTGACCGAGCGGATGGCCGAGGTGCGGGCCGCCGGTGTCGACGAGTTCGTCGCAGACACATTCGATCCCGCGCCGGAGGGTCGGGCGCGCACCCGGGCGCTGCTGCGCAGCCTGGCCTGAGCCCGGCCAACCTTCCGCCGAGCGTCCGCATTTGTACACCCCGGACGGCGTGTCGCCGTACGAACACGGCCGCTCGGCAAGAGGGGGATTAGCTGAGGGCGCGCGCCTGCGACACCAGATCGACTGTGGCCTGGCGCATTTCGGACACCTCGTCGAGCCGGGTCGGATAGCCCACCCGGGTATAGGCCACCCCGCGCGGGGTGGTCACCCGCAGATCCAGGCCGTACCGGTCGGCGCCGGTGCACACCACCGCGTCGGCGTCGGGGTAACCGCCCATGGTGCGGGCGAGCAGTGCCAGGGAATCGGCGTGGTCGGCATTGAGGTGGGCGATCGCGGCGCCGGACCGCGGGGTCACCGGGTCGGGTTCGGCCACCGCGTAGTCCTGGCCGGAGGCCGAGTCCATCCGCCCGTAGCCGCCCACCCAGCGCACCCGCTCGACCCGGAGCACCCACAGCGCGAAATCGCTGTAGTCGACGTAGTACTTCGCCGCCGGAACGGCGTCGAGATGCGCCTGCCGTGCGGCATCCCGCAGGTCTTCGTCGGGCGCGATCACGGTGCCGGCCAGCGTGATTCGGGCGTGTGCCAACGGATCTCCGTCAGAGGAGGGCGCCACCACCGAGATGCTGGCCCGCCGGTCGCCGGCCAGGTTGCGGCCGTGCTCGGCCATGTGCGACACGCACAGCACCGGGTCGCCACCGAGCAGGCCGTAGGTGATCAGTGACGCCCACGGGGAACCGTCGGCGCTCAGGCTGGCCAGCGTGGCGGTGTTCGTGGATGCCGCGATGGTGCGGGCCTCCTCCGCGGCCGACGGACGAACCGGGTTGACGACGTCACCCAGTGGCGGCGGGATCGAGGGGGCGTCACCGGGGTCGCCGTGGTCGCGCAACGTCATGTCGGCACTGTAGTCCCG
>JAKIXW010000007.1:0-31969 GCA_022708865.1 Acidobacteriota bacterium
ACCCGCGGTTGGGCGGTCACGCGCACACGCACCAGGTGGACGCTGGTGACGGGACGATCGTCGCCGTCGATTCCGCGTTCCTGGTGCACAATGACCGCACCTATCCGACGCTGTGCGGGCTGTTCGACGAGCTCGGCATCGCCACCCACGACACCGACATGTCGATGTCGGTGTGGCACCGCGGCACCGGCCTGCAGTACGCCGGGGCGCGCGGCCTCGGCGGTCTGTTCCCCACGCTGCGGAACCTGGCCCGTCCGCAGTACCTGGCGATGCTCGCCGAGGTGAAGACATTCCACCGGGCAGCGGTTCGCCTGCTGGCCACACCCGATCCGGAACCTGAGCCGCTGCGGGAATTCGTTGCCCGGAACCACTTTTCGCCGTATTTCGTCGAGAATTTTCTGACCCCGCTGGTCGCAGCGGTGTGGTCGTGCCCACCCGCAGCCGCACTCGACTATCCGGCCCGCTATCTGTTCACCTTCCTCGACCACCACGGCATGCTGACCGTATTCGGGTCGCCGGTCTGGCGGACCGTCGTCGGCGGCTCGGCAACCTATGTCGCCGCCATCGCGGCCCGGTTGCACGAGGTCCGGACCGGCAGCTGGGTACATGACGTGCGGCGGATGCCCGACGGCATCCGGCTGCGCGCGGGAGCACGGGCACACCGATTCGACGCCGCCGTCGTCGCCACCCACCCCGATCAGGCGCTGGCCCTGCTGGCCGAACCGACGGCCACGGAACGCGCGGTACTGGGCGCCATTCCGTACTCGACCAACCAGGCCCGGCTGCACACCGACGAATCGGTATTGCCCACCCACCGCAGGGCCCGGGCCTCGTGGAACTACCTCATCGACGGCAATGACCACGACGTCACCGTCACCTACGACGTCAGCCGGCTGATGGGCTTGCAGACACCGAAGCGGTTCCTGGTTACCCTGGGCGGCCCGGATCGGGTGGACCCCGCCGCGGTAGTCGCGGAAATGACCTACCACCATCCGCTATACACACCGGAATCCCTTGCTGCACAGCAATTGCTACCGACCCTTGACGACGACCGCATTGTGTTTGCCGGGGCCTACCACGGCTGGGGATTCCACGAGGACGGCGCCGCCTCCGGCGCCCGGGCGGCCGTTCGCCTACAACGGGATGCCGACCGAGACATTGTCGGGGCGTTCACATGAACGACCTGACACCCGCGCTGTATCGGACCACCATCACCCATGTGCGACGTACCCCGGTGCGCCACCGCTTTACCTACCGCGGCTACAGCTGGTACGTCGATGTCGACGCCCTACCGCGACCGCCGTGGTGGCTGCGCCCGTTCGCCCGGATCGAGGCGCGCGATCACTTCACCGGCGCCGCGCAGGATACCCTGCGCCAGCGGCTGGACGCCTACCTGGCGGCGCACGATCCGCCGCTGTCCGGCGGGCGGATCACTGCGCTGCTGCAGGCCCGGGTTCTGGGCCATGTGTTCAATCCGTTGAGTCTGTTCTGGTGCCACGACGCCGAGGGCACGGTGCGCGCGGTGATCGCCGAGGTCCACAACACCTACGGCAATCGGCACGCGTATCTGCTTCCCGCAAAAGGGAATCGGCCCGTCAGCACTGCCAAGAAGATGTACGTGTCTCCGTTCAACGGCGTCGACGGGCACTACCGGGTACGCGCGCCGCGGCCCGGCGAGTCACTCTCGGTCGCGATCACCCTGCACCGCGACGGCCAGTCGCCGTTCGCCGCGACCATGCAGGGCACCCGACTGCCCTCCAGCGCAGCCCAACTCGCGCGACTGCAACTGGTCGCTCCGCTGGCCCCCCTGGTAGGTGCCGCACGGATCCGGCTGCAGGGTGTCGCGCTGTGGCTCCGCGGCGTTCCGGTGGTACCCCGATGACCATCGACACCCCGGGCCGGACTACCGCCCGTATCGATGCGGACCGCTGGCCGGACGTGCACCGAGTGCCCCGCGGCCCGGTGAACGCCGCGGCGGCCCGGATCGCCACCGCACTGCTACACCGTGCAGTACAACACCTTCCGCTGCGGCTCATCCATCCCGACGGTTCGGTGATCGGCGCAGCGGATCCGACCCTGCCGACCCTGCGGGTCCAGCACCCCGAGCGGCTGGCGCGCCGGATCGGCAACAGCGGGCTGATCGGGTTCGGTGAGTCCTACATGGCCGGCGAATGGACCGCCGACAACCTGGCCGATGTCCTGACCGTGTTCGCGACCTCGGTATCAGATCTGGTTCCCCGGGCGCTCCAACGCATGCGCCCGATCGCAATGGCCCGCCAACCGCGGTCCCAGTACAACAGCCGCCACCAGGCCCGTCGCAACATCGCCGAGCACTACGACCTGTCCAACGAGTTGTTCGCCGAATTCCTCGACCAGACGATGACCTACTCCAGCGCGTTGTTCGACTTTGTATCAACAGCATCCGACGTGCCAGCAACATTCGATGATCTGGCCGACGCGCAGCATCGCAAGATCGACCGTCTGCTCGATGCGGCCGGGGTGAGCGCGGGAAGCCGGGTACTCGAAATCGGCACCGGCTGGGGCGAACTATGTCTGCGTGCGGCGGCCCGCGGCGCACACGTGCGGTCGGTGACGCTATCCGCCGAACAACGACGCCTGGCCAGCCAGCGTGTCGCGGCGGCCGGCCTGACCGACCGCGTCGAGATCGAGCTGCGCGACTATCGCGACATCGACGGACGCTATGACGCGGTGATCTCGGTGGAGATGATCGAGGCGGTGGGCTACGAATTCTGGCCGACCTACTTTCGCGCCCTGGATTCCCTGGTGACACCCGGCGGCCGGGTGGCGATCCAGGCGATCACCATGCCCCACTCCCGAATGTTGGCCAGCCGCAACACCCACACCTGGATACAGAAGTACATCTTCCCAGGGGGACTGTTGCCGTCGACCGAGGCGATCATCGGGATCACCGGCCGCGAAACCTCGCTACGCACCGTGGACATGTATTCCCTGCGACCGCACTATGCCGAGACCCTGCGGCTCTGGCGGGAGCAGTTCACCGCCAACCGCGACAGGGTTTCCGCCCTGGGTTTCGATGATGTTTTCCACCGGATGTGGGAACTCTATCTGGCATATTCAGAGGCCGGATTCCGCTCCGGCTACCTCGATGTCTACCAGTGGGCCTTCGCCCCGACCGGGGGGCGATGGTGAATTTTCTTGTTGTTTCGGCGATTTCGCTCGCCGCTGTCATCGTCGTTTTCGGTGTCACCTTCCTGATCGGCCGCCGGATCGGTCGCTACAACGTCGTCGACGTCACCTGGGGCCTCTCGTTCGTCGTGGTGGCTGCGATAGCCGCGGCGCTGGGCACCGGCGACATCGGCCGCCGCCTGCTGTTACTGGCACTGGTCTCGGTGTGGGGGCTGCGGCTGGCCTGGCACCTGGCGGTCAAGCTGAGAGGCAAGGGCGAGGACCCCCGCTACGTGACGCATCTGCGGGGCGACTTCTCCACTGCGACCGTGCTGCGCAAGATCTTCATCGTGCAGGCCGCCGCGGCCTGGTTCGTCTCGCTGCCACTACAGCTGTCGGCCGCCATCGGACCCACGCCCGCGGCACTGTGGCCGGTCCTGGGGATCGGCATCGTCCTCTGGCTGCTCGGAGTGCTCTTCGAGGCCGTCGGCGACCACCAGCTGAAGGTGTTCAAGGCCGATCCGACCAATCGGGGCGCGATCATGGACCGCGGCCTGTGGGCATGGACACGCCATCCGAACTATTTCGGCGACGCCTGCGTGTGGTGGGGACTGTGGCTGATCACGATCACCGGATGGCCGGCGCTGGCGACGATCCTCTCCCCGGTGCTGATGACGTATTTCCTGGTGTACGCCACCGGCGCGCGGGTCGCCGAGAAGCATATGGCGGGCCGTCCCGGGTTCAGCGAATACTGCTCACGGACCGCGTTCTTCGTCCCACGACCACCGCGATGAGCACGGCTGCGGCTACGCTCCTGTCTGTGACCGCCGACCTCGACGTCCTGCTACGCCGGGTTGCGCGCCAGGACGCCGATGCGTTCGCCGCGCTGTACGACGCCACCCGGTCGCGGGTATTCGGGCTGGTGACGCGCATCCTGCGCGACCGTGGCTACAGCGAGGAGACCACGCAGGAGGTCTACCTGCAGGTCTGGCGGAGCGCCGATAGCTATGACCCGGCTCTGGGCAGTGCATTGTCCTGGCTGATGACGTTGGCCCATCGGCGCGCGGTGGACCGGGTCCGCTCCGAACAGGCCGCGGGGCTGCGGGAATCCCGCTACGGCGCGGCCAGCACCGAACCCGCCGTCGACCTCGTCAGCGACGCGGTGATCGTTTCGGATGAACAACAGCGGGTGGTGACCTGCTTGGACGGGCTGACCGACCTCCAGCGCGAATGCATCCAGCTGGCCTACTACGACGGTCTGACGTACCCGCAGGTGTCCGAGCGGTTGTCGGCGAACCTGGCCACTGTGAAGTCCCGGATGCGGGACGGATTGCGTGCCCTGCGGAATTGTCTGGGGATTCGATGACCGAGCCCGCGAACACACTGGCCGATCTGGCGGTGCCGTATGCCCTGCACGCGCTCACCGACCAGGAGCGTAATGCCATCGAGATCCGGCTCGCTTCCTCCGACGCCGACCAGGCCGGCGCGTTCTACAGCGAGGTGCGCGCGGCCCGCGAGGCGCTGGCGGCCCTGGCGTCGGTGCACGCGGTCGAGCCGCCGCTCGCACTGCGGTCCCGGGTACTCGCCGCGACCCGACAGCGCGAACGGGGCCCCGAGCGGCGGTGGCGCGCGACACTGCTGGCCGCCGCCGCGGTGATCGCCATCGGTCTGGGTGCCGCTGGTGTCGGCATCGCGCTGCGTCCCACATCGGCGCCCAGCACCGAGCAACAGATCTTCGCCGCACCCGACGTCCGGACAATCAGCGGGGACCTCCCGAGCGGCGGGACGGCCACCTTCGTGTTCTCCCGTGACGAACACGCCGGCGTGCTGGTGATGAACCACGTGCCGCCTCCCTCGCCGGGCACGGTGTATCAGATGTGGCTCGTCGAGCCCGCTGGCATGCGGTCGGCAGGCACCATGGACTCCGCTTCGGTATCGCCGTCGACCACGGCGGTGCTACCCGAGCTGGGCGACTCCACCGCACTGAACTTCACCGTCGAACCCGGCACCGGTTCGGCGCAGCCCACCGGCAAGGTCTTCGCCAGCCTGCCGCTGGTGTAGCCGCACGCGTCAGTCTTTGAACGCGTCCTTGATCTTCTCGCCGGCACCCTTGAGATCCGCCTTGGACTGCTCGACCTTGCCCTCGGCCTTGGTGCGGTCATCACCGGTCGCTTCGCCGAAACCCCGAGTCCATGAGTGCAACCGACAAGATCAAGAACACCATCGGTGATGTGGCCGGCAAGGCCAAGGAAGCCTTCCGTTTTCGTCGATGCCAAACATCCGTCCGGTCCGACGGGCTCGCTGCTCCGGTGCCGCGTTTGGCAACCGTATCGTCGACCCGCCCGCGTAGCATCGGCGCGGTGAGTACAGAGCTTCGGTTCGGTATCGGCGTCCGGGGCGCCAAGTCGCACCAGCGGTTCATCGAGACGGCAAGGCGTTTCGAGGATTTCGGGTTCGACGTGTATAACGTCGCCGATCACCTCGGCGGGCCGGCACCGTTTCCGGTATTGGCAGCTGCCGCCCAGGTGACCTCGAGGATCCGACTGGGCACCTATGTGCTGAATGCCGCCTTCTATTCGCCGGCGCTGCTGGCCCGCGACGCGGCCGATGTGGACCTTCTCAGCAATGGCCGGCTGATCCTGGGCCTGGGTGCCGGATATGTTCGCGAGGAATTCGAACTCGCCGAGATCCCATTCCCAACGGCGGGCCAGCGGGTCCGTCACCTCCAGCACCTCACCGAATTCCTGAAGGCCGATCATCCGTCCATCCCGATCCTGATCGCCGGGAACGGTGATCGGGTTCTGGCCGTCGCGGCCCGCCACGCCGACATCATCGGGTTGACCGGATCCGACGCGGGCAAGAATGCCGAAGATGCACTGGCCGAACGGATTTCCCACGTTCGCCAGGCCGCTGGCCACCGGTTCGACGCACTCCAGCTCGACCTTGCGATCACCGCCTGCCCGACAGACGACTCCGGCCGGCCCGACCTCTCGATGATCCGGCGCTATGCACCCGAACTGTCCGACGAGGAGCTACTGGCGCTCCCCGCGGCGCTGGCCGGAACCCCGCGGGATATCGCCGACAAGATCCGCCTGCTGCACGACACATACGGGATCACGTCGTTCAGCCTGCAGCATCATCACGCGGAGTATTTCGCCAGGGTGATCGCCGAGCTACGCTGAATTAAATTCCACCGATGTGTTGAAGCGCAACGGTTTTCGATGACTGCGACGGTGCTCAGTGCGCCGGCGGCAGCAGCACCCCGTCGATCAGATACACGGTGGCGTTAGCCGTCTCGACCCCGCCGCACACGACGGACGCATTGTTGACCTTGAGGGCATCCGGGGAACCGGTCACCGTCACGGGCGCACCCTGCACGGTCGTGTGGGTACCCGCCACCATCGCAGGATCGACCCGGCCCGGCACCACGTGGTACGTCAGAATGCTTTTCAGCGTTGCCGAATCGGTTTTCAGGGCATCGATGGTGGCCGCGGGCAGCTTGGCGAACGCCTCATCGGTCGGCGCGAACACCGTGAACTCGCCGTGGTTGAGCGTATCGACCAGGTTGACATTGGGATTCAGCTTGCCCGACAGCGCCGAGGCGAGCGTTGTCAGGACGGGACTGCTCGCCGCTGCGGCCGCCACCGGCTCGGTCGCCATTGCCGCCACCGAGCCCGGGCCGGTCGGCACCTGACTGGTGTAGGCGGCGCAGCCCGGGCCGCTCGGGGCGGCAGATGCTGTACCAACCGACAGCGCGAGCATTCCCGACGCTGCGATGCCGGCGGCGGCAGCCGATGCGACGACGCGGGTGATGTTCATGTGCGTACTTCCCTCCATGATTCCGGCGGCCGAGCCGCCGACGGGTTCTTCGGTCGCTAGTGGTCCGTCTGTGAATTGATGCGGTTGAGTGTTTCCCGTCCGCGTCGGACCTTGGTGATGATGTCTTCGGCGGTGGCTTTCCAGATGAAGGGCTTGGGGTCGGTGTTCCAGTGCTCGGCCCAGGTAGTGATGGCTTCGGTGAGGTCGGCGACGCTGGTGAACACTCCTCGGCGCAGGCGTTTGTCGGTGAGTTCTTTGAACCAGCGCTCGACCAGGTTCACCCAGGAACTCGATGTCGGGGTGTAGTGCAGGTGCCAGCGGCGGCGGTCCTTGTGCGTCAGCCACTTCGCGATCTCGGGTGTGGAATGCGCCGAGAGGTTATCCAGGACAACGTGCACGCCCAGGCCACGGGGAACCGAAGCGTCGATCTGTTTGAAGAATCGCAGCACATCAGCGCCGGTGTGACCTTTGCGCAACTCGGTCAACACCTGCCCGGTGGCGATGTTCATCGCGGCGAACAAGTCGATCGTGCCGTTGCGCTTGTAGTCATGTGTCATGGTCCCGGCGCGTCCGGCTTTCATCGGCAGCGACGGCTGCGTACGGTCCAGGGCCTGGCACTGGGTCTTTTCGTCGAAGGAGAACACGACCGCGCGTGCCGGCGGATTCAGGTATAGCCCAACGACATCGACGAGTTTCTCCTCGAACCGGGGATCGTTGCTGACCTTGAACGTCTCGACCTTCCATGGCTTGAGGTTGTGATCAGCCCAGATCTTGGCCACCGAGTCCTTGCCGATCCCTACCCGGGCAGCCATCGACCGCGTCGACCAATGCGTCGACCCGTCGGCGGGGCGCTCCTTGTGGGTCAGTCGCAAGACTTCTTCGACCGTGCCGGTTGGCAGACTCGGTTTGCGCCCTCGGCCTTTGGCGATCTTGCCGACTCCGTCGACGCCCTCGGTGCTGAACCGAGACCGCCAGCGCCGCACCGCATCCGAATCGACCCCGCAACGACGGCCGATCTCATCGTTGGCGATTCCCTCACACGCCCACAACAGGCCACGGGCCTGCATCACCTGCCGATGCGGCAATGACGTCGAGGACGCCATCCGCTCCAGCTCAGACCTCTGCTCTACCGTCGCCGACAACGCCGCAGCCACCATCGCCAAAGTCTACAATAAAACAACCAGAATAATTCACAGACACACCACTAGGTGACCCGGCGCAGGGCGTCGGGCGTCAGATCGGTCAGTGTCGGGTAACCGTCGACGGCCATGATCAGATCGGCCTCGGCGAGAAGTGAGCGCAGGACGTGCACAATGCCGTCGACCCCGCCGAGCGCCAGCCCGTAGGCATAGGGCCGCCCGATGCCGACGGCACTGGCGCCCAGGGCCAGCGCCTTGACGATGTCGGCGCCGGAACGGATTCCGGAGTCGAACAAAACCGGCAGGTCACCGGAGGCCGCCACCACACCGGGCAGGCAGTCGATGGCAGGCAGTCCGCCGTTGGCCTGCCGACCGCCATGATTGGAGCAGTAGATACCGTCGACACCGTAATCGATTGCGCGCCTAGCATCTTCGGGATGGCAGATACCCTTGAGGATCAACGGCAGCTTGGTCAGCGACCGGAGCCAGGTCAGGTCGTCCCACGTGAGAGATTTGCCGAAAACACTCGCCCAGAACATGACGGCCTCGCGGGCATCGGCGCCTTCAGTGAGCCCAGCCTTCTGCCGGAACACCGGATCGCTGGTGTAGTTGGCCAGGCAATGCCCGCGCAGTTGCGGGAAGTTCGAGGTCGCGAGATCGCGCGGACGCCAGCCGGGGATCCAGGTATCCAGCGTGACGACAATGCCCGCGTAGCCCGCGGCTTCCGCGCGGTGCACCAGACTCTCGGCGATCTCCCGATCGGTCGGACAGTACAACTGGTAGAGCCCAGGGGTGTCGCCCAATTCCGCGGCGACGTCTTCCATCGGATCCGCGACGAGGGTGGACACACACATCGGCACGTCGGTCGCGGCGGCGGCACGCGCGGTGGCCAGATCGCCGTGGCCGTCCTGGGCACACAGTGCGATCACGCCGATAGGAGCCATGAAGATCGGCGCCGGCCAACGCTTTCCCCACAATTCCACCGACAGGTCCCGCTCGGTGGCGCCGACGAGCATCCGCGGCATCAGACCCCAGTTCGCGAAGGCGGTCGCGTTGACGTCCTGGGTTCGTTCGTCACCTGCCCCGCCGGCGACGTACGACCACACCGATGGCGGCAACGCCTGCTGCGCGCGGGTCTCGAGTTCGGCATATGACATCGGCAGCTTCGGCAGGACACCGGTGAGTCCCTGGAAGTAGACCTCGTACTGGTAAGCGCCGAACGGAGTGGTCATGCGAAATCCTTTGCGACTTCGGCGGCACGCCGAAGCTGGTCGACGTCGGAACTGGTTGGAATCAGGTGGATCTCGTCGCATCCGATGGCCTCGAAAGCTCCGAGTTGCACGGCGAGCTCGTCCTCCGAGCCGGCCCATCCGGTGGTGGGGGCGATGGCCTCGACCAGATCGGACGGGATCCAATTCATGTACCGCAACAGATGCCGACGAACCTGGTCCCGGGCGGTGTCCGGCTCACCGAGGGCGAACCAGAACGACGTCGCCAGGTGCGGTGCGGGTTTGCCTGCCTGGGACCAGGATTCGCGCGCGACATCGAACAGCGCGTTCTCCTTGGCGGTGTCGAGGTCCATGGAGATGCCGGCCAGGCCGTCGGCCCAGGTTGCCGCGCTGCGCACGGTCTTCGGCCCGATGGTGCCGACCAACAACTTCGGTCCGCCGGGCTGGACCGGCGCGGGCCCTACCGGCAACACCGATTCGGTGATCTTCTCCCCCACCCATACCCGCCGCATGATCGCGACGCGTTCGGCCATGGCCCGCATGGTCTGGGTCTTCGGGTCGGCGCCGACGGCACGGTAATCCTCGTGCCGACCACCGATTCCGATCCCGACGGTCAGCCGCCCACCGGAAAGCATGTCGGCGGTCGCCAGGGCCTTGGCGCACATCACCGGATCGTGCAACTGGGGCACGATCACCGTCGTCACCAGCTCGACCCGGTCGGTCCAGGCCGCCAGGGCGCCCAGCAACGTCAGGCTGTCAGGGTTGGTGAAGGCGATCCGCTCACCCCAGCACAGCGACGAGAACGGGCCGTCGTCGACGATCTGCGCCCACGTCCGCAGCATCGCGGCGTCCAAGTCCGGTTCCATCACCGGCAGAGTCATCCCGACGTGCACGTGGGCGATTGTGGCACGACACCAACGGCAGCCGGAGCAGGACCGGTCAGACGGTGAATCTCATTTCACCGGATCCTTGTGCGCCCGTACTGGTCCGCCGCTCGGGGGCGGCTGGAGCAGGTTGCCCCGGACGCTGCCGCGCATCGTGCGGATCGCCACCAGCACCCAGGTGCTCAGCAAGCCGACGTAGGCGATCATCGCGGCGTAGCGGAACGCGGGCAGGTGCGTGTGCAGCGCGAGCTGGGTGGTGCCGGTGACGAAGGTGCCGACCGGGAAGGTGAGACTCCACCATGTGAGCGCGAAAGGCATCCCGCGCCGGATCGTCCGGATCGTCAGCGTGGCGGCCAGCGCGATCCACAGCACCGCGAAACCCCACACTGGCACGCCATAGATGATCGCGAAAGTGCCCAGGGGTTGGGCGATTTCGGGTTCCACCGCCAATGCGGCGTTGGTGCCGAGCAGGCCCACGACGGTGATCGACTGGCCCAGCGGGCCGAGCACGATCCACAACGTCGGCACCCGCGCGGTGCCCGACGTGCCGTACAACGCCAGCCGGCTCCAGATCATCGAGATGATGATCAGCGACGCGACCAGCGACAGGCCGAACATCGCGTAGCAGCCGTACAGCATCGTTTGGCGGCCCGCTCCCGGCGCCATGTGCGGGATCAGCAGGGCACCCGTGGCGGCGGCCACCATGGGCGGCACCACGGGCATCAACCATCCGCCGAACGCCGAGTCGGGTTCGACATTGTGCTGGGTGAACATCAGATAGGGGATGCTCACCGCGGTGAACAGGCCACCGATGGTGCCGGCCGTCCAGAGCACCCAGGCGGCGTCGACGGCGATGCGTTCGCCGATCAGCCGATGCCCGACGAGCAGCGCGCCCGCGGCAACCGTCAGCAGCGCCATCGGTGCGGCGCCGTAGAAGTGCGCCATCTGCGGGTTGCGGGCATGCGTGCGGGCGACCCGAGGATTGCGCAGCCAGTGGCCGCCCACCAGTGCGCCGAGCACCAGCAGCAAGAGCGCCGCGAAGACCCAGACGATGTCGGTGAACACTCGCAGTCCCGGGAGTTGGATCGGCAGCGTCGCGCCCCCGGTGGCGACGATCCCGGTGCCCATCACCGAGGCGAACCAGTTGGGCCCGATGTTGCCCAGCACCTCGACACGATGCTGCTGGCGTTCCGTCATGGGCATAGCTTCACAGACGCCCCGGTGTTTCGTGGGTCACATTTGCGGGCAGCCGACAGGAATGGTTACAGACGATCCAAAAACCGAGGTGACCGACGACGCGAAGGACTGACGCGAGGTCGTCGGTGTTGACCGGGACGCCAGGGCTCTTCGATGGCCAGTGCACAATGCGACGGAGCGCACCTCAGCCGGTTATCCGCTGGGCTTCCCGCAGGCCGCTCAGATAGGCGCCGTGAACGGTGGCGCAGAACTCCTCGTGCGTTGCTTCGCCGGCGAAGGCAAGCCGCTCGCCAACCGGCGCGGCCAGCGCGCGCTGATCGTCCGGGCTCGACCCCACGGCGAGAAAACTGTATGACCCGCGGGCGAACGGATCAGCAGCCCAACGGGTTACGACGGCGCCGGTCGGTTCGGGCGCCTTCATCGTCGCGAGCACCTCCCGAACCGTCTGCTCATCGGACTGGCGTTCGCGCACCCGAGCATTCGAGCCACCCCTGAGCCCCACCAGCAACGGGGTGTCGGTGAACCGCAGCCCGTTCACCAGATCACTGACGGGTTGATCCGCGCCGGCGATGCCGATCATGTCCCGCTCGACCGGCCAGAACGGCTTGTCGAACCTGACCACAACCTTGTCGAGCAGGCCGAACCCCAGCCGCTCGATGGCCTGGCGCTTGTCCGCCGGCAGCGGGGGCTCGAAGGTGATGACGTCCGCCTTCAACACGCCCAACGGAACCGTCACGATGACTCTGTCGCCCTCCACCGCGCCCTTGGAGGTCTCGACCCGTACGCCCTGGTCTCCATACGCAATATGGCTCACCGCAGTGTCCAGTCGTATTGCCAATCCACCCGCCAGGTGGTCCACCAGCTGCACGTAGCCGCCGGGCAGCAGAACGTCGGGCCCATCGAGTTGGCCTTCCTGGCCGAACCATCTCAGGGCGAGTTCGGTGGGGTCAGCGGCGTACTCTGCGTTGATCGTGGAGGCCACGCACCATTGCACGAACGGGTCGTTCAGGTCGACGAGCTTCGTCAGCGCACTGGCCACCGACGCCTCCCGGCCGGCTGCTTCGGCCGCGGCGTAGAGCTCGTCCATGACCTTGGGCCAGCCGCCCAGCGCCGCATCCACCTTGTCGGCGCCAGCCGGTGCGCCGCCGGCGAACACCGCGACATCCTCGAAGTCGGTTTCGACCGTGCGGGCACCGATCTGGTCGGCGATCTCGACCAGCGGATTGCCCTTGGTGCCGTGGAACCAGGCGGCACCCAGGTCGATCGGCAGCCCCAATGACGAATCGGTCCACGTTCGCCCGCCGATGCGATTACGGGCCTCGAGAACCGTCACGGCAACTCCGGAATCAGCGAGGTGACGTGCCGCCGAGAGGCCCGCCATGCCGGCACCGACGACGATCACGTGGTCGTTTTTGGTTTCACGGCCGCGGCCGCAGCCGAACAACGGCGCGGCGACGAGCGCGCTCGCGCCGAACGCGAACGCCCGCCGACTCAGCGCGGTCATGGCCGAATCGCCCAGGGAGGTTCACGCCGGTCGAGCGCCACGTGCACTTCGTACCACGCGGGCACTCCGTTCCAACCAGGTTTCGGGGGCCCGTTCGCGACACCACTAACCGACCGAATGACCCCGCGACTCCTCCTGACTGCGGTAGTCGTTGGCCATTTGCGCAACATGCTCGGGTAGTTCGCCCTTGGCGACGTCTTCCAAGGTGGTGCGCTCCAGCACCGAACGCATACTGGCCCGCAGGGCGCGCCACACGTCGGTCAGCGCCGCGGTGGGGCCGGAATACGGCAGGTCGCCGAGACCGATGTCACGGACGCTGGCCAGCGGACCGTCGATGCAGCGGAGGACGTCGGCGATGCTGATCTGCCCCGCGGGCCGGGCGAGTTCATAGCCGCCGTCGCGTCCGCGCTGGCTACGCACCAGCCGATCGGTGCGCAAGTCCGAGAGGATGTCGACCAGGAACTGCGGCGGGATGCTCTGGGCCTTGGCCAGGTCATCGGTCTTGACCAGCACGCCAGGCTCTTCGGTGGCGAGTTGGACCATGGCTCGGACGGCATACTCCGCCTTCGCCGACATACGCATGGGTTCAATTGTGTCATTTTGGGCCGGATTAGTCAGGAATCGTGTGCTGTGCACAGTTTCGACTTCGTCCACAGATCGACATCCCGGCAGCACAGGTCGCATCTCTTCGAACGATTGTGCGAATACGGTGGAGGCATGTCCGCGTCCCCTACCTACCTGCCACCCGATGTGGCACGCGCCCGTGTGCGTGCGGAGTTGGACGCGATCGATGCAGCACTCGAGAGGCTACGGGGATGCTCCACCGACGGGGTGGGGAACGCCTTCCGGATCGAAATCGCCGATCGGCTCGAAACCCAGGAGCGCGTGAACCGCGGACTGATGTACCGGGTGTTCGGGCAGATCGCCGAGCCGCCCGACGGTCCAGACACCACGGGCCTGCCGACGGGGGTGAAGGTGCGTGATCTGTTGCGCAACCGGCTGCGGATCACCGCCGCCGAGGTCACCCGCCGGATGAAATTGGCTGCCCGGATCTGCCCGAGGCGCTCGTTGAATGGCGAGACGCTACCCGCCGAACTGGCTGAGTTGGGTGTGGCCGTCGAAGCCGGTCAGGTGGGCGAGGACCACATCCGCGAAGTGTGCAAGGCAATGGACCTGCTGCCCAAGATCGTTGATGCCGAGAACCGGGCCAAGGCCGAGAAAACCTTGGTACGGCACGCCCGGGCGGAAGACCACCAATTTGTCACGGTGGTTGGACGCATGCTCGCCGAGGAATTGAATCCCGAGGGCTTCTTCGACGATGTTGATCGGCAGAATCGTCGTGGCCTGGTGCTCGGCCCACAACGGCCGGACGGGACGAGCAAGTTGTCCGGCGTCCTGACACCGGAAGGCCGGGCCTACTTCGAGGCCGTCGCCGCAGCGGTGCGGCCGGGCCATCATCTACCCGAATCCGAGCACACCGTGGTCGACGCGTCGACGGACACCCGGACCAAATCCCAACGACTACATGACGCATTCGCGTGGGGAATGCGGACCGCGCTGGCATCAGGAAACCTCGGCACCCATCGCGGGCTGCCCGTCACCGTCATCACCACGACGACGCTGGCCGAACTCGAGCAGGCTGCCGCGGCGGTAGCCGACCCCGCCGTGCCGATGCCCGGGCCGGCGCGCACCGGCGGCGGATCGACTCTGCCCATGCGCGACCTGATCACCATGGCCGCCAACGGCGCCATCCACTACCTGGTGGTGTTCGAGAACCATAGTGCGCGGCCGTTGTATCTGGGCCGCAGCCACCGATTGGCCACCCCGGATCAGCGGATTGTTTGCTACGCAAGGGATCACGGCTGCACGCACCCGCGCTGTGCAGAACCGGGTTATCACTCCGAAGTCCATCACGCCCCGGTGGACCACACCAACGGCGGGCCGACCGACGCCGACAAGCTCTTCTTCGCCTGCGGCCCGTCGCACAAGGCCGCTACCGATGGCACCTACACCACCGAGATCACCGACGGAGGCCGGTTGGCATGGTCCGATGGCACGGGCCCGCCGGAGGTCAACCATCTGCACCATCCGGCAGAGCTCATCGCCGAGGATGAACACCTCACCGATGACGAAAGTGGTTGAACGCGAGATTATCTCGTGGTGGTCGGCGTGTTCGACGTCAACGACAAACCGCTGTAGATCTCATCGAGGATCGCCGGGAGCATGGCATTGGCCGTTGTCCTGCCATCGGCGTCCAGTGTCAGGTTGGTCCAGATCACCAGCGTCACATCGTTGTCCGGGTCGTAACCCATGAATGAGTTGAAGCCGGGCATTTCCCCGCCGTGGTAGTACATCGCCGCGTGCGGACCGAACCGCTGATACGAAATTCCGTAGCCGTACTTCTTGCCGTCGGGCGCCGCGGGATCCTCGGCCTGCGGACTGGCCAGCCATTGCTTCTGGACGTCGGCGTCGAACACCTGACCGGAGACCAGCGCGTGGATCCAGGTCGCCAGATCATCGGCGGTGGAGATCGCTCCGCCGGCCGCTGTCGCGTACGACGAGTTCTGCTGGGTGTAGTCCACCGGACGCAGTTCCCCGGACCGGGCCGCCGCCTGGAGGTCGGCGGGATAGGGATCGTCGGCGAGCGCGTAACGCGTTGCGCCGTACATGTATCCGTGTGAGAACGGCGCCGGAATGACGCCAGCATCGGCCGCGGCCGGCAGCGACGACTGGTGCAGACCTACTGGGCCGAACAACCGATCCCGGAACTGGTCGGCCAGTGGGCGGCCGCCGGCCTTCTCGGCGACCAGCCCCAGCAGCGCGTAGTTGGTGTTGTTGTAGTCGTACTCCTGGCCGGGCGCGAACTCCGGCGGGTGCCGGAAGGCGATCGCCAGCCCCTCGTCAGGTGTCCAGTTCTTGGCCGGATCAGTGTCGAGGGTGGCGGCGAATTCCGAATCGGCGGTGTAGTTGGACAGGCCGCTGCGCATCTCGAGCAACTGGGCGATGGTGATGTTGTTGCCATTGGGCACATTTGGTACGTAGTCCGAGACCGGATCGGTGAGCCGCAGCTTGCCGTCCTGGGCCAACAGCATGATCAGCGCCGCGGTCAGCGTCTTGGTGTTAGACGCGATCCGGAAGTGCGTATCGGCCGCCGGCGGTGTCTGCGTATCCAGGTCGGTGGTACCGACGGCCACGGTGAAATTCCCTTGCGGTGTGCGCAGTTGCACCACTGCACCCGGAACCCGCATCTGGTCGATCAGTTTCTGCACCACGTCGTGAAGTCGGGCGGGGTCGATCGCCTGCAGCGCCGGATTCACCGGCGCGGTTGTCATGGTGCCGGTTGTCATGGTGCCGGTTGTCATGGTGCCGGTTGTCGTTAGTGCGTCGGTGGTGGTTGGGGCGCCGGTGGTGGACGAGCCCGCGCAACCGGCGAGCACCACCACGGCAGCTGTCGCCAGGCCGGCGAGCGCAATCGGCATCCGATGCATGTGAACGTCAGTCCGGCAGTGTCGCCGCGTCGGGCACCACGACGGCGAACAGGTCGGCCAGCGCCGCCAGGCTCGCCAATTGCATCACGGCGGCGGACACCTCCGCACCCAATGCGGGCAGCGGACGCGTAGCGGTCGCGGCGGCCACCACCGTCGGCGCGTAACCCAGATTGAAGGCCCCGCGGGCGGTGGAGTTCACACACATGTGGGTCATGAACCCGGCCAGTACGAGGTTCTTGACGGCGCGTTGCTTCAGCAGCTGATCGAGATCGGTCAGCACGAACGAATTCGGGTAGTTCTTGACCACTACCGGTTCCCCGCCGCGCGGCGCCACCCGGTCGACGATGGCGCCGATCTCGGCGCGAACGTCATACGGCGAACCCGGGCCCTCGTCGTGCTGGATGTGGATCACCGGCACCCCGGCCACCCGGGCCCGTTCCAGCAGGGTTGCGGCTTCGTCCAGCGCCGCCTGCACGCCGTCGAGTTCCATCACACCGGTGGTGTAGGTGTTCTGGCAGTCGATCAGGATCAGCGCGGATTCAGCCAGGCGCGCGGGTGCGGGTGACAGTCCGGACAAGGAGCGCAGTGTCGGATGCTCGGCCATACGGCCAAGCTACGCCTGCCGGGTCACCGCCAGCACGGCATCGGCGCACTCGGGCCGGCAGACGATCAGATCCGGAAGCTTCACGTCCACCTGGTTGTAGACCAGCGGCGAACCGTCGATGCGGGAGGTGTGCAGTCCGGCGGCCCGCGCCACCGCGACCGGCGCCGCCGAATCCCACTCGTACTGACCACCGGCGTGGACGTAGATATCGGAGATGCCTTGCACCACCGAGGCGACTTTCGCTCCGGCAGAACCCATTTCGACCAGCTCGCCACCCAGGGCGTCGCGCACGGCAAGGGCGATCGCCGGCGGGCGGGTCCGCGATACCACGATTCGCGGAGTCGCCGGCGCCGAGGGCGGCGCGGCCACCTCCGGCGTCGCCAGGGTGACCCCCTGCGCGGGCAGCGCGACCGCCCCGGCGACCAGTTCGCCCTGCTGCCACAGGGCAACATGCACCGCCCAGTCGTCGCGGCCGAGTTCGGCGAACTCCCGGGTGCCATCCAGTGGGTCCACGATCCAGACCCGATCGGCGGTCAACCTAACCGGGTCCGCCTGGGTCTCCACCGCTTCTTCGGACATCACCGCGTCGCCGGGCCGTTCGGCAGCCAGCGCGACCATCAGGAAATCATGGGAACGCTTGTCCCCGGCGGCTTTTAGCTCGTCGGCGGTGGCGTCGACAAGCTCGGAGCGTACCCCGAGCAGCAGCTCTCCCGCGGCGGCGGCCAGGCGGGCCGCCAGTTCGTGATCGCTCACGATTCGCGCTCCAGCAACTCGACCACCTGTTGCGCCAAATCGTCCGGCGTGTGTTCGGGCGTCAGCCTCAGGTCGGGATTCTTCGGACGCTGGTAGGGGCTGTCGATACCGGTGAAGTGGGTGATCTCCCCGGCCCGGGCCTTCTTGTACAGGCCCTTGGGGTCCCGCTTCTCGCAGTCTTCGAGCGGGGTGTCGACGAACACCTCGAGGAATTCGATCCCCGCGTCGGCGTGCACCTTGCGGGCCAGCTCGCGGTGTTCCTCGAGCGGGCTGATCACCGGCACCATGACGGTCAGACCCGCGTCGGCCATCAGGGTGGCGATGTGGGCCAGGCGACGCAGGTTCTCGGCCCGGTCGGCCATCGAGAAACCCAGGTCGGCGTTGAGTCCGTGCCGCAGGTTGTCACCGTCGAGAATGTATGCAGGACAACCATGTTCGAGCAGCTTCTGTTCGACCAGCACCGCGATCGACGACTTGCCCGAGCCGGACAGTCCGGTGAACCAGAGCGTGCGCCCCTTGGTCAGCCGGTCGCCGGCGGTCACCAGCGACTGATGCCGAACGGTGTTCGGCGTGGCCACCCGGGTGGCGGCCGGCGTGGTGTCGCGGACCATGCCGGCGGCCACCGTCACATTGGTGTCGGGGTCGATCAGGATGAACGAACCGGTCGCGGAGTTGCGCGAATACTCGTCGAGCAGCAGCGGCACCTGCGTACGCAGCGTGACCCGGCCGAGTTCGTTGAGCTTCAACGCCGTTGCGCTCTTGTCGCGGTGCAGGGTGTTCACGTCGAGCCGGTAGTCCAGGCCGACCACCCGGGCCCGCGTGGTGCGGGTGGTGTGCTTGACGACGTACTCACGGCCGGGCTCGAGCGCCGCATCGTCGGCCATCCAGCACACGGTGGCGTCGAACTCGGTGGTAGCTGCCGGCTGGTTGTTGGGCCGGGCCAACATGTCACCGCGGGAGATGTCGATGTCGTCGGCCAGGCTGACCGACACCGCCATCGGCGGGAAGGCCTCCTGCACCGGGCCGGACGGACCGTCGATGATGGTGATGCGGCTGGACTTTCCGCCCGGAAGCACCACCACCTCGTCACCGGGGCGCATCACGCCGGAGGCGACGGTGCCGGCGTAGCTGCGGTGGTCGGCATGCTCGTGGGTCATCGGCCGGATCACATACTGCACCGGGAACCGCACGTCGACCAGGTTCCGGTCGCCGGCGATGTAGACATCCTCGAGATGGCTCAGCAGCGCCGGGCCGTCGTACCACGGGGTCTTGTCGGACTTGGTGACGACGTTGTCGCCGGTGAGCGCCGAGAGCGGGATGGAGGTCACGTCGTGGATGTCGAGACGGGCCGCGAACGCATGGAACTCGTCGCGGATGAACTCGAAACGCTCACGGTCCCAGTCGATCAGGTCCATCTTGTTGACGGCCAGCACGATGTGCTGCACACCCAGCAAGGAAGCCAGGAAGGCGTGCCGGCGGGACTGCTCGAGCAGTCCGTGCCGGGCGTCGACGAGCACGATCGCCAGCTGCGCGGTCGAGGTTCCGGTCACCATGTTGCGGGTGTACTGGATGTGCCCCGGGGTGTCGGCGATGATGAATTTCCTTTTGGCCGTGGCGAAGTAGCGATACGCCACGTCGATCGTGATGCCCTGCTCACGCTCGGCGCGCAGGCCGTCGGTCACCAGCGCCAGGTCGGTGTAGTCGTTTCCCCGCTCGGCGGAGGTCTTCTCGACGGCGGCCAGCTGATCCTCCATGACGGCCTTGGAGTCATAGAGCAGCCGGCCGATCAGGGTGGACTTGCCGTCGTCGACGCTGCCGGCTGTCGCGATGCGCAACAGGGTGGTGTTGGCGGTCATGGTTCAATCCCCCGTCGCTTCGCTCGCCCCATCAGAAGTAGCCCTCCCGCTTGCGGTCTTCCATGCCGGCCTCGGAGATCCGATCGTCGGCGCGGGTGGCGCCCCGCTCGGTCAGCCGCGACACCGCGGTCTCGGCGATCACCTCGTCGACGGTGGACGCGGTGGATTCCACGCACCCGGTGCAGGTGACGTCGCCGACGGTGCGAAACCGCACCGAGGTCTCGAACACCGGCTCGTCGTCGCGCGGCTGCATGAACTCGTGAACGGCCAGCAGCATGCCGTCGCGCTGAAAGACCGGCCGGGTGTGGGCGTAGTAGATGCCCGGCAGCTCGATGGTCTCGGCGCCGATGTAGGCCCAGATGTCGTACTCGGTCCAGTTGCTCAGCGGGAACACCCGGATGTGCTCGCCCTTGCGGTGCCGCCCGTTGTACAGGTTCCACAGTTCGGGCCGCTGCGCCTTGGGGTCCCACTGGCCGAACTCGTCGCGGAAGCTGAACACCCGCTCCTTGGCGCGGGCCTTCTCCTCGTCACGACGGGCGCCGCCGAACGCTGCGTCGAACGTGTTCTCCCGGATGCCGCGCAGCAGCGTGACGGTCTGCAGCGGGTTGCGCGACGGCCCGTTGTCGACCACGCGGCCCGCGTCGATGTCCTCCTGCACGCTGGCGACCACCAACCGGAGCCCGTAGCGCGCCACCAGGGCGTCGCGGGTGGCGATGACCTCGTCGAAGTTGTGGCCGGTGTCGACGTGCATGACGGGGAACGGCAGCCGGCCGGGCGCGAACGCCTTGATGGCCAGGTGCAGCATGACGATCGAGTCCTTGCCGCCGGAGAACAGCAGCACCGGCCGCTCGAACTCGGCGGCGACCTCGCGGATGATGTGGATGGCCTCGGCCTCGAGCGCGCGCAGGTGGCTCAGCTCGTACTGGCCGGCGGCCGGTTGGCCCACCGCAGCTGTGGTCATTACTTCCTCGTAAAGTTGGTTAGATTTACCAGATTTACATTCCTAACCGGGTATAGAACCAGCCATCAGGGACGTCGTCAACCCCAACATCCCTGCCCAACATCCCTGGCGAGCGCTCAGCCAGGTACAGATTCGGGCCGCTCAGCCGTACGCAGCTGAGCGCTCGCGGGAGATTCGTTAGGGCGTGATCTCGTCGAGTCGGCCGGTGGCGACGTCGAAGACGAAGCCGCGCAGGGACTCGTGCTTGGTGACGAACGGACTGGCCTCGATGCGCCGCAACGACTGCCGGGCATCCATGCAGGCCACCACCGCGACATGCTTGCTGGGCGGCAACGGCAGCGGACCCGTGAACGACTTGGCGTATTTCGCGTTGTTGGCCAGGTATTCATCGGTGGCAGACATGAGTATCGACGGTACGCACGGGGACGCCCCCGGACACCGACTCCGCGCAGCCTGAACGAAACTCCCCGGCCCATCTCCTACCCTGTGCGAATGACGCGATTCCTGGCGCGCCGGCTGCTGAACTACCTCGTGCTGCTAGCCCTGGCATCGTTCCTGACGTTCAGCCTGACGTCCGTTTCGTTCACCCCGCTGGACAGCCTGCTGCAGCGCAACCCCCGTCCCCCGCAGTCGGTCATCGACGCCAAGGCCGCCGAACTGGATCTCGATAAGCCGATCCCACTGCGGTACGCGCACTGGGCGGCCGGTGCGATCCACGGCAACTTCGGCACCACGGTCACCGGCCAGCCCGTCGCCGACGAACTCGGCCGGCGGATCGGGGTGAGCCTGCGGCTGCTGATCATCGGCAGTGTGCTCGGCGCCACGCTCGGGGTGCTGATCGGAGCGTGGAGCGCAGTGCGCCAGTACCGACTGTCGGATCGCCTCATCACCGCGGTGTCCCTGTTGATCCTGTCGGCCCCCACGTTCGTGATCGCGAGCCTGCTCATCCTGGGCGCCAACCGGGTCAATTCCCTTCTGGGCGTGCAGCTCTTCTCCTACATCGGCGAAACCTCGCCGGATGTGACGGGTTTCGGAGCGCAGCTGGTGGACCGATTGCAGCACCTCGTGCTGCCCACGACGACGCTGGCGCTGGGCGCGATCGCCGGCTACAGCCGCTATCAGCGCAACGCGATGCTCGACGTACTCGGGCAGGACTTCATCCGGACCGCGCGCGCCAAGGGTCTCACCCGCCGGCAGGCGTTGTTCAAACACGGTCTGCGCACCGCGCTGATCCCGATGGCGACGCTGTTCGCCTACGGCGTCGCCGGTGTCGTGACCGGCGCGGTGTTCGTCGAGAAGATCTTCGGCTGGCACGGCATGGGCGAATGGGTGGTGCAGGGCATCGCGACCCAGGACACCAATATCATCGCCGCGGTTACGGTGTTCTCCGGCGCGGTGATCCTGCTGGCCGGCCTGCTCGCGGACGTCATCTACGCCGCGCTCGACCCGAGGGTGCGGGTGACATGACCGAGCCTACGAACAGTACCGTCTTCGCATCGCGAAATGCCTTGTTGGTTCGCCGGTTCCGGCGCAACCGTCCGGCGGTAGTGTCACTCGTCGTACTCTCGCTCCTTTTCGTTGGCTGCTACGCGCTCCCCTCGCTGCTGCCGTGGTCCTACACCGACCTGGACTACTACGCGCTGCAACAGCCACCAAGTACGTCGCACTGGTTCGGCACCAATGCGCTGGGGCAGGACCTGTTCGCGATGACATTGCGCGGCATGCAGAAGTCGATGCTCATCGGCCTGTGCGTCGCGCTGATCTCCACCGCGATCGCCGCGACCGTCGGATCGGTGGCCGGATATTTCGGCGGCTGGCGGGACCGGGCGCTGATGTGGATCGTCGATCTGCTGCTGGTGGTGCCCAGCTTCATCCTGATCGCGATCATGACCCCGCGCGTCAAACAGAACGGCAGCGTGCTGCTGCTGATCGTGCTGCTGTCACTGTTCAGCTGGATGATCAGCTCACGCATGGTGCGCGGGATGACGCTGAGCCTGCGGGACCGCGAATTCGTCCGCGCCGCAAGATATATGGGTGTGCCCAGCTGGCGAATCATCGCCCGGCACATCCTGCCGAACGTCGCGTCGATCCTGATCATCGACACCGCGCTGAATGTCGGCCTGGCCATCCTGGCCGAAACCGGGCTCAGCTTCCTCGGTTTCGGCGTGCAACCGCCCGACGTGTCGCTGGGCACGCTGATCGCCGACGGCACCAAATCGGTCACCACGTTCCCGTGGGTGTTCCTGTTCCCCGCCGGTGTACTCGTGACGATCGTGTTGTGCGCCAACCTGATCGGTGACGGACTGCGCGACGCCGTCGACCCCGGATCGGCCACCCTGCGGCAGTTGCGGGGTGGCCGGTGAGCCTGCTGCGGGTGACCGATCTGCACGTCACGTTCCCCACCGACGACGCGCCGGTGCACGCCGTCCGGGGCGTCGATCTGCACGTCGATCCGGGCGAAGTGGTCGCGGTGGTCGGCGAATCCGGTTCGGGCAAGTCGGCCACGGCGATGGCCGTCGTCGGGCTGCTGCCGGAGTACGCCACCGTGTCGGGATCGGTACAGCTGCACGGCGAGGAGCTGCTGGGCAGGTCCGATCCGGAACTCTCCCGCATCCGGGGCGCGAAGATCGGCACGGTGTTCCAGGACCCGATGTCGGCGCTGACGCCGGTCTACACCGTGGGCGACCAGATCGCCGAGGCCATCACCGTGCACCACCCGGCGACCGGACGCGCCGCCGCTCGGCGGCGGGCGATCGAACTGCTCGAGCTCGTCGGCATCAACCAGGCCGAACGGCGCGCCCGGGCCTTCCCGCATGAACTGTCCGGTGGCGAACGCCAGCGGGTGGTCATCGCGATCGCGATCGCCAACGATCCCGACCTGCTGATCTGCGACGAACCGACCACCGCGCTGGACGTCACCGTGCAGGCCCAGATCCTCGACGTTCTGCGGACCGCCCGCGACGTCACCGGAGCCGGGGTGCTGATCATCACCCACGATCTGGGTGTCGTGGCCGAGTTCGCCGATCGCGCCGTCGTGATGTACGCCGGTCGGGCCGTTGAAGTGGCTTCCGTGACCGCGCTCAATGCGGATCGCCGAATGCCTTACACCGCAGGGCTTCTGGGATCCTCACCGCGGCTCGACGCCCCGCAGGGCACCCGGCTGGTGCCGATCCCCGGGTCGCCGCCCGCGCTGAACGCCCTGGATCCGGGCTGCCCGTTCGCGCCCCGCTGCCCGCTGGTGATCGACGACTGCCGGACCGTCGAGCCACCGCTGGTGCCAGTGGCCGATCAGCACAGCGTGGCGTGCATCCGCAGCGACGAGGTCCACGGCCGCAGCGCCGCCGACATCTACGGCGTGTCGACCACAGTGCCACGTTCATCGGGTCCGGTTTCCGAACACATCGTGGTCGCGGTGCGCGATCTGGTGAAGACGTTCGAGTTGACCAAGGGGGTCGTGTTCCGCCGCCGCATCGGCGAGGTCTGCGCCGTCGACGGCGTCAGCTTCGACCTGCACCGTGGCCAGACGCTGGGCATCGTTGGCGAGTCCGGCTCGGGCAAGTCGACCACGTTGCACGAGGTCCTCGAGCTGAAGGCACCGCAGAGCGGCAGCATCGCGGTGCTCGGCACCGACGTCGCCACCCTGGACCGCGCGGGCCGGCGCGGGTTGCGCGGCGACCTGCAGGTGGTGTTCCAGGATCCGGTCGCCTCGCTGGATCCCCGGCTGCCGGTGTTCGACATCCTGGCAGAACCGTTGCAGGCCAACGGTTCCGACAAGGCCGTCGTCACCGCGCGGGTATCCGAACTGCTGGACACCGTCGGGCTGCGGCACGCCGATGCGGCGCGCTACCCGGCCGAGTTCTCCGGCGGCCAGAAGCAGCGGATCGGCATCGCGCGGGCACTGGCCACCGAACCGAAGATCCTGGCCCTCGACGAGCCGGTGTCGGCGCTCGACGTCTCGATCCAGGCCGGCATCATCAACCTGCTGTTGGACCTGCAGGACGAGCTCGGCCTGTCGTACCTGTTCGTCAGCCACGACCTGTCGGTGGTCAAGCACCTGGCGCAGCACGTCGCGGTGATGCACAAGGGCGTCATCGTCGAGCAGGGACCGGCCGACCAGGTCTTCGCGCACCCGCAGGACGAATACACCCGCCGGTTGCTGGCCGCGGTTCCGGGTCGGTTCCACGGGGACGCATAACCACGCCGTTAACATCGGTGTTCATGAAGCGCCGCCTGCTGTCCCTCGTATTGCTGATCGCCATGGCCTTTGTGGCCGGCTGCTCCGGCGGCCACACCCCGCCGTCGGCGGGCGGCAACGCCGAGGTCGGCACCACCAGTGACACCAACCCGCAGGACCCGGCGAACCTGAAACAGGGCGGCACCCTGCGCTTGGCGCTGACGTCGTTCCCGTCGAACTTCAACAACCTGCATATCGATGGCAACCTGGCCGACTACGGCAACCTGCTCAAGTGGACGATGCCGCGCGCCTTCCGGGTCGCCCCCGACGGCACGACGGCGGTCAACACCGACTACTTCACCAGCGTCGAGTTGACGTCCACCAGCCCGCAGGTGGTGACGTACACGATCAACCCGAAGGCAGTGTGGTCGGATGGCACCCCGATCACGTGGGAGGACATCGCCAGTCAGATCAACGCCACCAGCGGTAAGGACAAGGCGTTCCTGATCGCCGGCCCGTCCGGCGCCGACCGGGTCGGGTCGGTGACGCGCGGCATCGACGACCGTCAGGCCGTCGTCACCTTCGCGAAGCCCTATTCGGAGTGGCGCGGCATGTTCGCGGGCAACGGCATGCTCTGCCCGAAGGTCATGACCGCCACCCCGGAGGCCTTCAACAAGGGCTTCCTCAACGGTCCCCCGCCGTCGGCCGGCCCCTTCGTGGTGACCAATCTGGACCGCACCGCCCAACGAATCACGTTGGCCCGCAACCCGAAATGGTGGGGTGCAACACCGGTGCTCGACTCACTGACCTACCTGGTGCTCGACGACGCCGCACTGATCCCGGCGTTGCAGAACAACACGATCGACGCCGCCGGGCTGGCCTCGCTGGACGAGCTGACCATCGCCCGCAACACCCCGGGCATCAGCATCCGCCGGGCACCGGGCGCCAGCTGGTACCACTTCACCTTCAACGGTGCGCCTGGTTCGATCCTGGCGGACAAGGCCCTTCGGCTCGCGATCGCCAAGGGCATCGACCGGCAGGCCATCGCCGACGTGACCCAGCGCGGGCTGGTCGACAAGCCGGTGCCCCTGAACAATCACATCTTCGTCGCCGGCCAGAAGGGTTATCAGGACAACAGCGCGGTGGTGGCCTTCGACCCGGAGAAGGCCAAGACCGAACTCGACGCGCTGGGCTGGAAACTCAACGGCGAGTTCCGCGAGAAGGACGGTAAGCAGCTGGTGATCCGCGACGTGCTGTACGACGCGCAGAGCACGCGGCAGTTCGGCCAGATCGCCCAGAACAATCTGGCCCAGATCGGGGTCAAATTGGTCCTGGATGCCAAGCCGGGCAACAACTTCTTCAGCCAGTACATCAACACCGGCGATTTCGACATCGCCCAGTTCAGTTGGGTCGGCGACGCGTTCCCGCTGGGCGGCCTGACCCAGATCTTCGCCTCGGGCGGGGACAGCAACTTCGGCAAGATCGGCTCGCCGGAGATCGACGCGAAGATCGAAGCGGTGCTCGACGAGCTCGATCAGGACAGCGCGCGGACGCTGGCCAACGACCTCGACCAGATGCTGTGGGCCGAAGGCTTTTCGCTGCCGTTGACGCAGTCACCCGGCAACGTCGGCGTCCGCAGCACACTGGCCAATTTCGGCCCGGCCGGCATCGGTGACCTCGACTACACCAAAGTTGGCTTCACGCGGTAACTTTCAGGCGATCGGTTTCGCGCCCGGGACCCGCTTCTCCACCGCGGCGGCCGCCTCGATGAATGCCACCAGCAGCCGGACCGATGCGTTCCCGGGCATGTCGTCGAGTTCGCCGGCACGCGAAGCCAACTCGCCGGCATGCCCGTCGACCACCGACCGGATGATCTGCAGCGCGGCCGCTTCGCGGGTGTCCAGGATGCTGTGCGCCGCGGTTCGGAGTTCGACCAGCACCGCATCGGGGATCAGCTCGGCCACCCGCGCGGCGACCGCCGGCGGAGTGGTCAGATCGCGTTGCCCGGAGACCACCACGGTGTGCCAGTCGAACCGCGGCATTTCGGCAACCAGGTCATAGGGCTCGCCCTCGAAGGCGGGCGTGGGCCCGGGGATCTGATCGGCCACCTTGAGCAGCGCCTCGGACGGATCCAGCGGCAGCCCGTCCGGCTGACCCGCGTAGTCGAGTTCGCGGAATGCGATGCGGCCCACCAGGTCGACTTCGTTGTGGTACGGAATGTTTCGCAATGACAGGGTGCCGAGCTGGGTCATGGCCCGCCACAGCAGGGTGTGCCCGGCCAGCAGCAGATCGAGCAGCCGGGACAACAGCGGCAGGCCACCGATGGCGTAGGCGGTCGCGGCGACCTCGCCGGACAGCGAGTCGAATGCGCCGCCGCTGACCAGTCGGCGCACCTTCTCGGCGACATCCGCGCTGCCGGTTCGATAGCCGTCGAGCAGCAGCCCGCGGACGGCACTGCGAATGTCCTCGATGTCGCGCGCCGAGAGCACCGGGGAGTCCAGCACCATGGCGTGGATCCGCCCGGGGTACCGGACCCCGAGCCCGGCCGCCAGGTAGGTCCCGTACGAGGAGCCGTAGACGACGGCGCGCTCGGCGCCGACATCGTCGAGCACCGCGTTCAGGTCGTCCACCACCTGGTCGATGGTGATCGCGGCGGCGGGCAGATCGTGGCCGTCGTCGTCATGCCGCGACATGCCCACGCCACGGTGCTCCATCATCAGGATGTCCAGACCGAGGGCGCTCGCGTGCTTGCGCATGGCGCGGTACGTCTGGATCGACGCGATGCCCGGGCCGCCGGGAATGACGAGCACCGGGTGCGGCGACGGCGGACCGGTGCGCACGTAGTGCAGGTCGAACTGCCGCGCTCCGTCGGGGGTGATCGGTCGGCGGATCGACCGGACGCCGGACTGGGCCGCCAATCGGGCCTCCAGCAACCGGGATCGGGGCGTCCACCTCATCGCGCCCCATTGTGCCGCACCGACCCAGGTTTACGAACGTTTATTTACGGATGTAAAGTGATGTCTCGTGCCCGTATCGACTCGCCGACGCAATGCCCGCGGCAGCGGCGTACTGCTGCGGGACGAGATTCTGACCGCGGCCACCGACCTGATGGATGCCGTCGACAACGAGTCCGATCTGACGTTGCGCGGCATCGCGTGCGCCGCCGGCATCACCGCGCCGGCCATCTATGCGCACTTCCCCGACCGCGACGCCATCGTGGCGGCCCTCGCCGAACGCGCCTGGCACGACGTCGTCGACGAGATCCACGCCGCGGCGGCGGACGGCGCCGATCCCCGGGACCGGTTGCACCGCGGCTGCACCACCTACGTGGCGTTCGCCCAGCGTCACCCCCAGCGGTACGCCATGATGACGCGCGCGGCCGCGTTGACGCCCTCCGCCGCCGAGGCACTCGGTGTGGTGACCCGGGGCCTGGCCAACTGCCGGGTACACCCCGAGCAGCCGGCACCGGCCGAGTTGCCGCGCATCGCCGCCGCACTGTCCACCGCCCTGCACGGCGTCGCCATGCTCAACCGCACCGACGCACCGTCAATGTGGCTGGCCGACCTCAGTCCCACCGAGGTCATCACGACGCTGGTCGACAGCGCCGTCGACCAGCTCCACCGCGCCGAGGAGAACAGATGACCAGCGCCTTCGACACCGGCATCGCACTCGAGCCGGTGGAGCCCGGTCGCATGCGCGGCCGCACGGTGCCCGAATGGGCCAACATGGTCGGACCGTTCGGCGGGATCACCGCTGCCACCCTGCTACACGCGGTGCAGGTCCAGCCCGACTGCCACGGCCAGCCGGTGGCCCTCACGGTCAATTTCGCCGCGCCCATCGCCGACGGCGACTTCGACATCGTGCTGCGGGCCGCCCGGACCAACCGGTCGAATCAGCACTGGATCATCGAACTGATCCAGGGCGGCGAGACCAAGACCACCGCCACCGCCCTGTTCGGGCTCCGCCGCGAGACCTGGGCGGCCGACGAGGCCGTGATGCCCGTGGTCCCGGCGCCGGAAGATGTTGCAGTACCAGGCTTTCCGCCCCGGGTGCACTGGACGCGTAACTACGAGATGGTGTTCCTCGACGGAGAGGTGCCGCAGCCCGACACCGGCCCCGACCCGTCGTCGACGACCACGCTGTGGATGCGCAACACCCCGCCGCGCCCGTTGGACTTCCCCGCCCTGACCGCGATGTGCGACCTGTTCTACCCGCGCATCTACCGACGACTCGGTCGCGTCGTGCCCGCCGGGACCATCTCGATGAACATCTACTTCCACGCCGATCAACACGAGGTCGACGCACAGGGCCACGACTTCATCCTGGGCACGGCGCGGGCAAACCGGTTCTCGCTGGGCTATTTCGGCCAGACCGCCGAACTGTTCGGTCGCGACGGCACCCTGCTGGCCTCCACCCAGCAGATCGTCTACTTCAAGGACTGACGCGGCTTCTCCGGCGAGCGTGCGTGTCGGTCCACGACACGCTGCGGCCAGGCGGTTCGTCACGCACCGTCGCTCAGGTTCGTCCTGATCCAAAGCGGCGATCGGCGCCGAGCCCTTCGGTAGAACCGGAGACATGACCCAGGCACCGGTCTCCACCGCACTGCTCCCCGGCACTGCGGCCGAAGCCGACGGCTTCATGGTGTCGGCGGCGTCGACACCGGGCACCGTCAACGACTTCGTCGACGCCGTGGTAGCGGAGTTGCAGCGCCGCAAGCTGTTCCGCACCGAGTACACCGGCTCCACGTTGCGGCAGCATCTCGGACTGCCCGCGGTGACGCCGGCCGATTTCGGGTCCGCGCCGCGGATCCGGGCGGTCAGCTGACCGACAACTCGACGGTGTGCGCCGTGGACACCCCGCGATAGCGATCGGCCGCACAGGTCAGCACGATCACCTGGCCGTCGGCGCCGACCGTGTCGAAGACGGCGCCCATCCGGGCGAGGCGGTCAGGATCGCTGAACCCCAGCGCGTCGTCGATCATCACCGGCACGGCGTCCTGCGTGTCGACCAGGGCGGCCACCGCCAGCCGGGCCAGGATCCCGAGCTGTTCTCGCGCGCCGCCGGACAGTGAGTCGAACGGCACGGTACGACCGTCGAGGGTCCGGTTCCGGATCTGCAGATCGCTGTCGATCTCGACCTCGAAGGTGGGCCCGAACACGATGCGGCCCAGACGTTCCAGCTCGTCCCGGAACGGCTGGACGTAACGCTGCCGGGTGGTGTCCCGGTGCCGGCCCATCACGTCGCGCAGCGTCCGGGCAGCATCGGCCCGGCGCCGCACGCGGTCATGTTCGGTCACCGCGTGCTCATGACGGACCCTGGCCGCATCCAGCCGGCCCCGGCGCCCTTCGGTCCCGATGACCGTCAACTCGACCTCGATGTCGTGCAGGTCCCGCTCGATGCCGCCGTGCCGGCGCGTGAAATCCGTGACGTCGGCGCGGGCCGCGCTCAGCTCCGCGGCCACGGTCGGCGGGTCGGCCTGGGCCATCCGCGCCCGAACGGCGTCGACCCGCGCGGCGATGCACTGTGCCTCATCGGCGCTCGCCTGGGCGCGCACCGCGAGATCATCGTCGGAGATCTCGGCGTGCTGAGCGGCCAGCCGGTCGACGGCGGCGGCATGCTCGCGCCGCGCGGCCGCTGCCTTCTCCCGCAGAGCCGTTGCCGCCAAACGTCTCTCGGTATCCTGCTTGGCAGCGGCAACCACCAGTTTTCGTTGTGTCTCGTCGGCCTCGGCCGCCAGGCCCCACGCGGCTTCGGCGGCCGCTGCCTCCGACCGCACCGCGGTCGGGTCGACCGGATCGCCATCGGTCAACTCTGCCCGCAGGGTTTCCAAGCGATCGCGCAACGCCGCGGCGCTGTCGCCGCCCAGCAGCCCGGTGAGCGTTCCCGTGAGGTGGTCGCGTTGGCTCAGCAGTTCCCGTCGGGTGGCGTCGAGCTGGCGGGCCTCCGCGAGGTCGGCCACACCGGGGCCGGCCAGGGCTTCGGCCAGCTGCCGGCGCGCCGCGACGAGCCGGGCATGCGTGTCGTCGCCGGGAACCACCGACAGCGAGCCGACCCCGGGTAACGCGATTTCCGTATCATCCGCGACGGTCACAGTATGGGACTGCCCGGCCGCCAAAGTGATTCGCCGACCGCCGATGAGCAGATCGACCCCGGACTCCGCGGTGAACCGCACCTGCGGGGCCGACAATGCCGCCTTCGCTTCGGCCAGCCCGACGTCGGCCGAGGCTTCCTCGATGGCACGGAATGCCTTTTCGGTCAACGGAATGTCGCGTAACCGAACGGCCACCTGGTTCAGGGCAGACTCGGCGGTGTCGATTGCTGCGAGCCGGGGCGCGAGGCGATCGGCTTCCTCCCGGGCGGCGAGTTCGGCCAACGCGCGCCGAGCGGTCTCGGCCCGGGACAGGCCCTGTTGCAGCACTGCCGCCGCATCGGCGGCCAGTCGTTCGGCCTCGGCGAGCACCTGGACGCCGGACTCGGCGGCCTCGGCGGCCTGGCCGGCGGCGGTGTCGGTGACGAGGACTTCCTCGGCGCGGGTGTTCACCTCGGCGCGCAGGCGGAGCCGGTCCTTGTGCGCGGCAGCAGCGTGGGCGCTGGTGGCGACCGCGGCGGCTGCCGCGTTCTCCTCGGTCCGGAGTTCGTCGGCCAGGGCGGTGATCGCCGTGTCGGCGGCCTCCGCGGCGGCCAGCCGCGCGGTGAGAGCGGCTCGGCCGTTCTCCAATTCGGCCAGCTCGGCGGCCAGTTCGGCGTGCCGGCGAACCCGGGCATCCACCTCGGCGACGGCCGTCTCGCATTCGGCGACGCCGGCGGCGGCGGCATCCACGGCGGCCCGGACCGCCGCCCACTCCCCCGTCGGCCGGCCGGTCGCGGTGAAGTAGCGACCGAATTCGGTGTCGATCCGCTCGATCAGCAACGGGTCACTGCCGGACAGGCCCGCGAGGTCGTCGGCGTCGCCGGCGGCGATGTCCAGCGCTCGCGACAGTGCATCACACCCCGACAGGTCCACCGCGGCCGTCGAGGCGGCCTGCAATACCCGTTGGGCCTGCCACAGGCCGGTGTCGACCGTCTCGGCGAGCATCGAGCGCACCCGGTCGTGCGCCTCATCGCCGGTGATCTGTTCGCGCTGCGGCGCGATGATGGTCAGTTCGGTCTCGCACTTCTTGTGGAAGCGCTTGCGATAGACGAATCGGTAGCGGCCCGTGCTGATTTCGGCGGTG
>JAKIXW010000007.1:31979-40015 GCA_022708865.1 Acidobacteriota bacterium
CCTCCGAGCCGACGTCGGCGTGGGTGGGCTTGATCTGCTTGACGTCCTTCTTCGCGGATCGATCCTTGGACTCGAGGAGCAGATCGAGCGCCTCGATCAACGAGGATTTCCCGACCTCGTTGGGGCCGCTGACCACCGTGACACCCCGATCGGGGAACTCGATCTCGCGGTGCGCGATGCCCCGGTAGTTCGTCAGGACCAGCCGGTGCAGCCTCATGCGGCACCGCTTCGGGGCGCGGCCAACCGCAGTAGCAACGCCAGGGCGCCCTGCGCGGCCAGCGCCGCCTGCTCGGAGGCAGCGTCATCGGACCGCGCCGTGGCCACCAGCTCGGCGACCGCCGAGGCAGCGAACCCGCCGATGCCCAGATCGCAGAATTCCGCGTCGTCGGGCACCACTGCCAGGTCACAATGCCTGTCCCACAACCCGATCCACGCGAACAACCGGGAGTACTTGTCCAGGTGGGCGTCCAGGGCGGCCCGGTCGGTGACCGACAGCGTGCCGGTGAGCACCAGTTGCACGACGGTGCGGTCCTTGTCCGGTATGAGGTCGAGGTTCATGTCCAGGTCGGCGACGTCGCGGTCATTGTCGAGCTGCGTACGCAGCGTGGTGAACCGCCAGCGTCCGACCCGGCGGGCATCGACGTGGGCCCGGCCGCCGTCGTCGATGTCGACCACCAGCACATGACCGGGATCGGATTCGATGTCGTCATAGTTGGTGACCTCGGGTGAGCCGGAGTACCAGATGCGCCCGCAGTCACCCACCCGGGTTCGGGAATGCCTGTCCCCCAAGGCCACATAGTGCACGGCACCGCGGTCCAGGGCGTCGCGCAGCGCCGTCAGCCGGATGGTCGACGGCCGGGTGGGATCGGGGTCGAGGGTGTCGACCGCGCCGTGCGCGACCAGCACCCGGATGGTGCCGTCGGCCGGCAGGTCCGCGAGCGCCTCGGCGGCCAGGTCGGTGGTGGGCCGCTTCGACCGCCACGGCGCCGCGACGATCTGCAGTCCGGGCCGGACGTCGTACACACCGGCCCGGTCCAGCACGGTGACGTTGGGCGGGCACTCGGCCACGAACAGGGCGCTGGTGAACACCGACGCCGCGTCGAGGGGATCGTGGTTGCCGGGCAGCAGGTACACCGGAATGTCGATGGCGCGCATGGCTTCCAGCGACTGGCTGACGACACGCGGGTCGAGCTGGTTGTCCTCGAACACGTCGCCGGCGACCACCACGAACTCCGCGCCCGACTCCGCCGCGACGGCACCCAGGCCGGCCACCGCGTCGCGCCGGGCGGCAGCGTAGCGCGGCTGCGCCTCGCCCTGCAGGAAGTGCCGCGTCATGCCGAGTTGCCAGTCGGCGGTGTGGATGAACCGCATCGTGTTTCCCCTGTTCGTGACGCCTGGTTCGTGGTCGAGTGCGAGTCTATGGCGGGGTACCGACAAGTTCGGGGATGCCGCTCGGCATGGAGCGATACGGTGCACGCGTGACTGATGATCAACGTGTCCTGGTGCTGCTGCGGCACGCGAAGTCCGACTACCCACCGGGGGTCGGCGACCACGAGCGGCCCCTGGCGCCGCGCGGTGAACGCGAGGCGGGCCTGGCCGGCGACTGGCTGCGGTCGGGGGGCGCCGGGGCCATCGAGCCGTCCATCGATTCGGTGTTGTGCTCGACGGCCACCCGGACCCGCCAGACCCTGGCGCGCACCGGGATCGACGCGCCCACCGAGTTCCTCGACCGGATCTACGGCGCGACCCCGGGCGCGATCATCGACGAGATCAACCGCGTCGACGCCAACGTCCGCAGTCTGTTGGTGGTCGGCCACGAGCCGGCGATGTCGCAGTTGGCCCTGGGCCTGGCGGGCGTCGATGGCAGCAACCCGGCGGCGATCGAGCGGATCATGATGAAGTACCCGACGTCGGCGATGGCCGTGTTACGGATGTCCCGACCGTGGCACTCGCTCGAACTCGGCGGCGCGATGCTCACGACGTTCCACGTGCCCCGGTAGACCCGCCAGGGTGCACAGAAGTTCGCGGCGAAGCGGCGAGTCGCGGACCGACGCGCACACTCGCCGGGGAAATGGTCAGGAGCTGGTGGCCAGTGTCAGCTCCATGAGCTTGGTGGCCATTCCGCAGGCGTCGATCCCCGGGGCCTGCGGGTTGACCCACCAGCCCACGACACCGCCGGCGTCGCTGGCCACGCCGCAGGCGTCGCCGGAGTGCATGAGGATGGACGGCACACCAGCGATGTTCTTGGTCTCCACCTGGTAGTTCAACGCCGCGGCAACCTTCTTCTCGTTGTCCAGGCTGCCCTGCTCGAACCAGAACCGGGTGATGTCGACCAGACCGCCGGGATTGGCCGCCTGCCAGCGGCACACCGCGCCGACGAACGTGCTCTGGATGTCGGCCGGATCGGCGCCCACGGTCTTGGCGATCACGTCGGCGGTCAGGACGTCGCATTCCTTGAGGAGATTCGGGTAGGTCTGCTGGGAGTCGTTGTTGCGCGGCCCGGCACCCTCGCGGGCGGCCGTGCCGTCGACCACGTTCGAACATCCGGTGATGGCGGCGGCCGTCGCGACGACCAGGACCGCGCCCGCCACGAGGCGCCGAGTGCTCATTTGATGTTCCTGATCGATTGGGTGGCCAGCTGCTTGGCCACGTCGCAGGGCGGCGGGAAGCCCTGCTGGGCGAAGCTGACCGACCACTCGATGAAGTCGTCGTCGAACTGGATACCGACCTCGCAGAGGTTGTCGCCCAGCGTCGGATCGGTACCGACCGCGACGAACCCGCTGTGGCCGTCGATGTTGATGTCGTCGACCCTGGTCCGGGACAGTTCCTCGGTCTTGCGCTCCCGGCCGATGGGGCTGCCGCGGAACCAGGTGAAGGAGAAGCTGGGGCCGACGATGCCGCCGTTGACGAGCCACTGGCAGCCGACAGAGTTCTTGGCGGTGTTCACCAGTCCGCTCACCTGGGTCAGCTGCTGAACGGTCTGATCGCTCACCCCGCCGCATTCGGGGAACATCGGCCCATGCTTGGCGTCCGCGCTGGGCGCCGGTCCCGACGGCCCGCTGGGCCCCGGCCCCGAGGAGCCCGAATCGGAACATGCGGCAACGGCCGACATCCCGGTGAGGACGACGACGGCAGCGAACACGCGCAGCGTGAGCGCTCTGACGTTGCGGTTCACCGGTCCGCACACCCGTTGCTCGTCACAGCATGCACTGTAGCGGCAGCATCTGCGGTGAAGCGTCGACACGCCTATTGACCTGCACTTTTGTTGACGTCTGGTGATGTGCGAAAGTAGCGGGATGCTCCTGGCACTGCTGCGAAAGTACGTGCGGCCGTACCGGGGTCTGGTCGCGATGGTGATGCTGCTACAGACGATCAGCACGCTGGCCTCGCTGTACCTGCCGACCGTGAACGCCAGGATCATCGACGACGGCGTGGCCCGTGGCGACACCGGAACCATCGTGCGACTGGGCGGCGTGATGCTGGCCGTCACCGCGCTGCAGGTGGCGTGCGCGATCGGCGCGGTCTACTTCGGGTCGCGGGCCGGGCTGGGTTTCGGGCGCGACGCCCGGGCGGCGATGTTCCACCACATCACGACGTTCTCCGAACACGAGACCACCCGGTTCGGCCCCGCCACGCTGCTGACCCGCAGCACCAACGACGTCCAGCAGATCCAGATGCTGGTGCAGATGACGTTCACCATGCTGGTGACGGCGCCGATCATGTGCGTGGGCGGAATCGTGATGGCGGTCCACCAGGACGCCGGACTGTCCTGGCTGCTGGTGATCAGCGTGCCGGTGCTGGCGGTGGCCAACGGCCTGATCATCCGCCGCATGCTGCCGATCTTCCGCCGGATGCAGCAGCTGATCGACGGCGTGAACCGGGTACTGCGCGAACAGCTTTCCGGGATTCGGGTGATCCGCGCGTTCGCCCGCGAATCGGTCGAACGGGACCGGTTTCGCGTCGCCAACACCGACTTGGCCGACACCGCGCTGGAAGCGGGCCGCTGGCAGGCCCTGATGCTGCCGGCGACCACGCTGACCATCAACATCTCGTCGGTGGCGCTGATCTGGTTCGGCGGCAAGCGAATCGACGCCGGCCATATGCAGGTGGGCTCCCTGATCGCATTCCTCTCGTATTTCATGTTGATCCTGATGTCTGTCCTGATGGCGACGATCTTCTTCGTGATGCTGCCGCGGGCCTCGGCCTGCGCCGAACGGATCACCGAGGTGCTGTCCACCCCGGCGGCGATCGCCGACCCGGTCGCGCCGGTCGAACCCCGCGGCCCACGCGCGGGCCTGGTCGAATTGCGCGGGGCCGGTTTCCGGTATCCGGGCGCGGAAAAGCCGGTGCTGCAGGATGTCTCGTTCACAGCTCGGCCCGGGACCACCACGGCCATCGTGGGCAGCACCGGATCGGGCAAGTCGACGTTGGTGTCGTTGATCTGCCGGCTCTACGACGTGACCGACGGCGTGGTCCTGGTGGACGGTGTCGACGTTCGCGACCAGGCGACCGAAGAGCTGTGGACGGGGATCGGTCTGGTCCCCCAACGCGGATACCTGTTCTCCGGCACGGTGGCCGACAACCTGCGCTACGGGCTCGCGGGGGCGACGGACGACCAGATGTGGGAGGCGCTGCGGGTTGCCCGCGCCGACGATTTCGTCCGCGCGCACCCCGACGGCCTGGGAATGCGGGTGGCCCAGGGCGGTGCCAACTTCTCCGGCGGTCAGCGTCAGCGGCTGGCGATCGCCCGCGCGGTGATCCGACGCCCGTCGGTGTACCTGTTCGACGACGCGCTGTCCGCGCTCGACGTGCACACCGATGCCGCCGTGCGCGCCAACCTGCGGCAGGTGGCTGCTGATTCGGCAGTTATCATTGTGGCTCAACGTATTTCGACGGTGATGCACGCCGAACAGGTGATCGTCCTGGACACCGGCCGGGTGGTGGGACGCGGCGATCACGCGACGCTGCTGGACGAGTGCCCGGCCTACGCCCAGTTCGCCGAGTCGCAATCGGTGAGTGCCTCATGAGCGGACCGATGCGCGGTGCGCTGCGCATGCAACAGGCGCCGGCGCAGCGGTCCCGGGACTTCCGGGGCAGCGTGGGGCGCCTGCTGCGCCGACTCACCCCGCAGCGCGGACCAACCCTGACCGTGGTGGTCCTGGCGGTGCTGGGCATCGGGATCGGAGTGGTCGGGCCGCGGATCCTGGGCCATGCGACCGATCTGCTGTTCAACGGTGTGATCGGCCGGCAGTTGCCCGCCGGCCTCAGCAAGGAGCAGGCCATCGCCGCGGCCCGTGCCCGCGGCGACAACACGTTCGCCGATCTGTTGTCCGGCATGAACGTGATCCCCGGCCACGGCGTGGATTTCGGCGCCGTCGGACGCACCCTGTTGCTGGCGCTCGGCCTGTATCTCGTTGCCGCGCTGCTGGTGTGGCTGCAGGCGCGACTACTCAACGTCGCCGTCAAACGCACCATGCTCACGCTGCGCGCCGATGTCGAGGACAAGGTTCATCGACTCCCGTTGGCGCACTTCGACAACCGTCAGCGCGGCGAACTGCTCAGCCGGGTCACCAACGACGTCGACAACATCCAGACCTCGGTGTCGATGACGATCAGCCAATTGCTGACGTCGGTCCTGACAGTGGTCGCCGTGCTGGGGATGATGCTGAGCATTTCTCCCCTGCTGACGCTGATCGCGGTGGTCACCGTGCCGGTGTCGCTGTGGATCACCCGGGTGATCACCCGCCGGTCGCAGAAGATGTTCGTCGCGCAATGGCGCAACACGGGCCGGCTCAACGCCCACATCGAGGAGACCTACAGCGGATTCACCGTGGTTCGGACGTTCGGCCATCGGACCGCGGCGCGGGAGAAGTTCGCGGGCCTCAACGACGATGTGTTCCATTCCGCGTTCGGCGCGCAGTTCTTCTCCGGATTGGTCGGCCCGGCGACGATGTTCGTCGGCAACCTGGGTTACGTGGGGGTCGCGGTGGTCGGCGGCCTGCACGTCGCGACCGGTCAGATCACGCTGGGCGCGATCCAGGCGTTCATCCAGTACGTCCGCCAGTTCAACCAGCCGCTGACCCAGATCGCCGGGATGTACAACACATTGCAGTCCGGAGTGGCCAGTGCCGAGCGGGTCTTCGAGTTCCTCGACGAACCCGAACAGTCGGCCGAGCCGCCTCGTGAGCTGCCCGTCGGCGCGGGCCCTCCCCGGGTGGAGTTCGACGACGTCACCTTCAGCTACGTGCCGGGTTCCCCTGTGATCGAACATCTTTCGCTGATCGCCGAGCCCGGCCAGACGGTCGCGATCGTCGGGCCGACCGGCGCCGGGAAGACCACGGTCGTCAACCTGCTGATGCGGTTCTACGAGCTGGACGGCGGCCGGATCCTGATCGACGGCGTGGACACCACCACCGTGGGCCGGCACTCGCTGCGCACCCAGATCGGAATGGTACTGCAGGACACCTGGCTGTTCACCGGGACCATCGCGGAGAACATCACCTACGGCCGGCCCGGCGCCAGCCACGACGACATGCTGGCCGCGGCGCGGGCGGCGCACGTCGACCGCTTCGTGCAGACGCTGCCCGACGGATACGACACGGTGGTCAGCGACGACGGTGGTGCGGTGAGCGCCGGCGAGAAACAGCTCATCACGATCGCCCGGGCCATCCTGGCCCGCCCTCGGCTGCTGGTCCTCGACGAGGCCACCAGTTCGGTGGACACCCGGACCGAGCTGCTGATCCAGCGGGCGATGGCCGAGTTACGCAGGGACCGAACGAGTTTCATCATCGCGCATCGCCTCTCGACGATCCGCGACGCCGACCTGATCCTGGTGCTGGATGCTGGCCGGATCGTGGAGCGGGGTACCCACGCCGAGCTGCTGGACCGCCGGGGCGCCTACTGGGAGATGTTGCGCGCCTGAGGGTCACCCCACCGGCGAGCGCACAGCCACGTACGCTCTGACCCGCTCGAACCGTACGTGGCTGTGCGCTCGGCACCCATGGTTACAGATCCGGGCCCCGGTCGCGCAGTTCGTCGACCTCGGCCATGGCGTCGCGCAGCTTGATCAGCCATTCCTCGGCGTGCTCGCCGACGAGTTTGACCGACCAGGCCAGCGCGTCGGCCCGGGACCGTGCGACGCCGGCGTTCACCAGGGTGTCGAGCACCTGACGTTCGGGCTGGCGGAGCCGGGTCATGACGGGGACCGCGAGATGGGTGAACATCACCCGGTCGCCGTCGGGCCCGGTGCGCACGCCCCAGGACACCTTGCGGCCGAACCGGTCCTGCGCCTCGTCGGCGATGTGCATCCGTTCGGGGCGGGTGTCCTCGCGGAACCGGGACGCCCGCCCATCGGCGCGCGCTCTGGTCTCCGCCTCGTCCGGGGCGGGCAGCCGGCCGATGACGGTGATCTCCTCCCGGTCGACGACGACCTCCGGATCACCGTCGAACCAGGAATCCGGGAGTCGTCCGGCGAACCAGTCGGGAGCCTCGGCGACGTCGTGATGCGATCTATGTTTACTAGTCATGCTTACACAATTACATGATTACATAACTGGTGTGGGCATGGTTCGCCACCGGTGAACACCCAAAGCGGCGATCAGCGCTTACGCAGGAGCCAGACCCCGCCGGCCGCGACGAGCGCGACCGTCAACACGAACGCCCATCCCCCGCCGAGCAGCCACCACACCACACCCACGGCAACGATCGCCGGCGAGAGGGCGAACAACACCATGCCGGGGTTCTGCTTGACGACCTCGAGTGCGCCGCGCGCCCGCTCCCGATCGATCTCGTTACCAGCCATGACGACCAGGATTCTCGGTATCGGACCAGCGGGCAACCGACGACGGTCAGCTGCCCCTGGGCCGGCGAACCCGGAACAGCTTGGTCATCCCCTGAATGCCCTTGAGGTGCCGGATACCGGCGTAGGACCATTCGAAGTCGCCGTCATCGCCAACGGCCTCCCGGACGCCCGCGCCCACCAGGACCGTTCCGGGCCGGGCCGCGGCGGTCACCCGGCTGGCCCGGTTCACCGGGCT
>JAKIXW010000080.1:0-3941 GCA_022708865.1 Acidobacteriota bacterium
CCCCGGCGACGGCAGCCAGAACCCCGCTCCCGAACAGGGCGGCGCCCGCGACCCCGACCCTCAATTGCTGCGGGCGTTCCGAGATCGCGCGGTGCTTCGGCACGTTATTTGTCCCCCTCGTGAAATTTCAGCAAATATCAGCAGATCGTAGCGGCAAGTTGGGTCAACGCCGGGGACAAACGCGCGATTCATCCGAGGCGAAGATCCCTGGCCATCCTCAGGATGTGGTGAAGGCGCGAAGCCGTGACTGGTACCACCCCTCCCCGGCCGGATCCGTCACCGTCTCCGATCTCATCGGCGCCGCGGTGGAGGAGGATGCCGCCGGCGCATCTGTGACACGACGGACACCGACGAGACGAGCACCGAGGAGGCGAACACCGCCACCAAGGACCAACGCCCGGCCGCCGGAGACGGGGGTCCCTAACCATCTTCAGGATGTGGTGGGAGCATGGAGCCATGACTGGTATCGATGTTCCCCCGGCTGGATCAATCACGGTCTCCGATCTCATCGGCGCCGCGGTGGTGCGGATCGCCGCCGACGCGACCGTGACGGGCGCCGCGCAGGCGATCATCAAGGCGGGCGTCGGCGCGGTCATCGTCGGTGAGGATGAGCGTCCGGCGGCGCTGCTCAGCGAACGCGACGTCGCGCTGGTGGTTGCGGCGGGCCGCAATCCGTCGGCGGTTCCGGCGGCGGAGGTGGCCAGCACCGACCTGGTGTGGTGCGAGTCCGGCGACAGCGTCGACGCGGTGGCCATGCGGATGACCGACCGCCACATCCGCCACATCCTGGTGGAGGAGGACGGTCAGCTGGTGGGCATCATCTCTGCGCGCGATCTGCTCGGGGTGTACGCCTCCGACGCCGACCTCGAACCGACTCCCTGACAGCAGGATTCAGACGGGCGCGGTCACGGCACGGGCCGCGAAATCGGCTGCCTGATCGGTCATCCCGTTGACGGCGTACGAGGTGTGTGCGGACTGATCGTTGCCGACGGGTGAGCACACCGGGTCGGCGGGCGCACACAGGTCGATCGTCTTCGCCGCGTACAGAGGCCCGACGGTGACCGGCGGGGCGTCGAGGTCGAGCATCTGCACGAACCGGGCGCTGGGCTTGCCGAACAGGGCGACGGCGGCGACGTGCTGGGCCACGTCGGCCGGCATCGGGCCGGTGATGCCCGTCGGCAGGGCGAATCCGGTGGGAACGACGTCGACGGTGGTGGGTCTTCCTCACGTCGATGTAGCGGGTACCCACGTCACGGCAAAATCCGCGCCGAGATTCCCGATACCGTTCCCGGGCCACTGGTCGCGACCCCGTGTCAGCTGGCGACGATCCAAATAGCCCGAGCGGCAGGGCTTCCCAATTCGACGGTGGCCGGCTCACCGGAATTCTCGATCCGTACCGAGATCATTCCGGCGAAGTCGCGGCGGGCCAGCACCTGCACGTGCGAGTCCAGGCTGATGCCCACGCTGTCGAAGTACCGCAGCATCTCCGGGTCCGCATCGGAGATGCGTGCCACCGTGCCGCTCTCGCCGTCCGCGCAATCGGACAGCTGGCGGGCTGGGGGAGTCGGCACCCGGCCGTCGGCGGCGGGGATGGGATCGCCGTGCGGGTCCCGCGTCGGGTAACCCAACTTGGCGTCCATCCGGTCCAGCATCCGGTCGGACACCGCGTGCTCGAGGATCTCGGCCTCGTCGTGCACCTCGTCCCAGCTGTAGCCGAGTTCGTTGACCAGGAACGCCTCGAGCAGCCGGTGGCGGCGGACCATCGCCAGGGCGGCCGAGCGGCCCGTTTCGCTCAGTGTCACCGCGCCGTATTTCTCATGGTGCACCAGGCCCTGATCGGCCAGCTTGCGGATCGATTCCGACGCCGTGCTGGCCGACACCCCGATCCGTTCGGCGAGCATCTTGGTGCTGACCTTCTCGTGCGACCACTCCTGGGCGGTCCAGATGGTCTTCAGATAATCCTGGGCGACCGTCGTGAGCTCACCGGCCCCATGTTCGGAACCGGAGCCGGCATCGGGCTCCGGGGACGGTTGCGAACTCACGAAACGAAGTTTAGGCAATCTTTTCAGCCAACGGACACCTCACGCTGGGGATCTGGCGGTGGCATTGCGGGCCGGGCACCGTAGGCTGACACCCGTGCAGCGGTGGCGGGGACAGGACGACATCCCCACGGACTGGGGTAGATGTGTCCTAACCATCGGTGTGTTCGACGGCGTGCACCGCGGACATGCCGAGCTGATCGCGCACGCCGTCAAGAGCGGACGGGCGCGCGGGGTTCCGGTCGTGCTGATGACCTTCGATCCGCATCCGATGGAGGTCGTCTTCCCGGGCAACCACCCCGCCCAGCTGACCACACTGACACGGCGCGCCGAACTGGCCGAGGACCTGGGCATCGACGTTTTCCTGGTGATGCCGTTCACCGCCGACTTCATGAAGCTCACCCCCGATCGCTACGTGCACGAGTTGCTCGTCGAGCGCCTGCACGTGGTCGAGGTGGCGGTCGGCGAGAACTTCACGTTCGGCAAGAAGGCCGCTGGCAATGTGGCGTTCCTGCGCAAGGCGGGCGAGAAGTTCGGCTTCGCGGTCGAATCCATGTCGCTGGTCGCCGAGCATCACCAGTCCGATTCGGTGACCTTTTCGGCCACCTACGTCCGGGCCTGCGTGGACGCCGGCGACGTGGTGGCCGCCGCCGAGGCCCTGGGCCGCCCGCACCGGGTCGAGGGCGTGGTGGTCCGCGGCGACGGCCGGGGCCGGGTCCTCGGTTTCCCGACGGCCAACGTCGCTCCACCGATGCATTCGGCGATCCCGGCCGACGGGGTCTATGCGGCCTGGTTCACGGTGCTCGGACATGGTCCGGTGGTGGGCAGCGTGGTGCCGGGGGAGCGCTACCAGGCGGCCGTGTCGGTGGGCACCAATCCCACCTTCTCGGGGCGAACCCGCACGGTGGAGGCGTTCGTGCTGGACACCGCCGCCGACCTCTACGGTCAGCACGTGGCCGTCGACTTCGTGGCCCGGATCCGCGGTCAGGAGAAGTTCGACCATGTCGACGACCTGGTCAAGGCGATGGAACGCGACGTGGTCCGGGCGCGGGCGATTCTGTCGCGTAGCTGATCGCTGCTAGACTTCTCGACGACCAGGACGGTGCTGCGGTTCGCGGCGGCCCGTCTTTTTGTTTGACTACAGTTCGCGGACCGATTGATGGAGTGAATTTCGTGGCGCTTACCGCCGAGCAGAAAAAAGAAATCCTGGGTACCTACGGTCTGCACGGGACCGACACGGGCTCGCCCGAGGCCCAGGTGGCGTTGCTGACCAAGCGCATCGCCGATCTGACCGAGCACCTCAAGCAGCACAAGCACGACCACCACTCGCGTCGTGGCCTGCTGCTGCTGGTCGGCCGTCGCCGCCGGCTGCTCAAGTACGTCGCGCAGGTCGACGTCGAGCGGTACCGCTCGCTGATCGAGCGTCTCGGCCTGCGTCGCTGAGTCCTGACCTGGCCCTGGAGTTTGCCTGGGGCCGGCAACCCGCAGTGTAGAGTGAGGCTGTTCTTCGAGCCTGTCGGCTCATGAACAGAGGTGCGGTGCGTGTATATCCGCGCGCACCGTTCCAGCGCGTCACCGCAGGAGCCTTCCCATTTGTGGGCCGGTCTTCGGTAGTGGCTGCCGGACGATATTGACGTCCGGCCGCTTCGATCGACGGCCGTAGCCGCATCTTGGGGTCTGAGTACGGCGTGCCGTACAGGTGTGCGAGCGAAACAGTTGAATACCAGAGAGGGTTAGCGGACACCTATGTCTGTAGCCGAAATCGACGAAGGCGTGTTCGAGTCGACCGCCACCATCGACAACGGGCGCTACGGCTCCCGCACCATCCGTTTCGAGACGGGCCGGCTGGCCCGGCAGGCCGCCGGTTCGGTAGTGGCCTACCCCGACGACGAGACCATGCTG
>JAKIXW010000080.1:3951-14306 GCA_022708865.1 Acidobacteriota bacterium
CCACCGCCAGCAAGACTCCCAAAGATCATTTCGACTTCTTCCCGTTGACCATCGACGTCGAAGAGCGGATGTACGCCGCGGGCCGGATTCCCGGTTCGTTCTTCCGCCGTGAGGGTCGCCCGTCCACCGACGCGATCCTGACCTGCCGGCTGATCGACCGGCCGCTGCGCCCGACCTTCGTCAGCGGTCTGCGCAACGAGATCCAGGTGGTCGTCACCATCCTCAGCCTGGATCCCAAGGATCTGTACGACGTGCTGGCCATCAACGCCGCGTCGGCCTCCACCCAGATTTCGGGCCTGCCGTTCGCCGGCCCGGTCGGCGGTGTGCGCGTCGCGCTGATCGACGGCCAGTGGGTCGCGTTCCCCACCGTCGAGCAGCTCGAGAAGGCCGTGTTCGACATGGTCGTCGCCGGCCGCGTGGCGGGTGATGATGTTGCGATCATGATGGTCGAGGCCGAGGCCACCGACAACGTCATCGAGCTGATCGCCGGCGGCGCCGGTGCGCCGACGGAATCCGTTGTGGCCGAAGGCCTGGAAGCCGCCAAGCCGTTCATCGCCGAGTTGTGCCGGGCGCAGCAGGAGCTGCACGAGGCTGCCGGCAAGGCGACCGCCGATTACCCGGTGTTCCCGGAGTACCAGGACGACGTCTACTACTCGGTGGCCTCGGTGGCCACCGACGAGCTGGCCAAGGCGCTGAGCATCGCCGGCAAAGCGGAGCGCGACGAGCGCACCGACGAGATCAAGAGCCAGGTTCTGGAACGGCTCGAGTCCGATTTCGCCGGCCGCGAGAAGGAGATCGGTGCGGCGTACCGCTCGCTGACCAAGAAGCTTGTCCGCCAGCGGATCCTGACCGATCACTTTCGCATCGACGGCCGCGGCATCACCGATATCCGGGCGCTGGGCGCCGAGGTTGCCGTGATCCCGCGGGCGCACGGCAGCGCCCTGTTCGAGCGCGGCGAGACCCAGATCATGGGCGTCACCACGCTCGATATGGTCAAGATGGCCCAGCAGATCGACTCGCTCGGGCCGGAAACCAGCAAGCGCTACATGCACCACTACAACTTCCCGCCGTATTCGACCGGTGAGACCGGTCGCGTCGGCTCGCCGAAGCGCCGCGAGATCGGCCACGGTGCGCTGGCCGAGCGGGCCCTGATGCCGGTGCTGCCGAGCGTCGAGGAGTTCCCGTACGCCATCCGCCAGGTCTCCGAAGCATTGGGCTCCAACGGTTCCACCTCGATGGGCTCGGTGTGTGCGTCCACCCTGTCGCTGCTGAACGCCGGTGTGCCGCTGAAGGCTCCGGTGGCCGGTATCGCCATGGGTCTGGTCTCCGACGATGTCGAGATCGACGGCAAGACCGAGCGCCGTTTCGTGACGCTGACCGACATCCTCGGCGCCGAGGATGCCTTCGGCGACATGGACTTCAAGTGCGCTGGCACCAAGGACTTCGTCACTGCGCTGCAGCTGGACACCAAGCTGGACGGCATCCCGTCCACGGTGCTCGCGGGTGCGCTGGCGCAGGCCAAGGACGCCCGTCTGACCATCCTCGAGGTGATGGCCGAGGCCATCGACGCGCCCGACGAGATGAGCCCGTACGCGCCGCGCATCACCACCATCAAGGTCCCGGTGGACAAGATTGGTGAGGTCATCGGCCCCAAGGGCAAGATGATCAACTCGATCACCGAGGAGACCGGCGCGTCGATCTCGATCGAGGACGACGGCACCGTGTTCGTCGGCGCCTCCAACGGGGAAGCGGCGCAGGCCGCGATCGACAAGATCAACGCGATCGCCAACCCGCAGCTGCCCAAGGTGGGGGAGCGGTTCCTCGGCACGGTGGTTAAAACCACTGACTTTGGAGCCTTCGTTTCCTTACTGCCGGGTCGCGACGGCCTGGTACATATCTCGAAGTTGGGCCGCGGCAAGCGGATCAACAAGGTCGAGGACGTCGCGAAGGTGGGCGACAAGCTCCGCGTCGAGATCGCCGATATCGACAACCGCGGCAAGATCTCGCTGGTGCTGGTCGCCGAAGACGAATCAGCCGAGACCCCGGAGGCGGCAGCTGCCGACGTTGCGACCGCCGACGCTTAGCGCTTCGCGAGCGTCTGCGGCAGAATCCGATCAGACCGTCCGGCGCACTCTGCTGCCGGGCGGTCTGCGGGTTGTCACCGAGTACGTTCCGTCGGTCCGGTCCGCCTCGGTGGGCGTCTGGGTTGGTGTAGGTTCGCGCGACGAGGGCCCGACGGTGGCGGGGGCGGCACACTTCCTCGAACACCTGTTGTTCAAGTCGACGCCGACCCGCACCGCCGTCGAGATCGCCCAATCGATCGACGCCGTCGGCGGTGAACTGAACGCGTTCACGGCCAAGGAACACACCTGCTACTACGCGCATGTCCTGGACACCGATCTGGCGCTGGCCGTTGATCTGGTGGCCGATGTGGTGCTGCGCGGGGAGTGTGCCGAGCCGGATGTCGAGGTCGAGCGGGACGTGGTGCTCGAGGAAATCGCCATGCGCGACGACGATCCCGAGGACGCGCTCGGTGACGTGTTCCTCTCGGCGATGTTCGGGTCACATCCGGTGGGGCGTCCCGTGATCGGCAGCATCGACTCGATCGAGGCGATGACCCGCGATCAACTGCACTCGTTCCACATCCGGCGGTATACGCCCGAACGCATGGTGGTTGCCGTGGCCGGCAATATCGACCACGACGAGGTCGTCGGGCTGGTGCGGGAGCATTTCGGCCGGCACATGGTGCCCGGCGCCACGGCGCAACGGCCGCGCGGCGGAACCGGCCGCGTGCCGGGGCAACCGGCGGTGCAGTTGGTGAACCGGGATGCCGAGCAGACGCACATGCTGTTGGGCGTGCGGACGCCGGGTCGGCACTGGAAGGACCGTTGGGCCCTGTCGGTACTGAACACCGCGTTGGGCGGCGGCCTGAGTTCGCGTCTGTTCCAGCAGATCCGGGAGTCCCGGGGGCTGGCTTACTCGGTGTACTCGACGGTGGATATGTTCTCCGATGCGGGTGTGCTGTCGGTGTATTCGGCCTGCTTGCCGGAGCGGTTCGCCGAGGTGGCGGCCGTGACCTTCGATGTGCTGGAAACGGTTGCCCGCGATGGCATCACCGAGCAGGAATGCCGGATTGCGAAGGGTTCGTTGCGTGGTGGGCTGGTGCTGGGCACCGAGGATTCGGCGTCGCGGATGAACAGGTTGGGTCGCAGCGAGCTCAACTACGGTGAACATCGCGGCCTGTCGGAGAGCCTGACCCACATCGACGCCGTTCAGGTCGACGACGTCAACGCGCTCGCGCGCAAGCTCCTCAACCGTCCGTACGGCGCGGCGGTGCTCGGACCGTACCGGTCGAAACGTTCACTGCCCAAACAACTTCGGGCCGTCGCAGGCTAGCCGGTGTCGTTCGCGCTGCGCGATCTGGATGTGCCGGTGCTCGGCGCTCCGATGGCGGGCGGCCCGGGAACTCCGCAACTTGCCGCCGCGGTGTCCTCGGCCGGTGGGTTGGGTTTCCTGCCCGGCGGCTATCTCAGCGCGCAACAGCTGGCCGAGAACATCGCCGCCGCGCGGTCGTCCACCTCCGGTCCGCTGGGGGTCAATCTGTTCGTGCCGCAGGCCGGCGTCGCCGATCCGGTCGAGCTCGACCGCTACCGGGCCGCGCTGGGGGAGTTGGCCGGCCGTTACGGTGTCGAACCCGGCGCCGCCCGCTGGGACGACGACGGCTGGGACGCGAAGGTCGAGCTGCTGCTGGACGTCCGGCCCGAGGTCGTTTCGTTCACCTTCGCGCTGCCCGACCCGGCCGTGACGGCCCGGGTGCGTGCCGCCGGTATCGCGACCGCGATGACGGTCACCACCGTCGAAGAAGCCCGGGCGGCAACGGGTTTCGATACGCTGGTGGTCCAGGGACCGGAAGCCGGCGGGCATCGCGGAACCCACGACCCTGCCGTCGAACCGTCCACTCAGCCGCTGGCCGAGTTGCTGGCGGCCGTGATCGCCGCCGTCGACGTACCGGTGGTGGCCGCCGGTGGCCTCACCGATCCCAGTGCGGTTGCGGTCGCGATGCGTGCCGGGGCGTCCGCGGTGCAGGTCGGCACCGCGCTGCTGCTGGCCGATGAGGCCGGTACCAATCCCGTGCACCGTGCGGCGCTGCGCGATCCCTGTTTCACCAGAACCGTTGTCACCCGGTCCTTCTCGGGGCGTTGTGCGCGGGGCCTGGAGAACGATTTCACCCGGCACTTCGACCCGCTGGCACCACTGGGGTATCCCGAGGTGCACCACCTGACCTCACCGGTCCGACGCGCCGCCGTCGCCGCCGGCGACCCGCACGGAACGAACCTGTGGGCCGGTACGGGTTTCCGCGGGGCGCGGGGCCTCCCGGCCGCCGCTATCGTCAGTGGGCTCGGTTTCGGTTAGGCAGGTCGGGGGACCGTGGCCGAAGTGAGAAGCCGATAGCAGTCCTGACCGGCACGGTGTTGCCGTTACGGTTCAATGCTTGCGTGCCGGACAACAGAGGGCGACGCATGGTCCGTGTGGGCGCCGGGGTTCTGGCGGTGTTGTTGGTCGTCGGTATTGCTGCGGGAATCGGGTTGGGCATCCACGGGGCCACCTACAACGGGCAGGTCGACGAATACAGCGCGGGCAGTCCGGACACCGAGGACCGTGTCTCGGTCATGGCCGTTATCGAGAAGGTGGATTCGGCGCAGTACGTGATGAATGTGCGGGTGTGGGCGGTAGCCCATGGCCGGTTCACCTCCGACGGCGGCGAGACGGCCAACCGCGATATCCGGGTTCGGTCCAACGCGATGACCGGTGACGGTCTGCTGCTGGCCGCCGGTCGCCGTGTCGGCGCGGTGTCCGTCCCGGTCGAGTTCGACCGCGGTGAGATCGCCAACTATCCACTCGATCGGTACTCGGGCGACCTTTACTTCTCAGCCGTGGTCGACGGCCAGAACGTGCCGGTGGAGTTGACCCTGGAGAATTCCGACGCCCTGTTCACATTGGGTGCGACGGCACATCCCGACAGATTCGAACCAGCGTTCCGTGTCCAAGAACGCCGCTCGCCGAGCACGCTCATCATGGTGGGGATGATGTTCGTGATCATGTGGGCGCTGGCCTTGGCGGTGGCGGCCGCCGCCGCGGTGGTGGTGCGCAATCGGCTCGGCCTGGTCTGGCCGGCGCTGGCCTGGATGGCTGCCACACTGTTCGCGCTGGCCGCGTTCCGCGGTACGGCGCCGGGCAATCCGCCGATCGGCACTGTCCTGGATCTCACGGCTTTCCTGTGGGCCGAGGCCGTTGTCGCGTGCGCACTGGTCGGTGTCGTGATCCGCGGTGTGTCACTGGAATGGGCAAAGCCGGTACAACCGGCGTGACGAAGGTCAACCGCCGGTGGGTGGGATCGGCTGGTCGTCGTCGCGCGGGCCGAACACCCCGAAGCAGTCGACCATCGCGTCGGTCGGTGCTGATGTCCAGTCCCAGTCCGCGATCTGGCGCCGCGACCGGCGGCTGAACATGGCGCGGAACAGTTCGTAGCCGGAGGTGCGCAACGTGGTCTCATGTTCGCCCGATCCGCACCGCCATGAGCTGCCTCGTTCGTCGACAATCGTGACGGTCGAGATGCCCTTCAGGCGGGCGCCGAGGAGCAACATCATCGTCGAGAGGAACGGGTCGTCCCAGTGCGCCCGGTCGACGCTGCGCAGGTTCAGTGCTTCGTGCAGGTCGGACTCATGACAGATCAGGTCCGCGGCGGCGTTGGGACCGGTAAACCGTTGTCCGACAAGGCTGGATTCGACGGCCGGCGCCACCTCCCGCCATTCGGCCAGCAGTTCGTGGACTGATCGGTCGCGCCGTTCGCCGACCTGGCGTGCGGTCCAGTCGTCGCCGGTCACGCCGTCCAGGCGGCCGTTGGCGACGTCTGCGGAAACGCCGACCAGGTGCGCCAGCACTTCGTGCACCGTCCACTCCGGCGTCGCAGGTACGGGTATCCCGAGCTGGCGTCCATCCAGTTCGGCGGCCAGTTGGCCCACGCGGTCGATAGCGTTCCGGTAGCTGACGTCGAACTGGGGGAGCGTCATCGTGCAGACCCTACCGCAATATTGAGAAAACTCTAAGAGAGAGTACTGGCGCCGACTGTGCCGTGCTGGCAGTCTGTCGTGATGGCGTTGTCGCGACGACAGATGCTGCTCGCGGGTGCGGGATTCGCGTCCGTGGCCGCGTGTGGATCCGAATCACGCGGGCCTGCGCAGCCGACGCTGATCGACCCGGCCGAACCCGTGCCCCCGCTCGCCGATCGGATCGAGGCGCTGGAACGCCGGAACGGTGCGATCATCGGGCTGCATGCGACTGAGCTGGACGCGGCGACATCGGCCGAGTATCGGGCCGACGGGATGTTCGCGCTGTGCTCGACGTTCAAGGCCTATGCCGCAGCCCGGGTGTTGCAGATGTCGGAAGCGGGCCAGGTGCACCTGACCGACCGTCTCCCGATCGGCGGCGGACCGTTCCTGACGCATTCCCCGCGCACCCAGGCGCACTTCGGTCAGACGATGACCCTGTCGGAGCTGTGCGAGGCGGCGGTCCAGGTCAGTGACAACACCGCGGCCAACATGCTGTTGACCGTGATCGGTGGGCCGCCGGCGATCACGGCGTTCGCGCGCAGCATCGGCGACACCCGGACGCGGCTGGACCGCTGGGAACTGGAACTGAACTCGGCGATTCCCGGCGATCCTCGTGACACCAGCACGCCGGCCGCGTTCGGCGGCGGCATCCGGGCGCTGCTCACCGGTGATGTGTTGGCCCCGCCGCAGCGCGCGGAGTTCGAACGCTGGTTGCAGAACAACGAAACATCCAGCATCCGAACGGTTCTGGCGCCGGGGTGGGCGGTCGCGGACAAGACCGGAGCCGGCGCCTACGGCAGCACCAACGACATCGGTGTGGTCTTCGCGCCGGACGGTAGACGAGCAATTGTGGCGATCATGGTCCGGTCAGCGGCCGACGATCCGCACGCCGCGAACATGCAGTCGCTGATCGGCGAGATCACGAGGTTGGTATTGCCAGAGGTGTTGCCGCCGCACTGAAATTCATCGCCCGGCCAGCGCGAGGGGTGCCCCCCGGGCGATGGCGGTCAAATCTGTGGCGACATCAGGCGAGCAAGGGCGCCGGATCGGTGAACGGCAGGCCGAGGTCATCGGCGACCTGCTGGGACAGCAGCCCCCCGTCGTGTGTCGAAAGTCCCTTGGCCAGAGCGGGATCCGCGGCGCAGGCGGCCTTCCAGCCGCGATCGGCCAGCTTCAACACGTACGGCATGGTGGCGTTGGTCAGGGCGAACGTCGACGTACGCGGCACCGAGCCGGGCATGTTGGCGACGCAGTAGAACACGCTGTCGTGCACGGTGAACGTCGGGTCGTCGTGCGTGGTCGGCCGCGAGTCCTCGAAGCACCCACCCTGGTCGATCGCGATGTCCACCAGCACCGAGCCCGACTTCATCTGTGCGACAGTGTCATTGGTGACCAGCTTGGGGGCCTTGGCGCCGGGCACCAGGACCGCGCCGATGACCAGGTCGGCCTGCTTGACCGCATCCTCGAGTTCCAACCGCGCGGAATACCGGGTCTCGATGGCGCCGCCGTACTCGGCGTCGATCTTGCGCAGGATGTTGATGTTGAGGTCGAAAACCGTAACGTGGGCACCCATGCCCCAGGCGACGGCGGCGGCGTTGTCGCCGGCCATTCCGCCGCCGACCACCACTACCTTGGCCGGGGCGACACCGGGGACGCCGCCCATCAGGACACCGCGGCCGCCCTGGGTCCTCATCAGGTGGTATGCGCCCACCTGGGCTGAGAGCCGACCCGCAACCTCGCTCATCGGGGCGAGAAGGGGGAGCGCCACCGACCCGTCCGATCCAGTGGTCTGCACGGTCTCGTAGGCGATCGACGTGGTACCCGAGGCGAGCAGTGCGTCCGTGCAGGGCCGGGACGCGGCCAGATGCAGGTAGGTGAACAGCGTCTGGTCCTTGCGCATCCGCGCGTATTCGGCCTCGATGGGCTCCTTGACCTTCAGCAGCAGATCGGCCTGCGACCACACCTGTTCGGCGGTGCCGACGATTTCGGCGCCGGCCGCCGTGAAGTCCTGGTCGTCGATCGCCGAGCCCAGGCCAGCGCCCGCCTGGATGATGACGTGGTGACCGCGCCGGGTCAATTCGGCCGCTCCGGCCGGGGTGAGCGCCACCCGGTATTCATTGTTCTTGATTTCAGTAGGAACGCCGATTTGCATCCGCCAAGTGTGAAGAAAAAGCGGCCTGATCACAAACATTATGAAGAAGATTCACTAGAATTTCGCCATGTCCGAACAACACGCGATGGCAACGCCACGTCGCGGGTCTGCGCCGAAGGATCTTCGGCCGACTCTGGACGACGTCGATCGCCGCATCCTCACGACGCTGCACGGTGATGCCCGTATTTCCAACAGCGCGCTCGCCGAGGTCGTGGGAATCGCGCCATCGACGTGTCATGGCCGGGTGCGCAGGCTGCAGGACGTCGGGGTGATCCGCGGTTTCTACACCGACATCGACCCGACGGCGATCGGCCTCTCGATGCAGGCGATGATCTCGGTGAGCCTGCAATCCGGTGCGCGCGGCAAGATCCACAAGTTCATCCAGCAGATCCGGCGCAAACCCCAGGTGATGGACGTCTACTTCCTTGCCGGCGCCGATGATTTCATCCTGCACGTGGCGGCCCGGGACACCGAGGACCTCCGCGCGTTCGTAGTGGAGAACCTCAACGCCGACCATGACGTCGCCGGCACCCAGACCTCGCTGATCTTCGAGCACCTGCGTGGGGCTTCTCCTTTGTAGCCTTGCGGGCGGAGTTGGCCGGCCGTTAACCGGAATGCCGTATCAACGCTGGGGTGAAGCGCTCTCGAGTGAAGTTCATGGCGGTCGTCGGTGTCGTTGCGCTGCCATTGGTGGCCTGCGCCGGGAGCGATAAGGCATCCAACGGCAATACCGTGACGCGCGCGGCAGTAGGCGATCTCAGCACCCCGGGCGGTGCGCGGCGACTCGACGGTGATCAGTCGGGCGCGATTCGCGATGCTATCTCGGATAGCAAGGCGCGCAACGTCATTCTGCTCATCGGCGACGGCATGGGTGATTCCGAGATCACCATTGCCCGCAACTATGAGAAGGGCGCCGGTGGATTTCTCGAAGGCCTGGATGCGCTGCCGCTGACCGGGCAGTACAGCACGTACGCACTGGGCAAGGACGGCAAGCCCAACTACGTCACCGATTCGGCGGCCAGCGCCACGGGTTGGGCCACGGGTACCAAGACCTACAACGGGGCACTCGGTATCGATATCAAGGGTGCCGCGCACCAGAGCATCCTCGAGCTGGCGAAGTCGCAGGGGTTCGCCACCGGTGATATCACCACGTCCGAGATCCAGGACGCCACCCCGGCGGCGCTGTTCGCGCACATCACCGCGCGGGGCTGCTACGGGCCCGAGCAGATGGCGAAGAAATGCCCGAACGAGACGCTGGCAAAGGGCGGTCGGGGATCGGTCACCGAGCAACTGTTGGCCGCGCGTCCGGACGTGACGTTCGGCGGCGGATTCGCGACGTTCGGTCAGACCGCGACCGGCGGTGAACACGCCGGCAAGACGCTGGAGGTACAGGCGAAGGAACGCGGATACCAGATTGTCCGCACCGCAACGGAATTGGCCGCTGTCTCCGAGGCCGACCAGGACAAGCCGGTGCTCGGCCTGTTCGCCGACGGCAACATGCCGGTGCGCTGGAGCGGTCCGCCCGCGGTTCGGCAGGGGTACCTGGAGCTGGCGGCCAAGTGCGCGGCCAACGGCCAGCGGGGAGCCGAGGTGCCGGAGCTGGCTGATATGACGGCCAAGGCCATTGATCTGCTGAAGGGCTCCAAGAGCGGTTCGGGCAAGGGGTTCTTCCTGCAGGTCGAGGGCGCATCGATCGACAAGCGCGATCATGCGGCCGACCCGTGCGGCCAGATCGGCGAGACCGTCGATTTCGACGCCGCGGTGCAGAAGGCGCTGGAATTCGCGCGCAGCGATGGCAACACCCTGGTGATCGTGACCGCCGACCATGGACACAGCAGCCAGATCGTCGAGAACTACAGCGAAGACGATCTGCAGAAGCTGGCCTCCGATTCCAAGCAACCCGTCGAACGCGTCCGCGACGTGATGTACCCGGGCCTGACCCGCAAGCTGACCACCGCGGACAACGCCGACATGGTCGTCAGCTACGGCACCTCCGCCGATGTCGAGATCGAGGACGAGACCCACACCGCTACCCAGGTCCGCGTCGCCGCGTTCGGTCCGCGTGCGGCCAACGTCGTCGGGCTGACCGATCA
>JAKIXW010000081.1:0-13959 GCA_022708865.1 Acidobacteriota bacterium
CGGGACGGCCTCCGGCCAGGACGCCACCACCGGCATCGGTGGGCCCGCGGGCACCGGAATGTTCGGCACCAACGGTGTCAGCGGGCAGAACGGCTGACCATCCCTGGGGGGCTCACGAACGGAAACTCGTTGTGGCTCTGTGCTTTCCCTCGCGGCCTTCTCGGCCGTCGACGCTCGCGGTAGCCGCGACGAGATAGCCGCGCGGTAGTCCCGGAACACTCAGCGGCGCCGTGGGAGCCGACCAGCGGTTCCACGCGGCGCCGAGTTCGCCGACGTCGGTCACGGCGGCAGTCCAGCCGTGCCGTTGCAACAGATCACCGGGTTCGTCAGTGCCGAACAGCCACGGAGCGCCCCGGGCGGCCATCGACTCCAGGAGCGGTGCCATGACAGGCGAATCGAGTAGCACCTTGCCGACGACGTCGTAGAGGGCCACCGAGCCGGCGGCCGACAACGCGGACACCCGGTCGAACACGGTTCGCACGGCGGCCTCGTCGAGATACTGCAGCAGGCCCTCGATCAACCACACCGACGGGGCGTGCGGATCGAACCCGGCGGCGAGCAACCCGGGGGACCAGTCGGTGGTCAGGTCGACGCCGATCGGCACCCGTCGGGCGGTGGGTTCGGCGTCGGCCAGCAGTGCGTCCTTCGCGGCGATCACCTGCGGCTGATCCAGTTCGTAGACCGAGGTCTCCGCGGGCCAGGCCAGCCGGTAGGCGCGGGCATCGAGGCCGGCCGCCAGGATGACCACCTGCCGGGCGGTGGTCGTCGCACGCAGTAGTTCGTCGTCGAAAAACCTTGTGCGAATGATGATCTCGGCGGTGGATTGTTCACCGGCCGTGGCGATGGCGGCGTCCAGCATGCTCATGCCGTCCGTGCCGGCCAGTCGCGCGGCGAACGGATCGTCGAACAGCCGGTCGGGCCGCGCGGATTCCCGGGCGCGGATCGCGGCGACCAGCACTCCGGTGCCGGCCACTGCGTCGCGCGAACCGTCCACGTTGGCCTCCGTTCAGACGTTCGGGATCCGGGGTGCCAACTGGACCACCTCGGGCACCACCGTGGGATTCGCGTAGGCCGTCGTGACCAACGAGACCAGGGTGTTGGCAACGTCGTTCAGCGCCGACATCTGAGCGGGCAACTGCCCGTTGGCGACCCATGACTCGAACATCTCGTCGAGCAGATCCCGGTCGGCGCCGCGCAGGATCTCGGTGTCCTTGGTCGGGCCCATGCCGACGCGGATGATCGACAGGTCGGGGTGCTCACTACGCCACGAGTGCAGGATCTCGTCGAGGGCGGCCTTGCTGGCGTCGTAGGCCGCGACACCCGCTCGCGGTCGGCCCACGTCCCGGCTCGACGCGATCAGCACCACGCCGTTCTCGGACAGGTACGGCAGCGCGGCGCGCAGCACGTTGTTGGCGCCGACGGTGTTGACCGCGAAGGCGTGCAGCCAGGTCGCCACTTCGGTGTCCTGAACGTAGGCGAACGGCACCACGGTGCTGGTGAACACGACGGCGTCCAGGCCGCCGCCGAGCGCCGTTGCCGCCTCGCCGACCACCTGCTCGATGGCCGACGAGCTTTCCACGTCGAGTTCGAAGGCGTGCCCGCCGATCTTGTCGGCCAGTTTCTGGAGCAGGTCGATGCGGCGTGCCGCGACGGCGACCTTGGCCCCGCCGGCGGCGGCGCTCACGGCGACGGCGTGACCGATCCCGGAGGAGGCGCCGACCACGAGCAGGCGCAGGCCGTTGGCATCGGTGCGTGGATCGCTCATCAGACCCCCTTCATCGTTGGCTTCTTAGGCCATCCTTACGGGCGGTAATGAGATTACCGCCCGCTGCGGGGGGTGTGCTCACCGGCCCTTGAATACCGGTGTCCGCTTCTCGGCGAACGCGCGCGGGCCTTCCTTGGAGTCGTCGGACAGGAAAACGGGGATGCCGTTGGCGGTGTCGGGCTTGAAGGCCTCTTCCTCGTGCATGCCCTCGGTCTCGCGAATGGTCTTGAGGATGGCCTGGACCGCCAGCGGGCCGTTGTTCTCGATCACCTGCGCGATCTCGAGCGCCTTGGTCAGCGCCTGACCGTCAGGCACCACGTGCCCGATCAGTCCGTACTGCAGCGCCTCGGCGGCGGTGATGTGCCGGCCGGTCAGGAGCAGATCGCAGGCGATGGTGTAGGGGATCTGCCGGACCAGCCGGACTGCCGAGCCACCCATCGGGTACAGGCTCCACTTGGCTTCGGAGATACCGAATTTCGCGCTCTCGCCGGCCACTCGGATGTCGGTGCCCTGCAGGATCTCGGTGCCACCGGCGATCGCGGCGCCCTCGACGGCGGCGATCAGCGGCTTGGTCAGCCGGCGGCCCTTGAGCAGCGCCTCGATCTTGGTCGGGTCGTAGCCGCTCTTGAAGCTGTCGCCGGGGGCCTGCTTGGTGGCGTTCTTGAGGTCCATGCCCGCGCAGAACGCGTTGCCGGCGCCGGTCAGGATGCAGCAGCGGATGTCGTCGTCGTTGTCGACGCGGTCCCATGCCTCGACCATCAGTGCCATCATCTCGCCGCTGAGCGCGTTGCGACGTTCGGGCCGGTTCATCGTGACGATCAGGGTGTGCCCGCGCTGTTCGATGAGGGCGTGCGGCTCTTCCTCGGTCATCAGCGGACTGTAACACGTTCTAGTTCCGCGATTTCGGTGCATTTCCCGTCGCTCAGCGACGGGAAATGCACCGAAATCACACCTTTGGGTAGCACCGAGGTTCACCCGGATGCCGTGGGGGCCAAGCTCCTCGAATCCGGACACCGCCGGTGGGCGCATCGCCCGAAACGGTGCTCAGGCCACCGGACGGGTGATCTCGGCGTAGCGGGACAGGTGGTAGTCGGTGGAGCCGAACTCGTACTGCACGGCGGTGAGACGCTTGAAGTAGTGCCCGATCGCCAGCTCCTCGGTCATACCCATGCCACCGTGCAGTTGGACGGCGTTCTGGCCGACGAACCGGGCGGCACGCCCGACGACCGCCTTGGCCGCGGACACTGCCCGGGCCCGCACGTCCGGGTCGGCCCCGAGGTTCAGGATCGCCAGATAGACCGCCGCCGCGGCCTGTTCGACCTCGATGTACATGTCGACCATCCGGTGTTGGAGTACCTGGAAGCTGCCGATCGGCTGGCCGAACTGCTGGCGCTGCTTGCAGTATTCGACGGTGTCGGCCAACACCTTTCGCATTCCGCCGACCGCTTCGGCGCATACCGCCGCGGTGGCCTCGTCACGGGCGCGGTCCAGCTCGGCAGCGGTGTCGTCGAGCAGGGGCGCGGCCAGCCGGGCTTCGTCCAGTTCGAGATCGGCGGCCCGCCGGTCGTCGATGGTCCGGTAGGTATGCACCGCCACCCCGTCGGGCGGCGCGGCCGCATCGAATTCGGTGAGAAACAGGCCAGTGCCCCGGCCGGTATCCGCGGCGATCAGCAGATGGGTGGCCAGGGGAGCATCGGTGACCACGGCGGCCGAACCGGACAGCACCCAGCCGTCGCCGTCGGCGTGCGCGGTGATGCCCGGTCCGTCGGCCAGCGCGACGACGGCGGTACCGGTAGCGATCTGGCCCAGCAGGTCGCGGGCGGCCTCGGTGCCGGCGCGGGTCAGCAGCCCGCCGGCGAGCACTACGGTGCCGACATAGGGTTCGATCACCAGGGCGTGACCGAGTGCCTCGGCAATCACCATGAGTTCGGTTGGGCCACCGCCGATTCCGCCGACCTCCTCGGGGAAGGTGGCTCCCAGGATGCCGAGCTCGTCGGCGAAGGCGCGCCAGATCTCCGGTTGCCACCCGGACCCGGTCTTGGCGGCGGAGCGGCTCTGCGCCAGGTCGTAGCGGGCGGCGAGAAACTTGGTCAGCCCGTCGCGCAGCAGCTCTTGTTCACCGGTGAGGTTGAAGTCCATTTCTCGGGTGCTCCCTTACAGGCCCAGGGCCGCTTTGGCCAGGATGTTGCGCTGAATCTCGTTGCTGCCGGCGTAGATCGAACCCGCACGATCGTTGAAGTAGCGCAGCGGTGCCACCGCCTGCCAGGGTTCACCGCTGAGGTAATCGTTTGCGGGCGGCTCGAATTCGGCGATCGGTCCACCGGGCCGGGTGGCGTGCGGCTGGTACACCCGCCCGCGCGCACCGGCGGCCTCGAGGGCGAGTTCGGTCAGCGCCTGGCTCAGTTCGGTGGAGAGGATCTTGAGCATCGACGACGCCGAACCGGGGTTGCCGCCCTGCGCCACGATGGTCAGCGTGCGGAACTCGAGGATCTCGAGCACCTCGGTCCTGATCCGGGCGTCGGCCAGCTTGCGGGCGAACGCTGGATCGTCGATCAACCGCCCGCCCGACGGGCCGGCTTGCTGCGCGGCGGCCGTACCGATCTCCTCGGCCATCACCTGCAACGCCGGTGCGGTGACGCTGCCGCCGCGCTCGAACTCGAGCAGGTACTTGGCGACGGTCCAGCCGTCGTCGATCTTGCCGAGGATGTTGGACTTGGGCACCCGGACGCCGTCGAAGAACACCTGGGCCTGCACCTCCTCGCCGGAGGTCATGACCAAGGGGTGGACCTCGATGCCGGGGGTGGCCATCTCGAGCAGGATGAACGTGATGCCCAGTTGTTTGCGGTCCGAACGGGTGGTGCGGACCAACGCGAACATCCAGTTGGCCTCGACGGCGTGGGTGGTCCAGATCTTCGAACCGGTCAGGATGAGATCGTCTCCGTCCTGGACGGCGGCCATCTGCAGGGAGGCGAGGTCCGATCCGGATTCCGGTTCCGAGTAGCCCTGGCAGAAGAACACCTCGCCGGTGAGGATGCCGGGCAGGAAGAAGTCCTTCTGCTCTTTGGTGCCGAATTTCATGATGGCGTGTGACACCATCCGGATGCCCATCGGCGAGAGGCTCGGGGCGCCTGCCAGCTGGCATTCCCGGCTGAAGATGTAGTGCTGCGGCAGTGTCCAGTCGCAGCCGCCGTACTCGACGGGCCACGCCGGGGCGGCCCAGCCGCGTTCGTGCAGGATCGCCTGCCAGGCCATGCTGGCTTCGTGTTCGGCGTACACGCTGGTCATCAGTCGGCCCGCTCCGCGCAGGTCGTCGGTGAGTTTCGTGTCGAGGAACGTGCGAACTTCGTCCCGGAATGCCAGATCTTCGGGCGACCAGTTGAGATCCATACGTGATATTTGATCAAATCTGGCCGAGCCGTGTCCACCCGGCCCACTATCCTGGCCGAGCGCGCAGTCACGTACGGTTTTGAGCCCCTGGGCGTACGTGAATGAGCGCTCGCGACGGGGGCTGGCCACACTGGTCGGGTGGGCACGCACTTCACCTATGCCGTCGTCGGCGCGGGCATCGTCGGATTGGCGACCGCGCACTGGCTGCTGGCCCGCGATCCCGCCGCCACCGTGGTGGTGCTCGAGGCCGAGGAAACTATCGGGCGGCACCAGACCGGTCACAACAGCGGCGTCATCCACTCCGGGATCTACTACGAGCCGGGCAGCCTGAAGGCCAGATTCAGCCGGGCCGGTGAACGCGCCACCAAAGACTTCTGCCGCGAGCACGGCATCGCATTCGACGAGTGCGGAAAGCTGATCGTCGCGACGACGGCCGCCGAGCTCGACCGGATGGGCGCACTCGAGCGACGGGCCGAGGTCAACGCCATCGCGTGCCGACGCATCGACGCGTTCGAACTAACCGAGCTCGAACCGAACGTCTCCGGCCTGGGCGCGCTGCACCTGCCGGCGACCGGAATCGTCGACTACCCGCACATCGCCCGGACACTGGCCGATCTGATCGGCGCGTCCCGGGGGCTGGTGCGGACCGGTTCCCGGGTTCTCGGAATTGCCGAAACGTACACGCGGGTAACGATTTCTACTGCTGGCGAAGAGCTGAGCTGTGACCGGCTGGTGGTGTGCGCCGGCCTGCAGGCCGACCGACTGGCCGAGTTGGCGGGGCTGTGCACCGACGTCCAGATCGTGCCGTTCCGCGGCGAGTACTTCCAGCTGCCGCCGGTCCGGAAGGGGTTCGTGCAGCGCCTGATCTATCCGGTGCCGGATCCCGAATTGCCTTTCCTGGGTGTGCATCTGAGTCCGACGGTCGGCGGTGACATCACCGTCGGGCCCAACGCCGTGCTGGGCCTCGCCCGCGAGGGCTACCGGAAGTACTCGATCAACGTCCGCGACGTCGCGCGGATGGCGGCATTCCCCGGGACGTGGCGGGTGGCGGCGGACAACATCCCCACGGGGTTGCGCGAGGTCCGCGATTCCCTCTGGCGGCGAGGATATCTGCGCGCCTGCCGCAAATATGCTCCGGCACTTGAACTCTCGGACCTCATTCCCGCCGCGGCCGGGATCAGGGCGCAGGCGGTAGGCCGGGACGGCACGCTCATCCACGACTTCTCGATCGCGCAGACCGTGCGGATGATCCATGTGCTGAACTCGCCGTCACCGGCCGCGACGGCCGCGTTGCCGATCGGCGAACACCTGGCCGGTTTGGCCATCATTCCTTGATCGACGGGGCTGCACCCATGCGCATCTGCGTGGAAGTGCCTGCGCGGCAGTGACTTTGCTGTGAAGGAGACGCTGACGTGCCGTGCCCGCTCGGGGACATCCGAGCGCGTGGTCACAATTCCATCACGGATCAGTGAAAACCTGCTGTGTGCAAAGGTGAGTGCTTTGTCAGGTGAGCCCCGAACGACCGGCATCTTTGCGTGAAACGCATGCTGGGCGTTCGAACAGCACGTGGTGAAAGTTGACCCATTTCGGTGGATCAGCGCGAAACTCGGTTGGAAGCCGGGCCGGGGCCCCGCTAGGGTCGTATCAGGTAATTGCAACGGCGCGAGTGCTGACCTGAACGTCGCCGCCGATGAGCAGACCTTGGCTGCGGCACTGAACCATTCCGTACTCAACATCACCACGCGACCGGCGCTTGGGCTACAACCACACCAGCGGTCGCGGGTTCTGTCCCAGTGGTTGTCGGCGTGTTCATATTCGCCATTCGGTTGTGTAGCAACGGAAGGAGGTGCTCACATGATCCGGTTCGAGCTATTCCTACTCGGTGGCCACCGAGTCACCTTCACTCTGGGGAGGCGCCGATGAGCGCCAGGGAGAACGTCGTCTATAACTATTCGCCGGAGTTCGCCCCCGCGATCCGGTACCGCGCCATCCCGTCGTCGTGCACCGGTGCGGCCGAGACGCTGGCGGAAGCGCGCGCGGCGTACCGGTCCGATCTGTCCGGTCTGCTACGCGTCGGTCGGTGCGAGCTGCCTCCGGTGGTCGAGCACGTCGAGACCAAGGTGCACGGAATTCTGGTGCGCGAGAGGGTCGGTGCGGTGCACCGCGACCTCGCGGCAGACCGGATGTTGCTGCAAACCCTGCTCGCCGACGGGCAGGCGCAGCAGGAGTTGCGTGCCTACCTCGACAGTGCCTCCGGTGTGGGCGTCGAGCCCGTGGTGGTGCTGGCGGACCCGCAGGACACTGTCGACTCGGTGCTCGAGCAGATGACCGGCACCGACGCTGTGGTGGTGGCCCACTGCGACCCGGCCCGCGCGGTGGGATGGGCCGCCATCTACGGGCCGGAGGTCGACGCCGCCGTCGATGCGGTGGACGCTCCCGGGGGCCGGGCGCGAACCTGGATTACGTGCGTGCGGCCCTGGAGGATCCCGAACGCGCCTGACCGCGTGACCCGCGTCGGCCACCACCACCACCCCGGCGAGGCTGGCCGCCGGATCGTGGGGCTGGCGTCCGCTTGGGCCCCTGTGCCTTGACGGGCTGCACCGGCTTGGCGGCCGGGGCCTGATACGGCGCGCGTTCGCCGACCAGTGCCTGGACCTGAGCCGAATCAGCCGATACCTCTTGGGGTTTGGCGTTGATGCCGGCCCGGCGCAGCACTGCGGCCGCGTCCTTGCGCTGCTCGGGCAGCACGAGTGTCACGACGTCGCCGGCGCTGCCGGCGCGGGCGGTGCGGCCCGAACGGTGCAGATAGGCCTTGTGCTCGGCCGGCGGATCGACGTGCACGACGAGCTCGACGTCGTCGACGTGCACGCCGCGCGCGGCGATGTCGGTGGCCACCAGCACCCGGGCCTGTCCGCTGCTGAACGCGGCCAGGTTGCGGTCGCGGGCCGGCTGCGACAGATTGCCGTGCAGATCGACCGACGGGACACCCGCATCGGTCAGCTGCTTGGCCAGCTTGCGCGCGTGGTGCTTGGTGCGCATGAACAGGATTCGGCGTCCGCTGCCCGACGCGAGGTTGTGCACCAGTGCCTTCTTCGCCTCGGCGTTGCCGACATGGAAGACGTGATGCGTCATCGCCGCCACGGGGGAGTTGGCCTCCTCGGTGGAGTGCAGCACCTCGTTGCGCAGGAAACGCTTGACCAGCTTGTCGACCCCGTTGTCCAGCGTCGCGGAGAACAGCAGCCGCTGCGCGTCGGCCGGGGTGGCGGCCAGGATGCGGGTGACGCCAGGTAGGAAGCCGAGATCGGCCATGTGGTCGGCCTCGTCGATGACGGTGACGCGCACCGCGTCGAGGCTGATCAGCTTCTGGCGCATCAGGTCTTCGAGCCGTCCGGGGCAGGCGACGACGATGTCGGCGCCGGCCCGCAGTGCGCTGACCTGACGGGACTGCGCGACGCCGCCGAAGATGGTGGTGACGGTCAAGCCGCTGGCCTTGGCGAGTGGCTCGACCGTCGCGGTGATCTGGGTGGCCAGTTCACGGGTGGGAGCCAGCACCAGGCCGGCGGGCCGGTTGGGTGCCGTCCGCGCGCCGTGCAGGCGAGCGACCAGGGGCAGCGCGAACGCCAGCGTCTTACCGCTGCCGGTCTTGCCGCGGCCCAGCACGTCGCGACCGGCCAGGGTGTCCGGCAGGGTCTTGGTCTGGATGGGGAAGGGTGCGTCGATCCCGCGCGCCGCCAGGCTGGCAACCAGTGCGGCCGGCACGCCGAGATCGGCGAAGCCCGAAGGGGTTTCGATGGACATGGGTGTATTCACGTTTCGTACAGCTACTTTCGGAGCTCGTAGGGCGAGACTGCCGGTGGGCAATATCGATCGCCGCGAGAAAGTCTTGGGAAGATGATCCACGACGCGTTGGCTCAGCTGTTTGCGGCCAACCTGTTCCGAAGTCTAGCGCATGACGGTGCTGCGCCGGGAGCGGCGTGGCCACCGTCACACCGGGCCGGCGTCGCGGTACTTGTCCTCCTCGTCCCACAGGTCGAGCGTCTGGATGAACCAGAACAAGGTGAACAGGATGATGACGGCCACCTCGGCCCAGAACACGTTGACGCCTTCGTGGGTCAGGAATATGCGCGCCGCGATGTAGACGATGAGGGCGGCCATGGCGACCGCGATGGCGGTGTAGGCGCCGGCGAATCCGACCCGAGCCCGCATGGTGTCGTTGTTGGACGCCGCATGGACGGCGTAGTAGAGGGCGACCAGGACGATCCCGCCGAACATTCCGACCGCCGCGAACAGATGGACCCAATCCTGATAAGGGCGGTGCCAGAACAGCAGCAGAACGCCGCCGATCAATAGATAGAGCGCCGCGAAGGCGGGCAGGATCCACCGCGTCGGTGGGTGTGCGTCGCCCAGTCGCTGGAGTTGGGTGGCGCAGATCTGCACGGTGCGATCGAGCGGGGAGTTTCGATCAGGCTCCGCCGGCGGCCGCAGGGCATTTCGGAGAACGATGATGAGTCCATAGGTCGCCCACCCGGCCGCCAGGCCGCCCAACAGGGCGACGAGGTTGTTGGGCGTTCCGACATAGGGATGTTCGGCACTCGGCATGTCCGGATACGGCGGCGGCCCGGGACTCGTCGGTACGAAGGCGACGACGAAGGCCAGCACGCCGGCCACGTCGAGCAGGACCTCCTCGGGGGTGGTGTTGCCGCGATAGGCGACCAGGCAGACACCCAAACCGCACACCGCCGCAACGAATACGGCATGCGCCGGGGTGAAGTAGTAGGCGCTGATCGAACCGAGGACCTGTCGGGAGCCCGTCCACCTCAGCAGGCCGATGGACACCCCCAGCATCACGGCCAGTGCGATCATCGTGATCCGCAGTGTGCGGTAGGTGATCCGGGCGTCCACTGGGTACCTCGATTCTCCCTCGGGCCAGGCGGTTTCAGCAGCAGCGAGCGCCCGGGTTGGCGTCGGCGGCGGCATGGCGCATGCGCCAGTACTCGGCCTCGCTGCACACCGGCTCACCCGGATGAGTGCGGGCGCGGTGGTCGACGTACCGGCGGTAGTGGTTGTCGCCCATCAATGATGAGCAGTACCAACGGATCTGGCGTGCGAAGCCGGCAATACGTCCCATTGTTCCTGCACCTCCTTCTCGGCGGGGGAGGCGATCAACCCCGACGGGGCGAACAACCTCGACGGCACGGGCTGCTCCTCCGCCAGCGGCGGGCCGTCGCCGCGGATGGCACGCAGCGCGACGATCAGCCCGGTGACGAACACGATCAGCACCAGGACCGCGAACACGATCGACAACGTGCCCTGGATGAACGTGTTGCGGATCACCTCGTCGATCTGCTGCGGGGTCTTGGCCGCGCCGAACGCCGACTTGCCGGCCTCCTTGGCTGCCACATACTGCGAATGTTGCTTCCAGTAGCCCAGTTTCGGGTCGGCGGAGAAGATCTTCTGCCACGACGCCGTCATGGTGACTGTCAGATCCCACAGCAGGGGGACGGCCGGGATCCACGCCCAGCGCAGCAGGCCCTTCTTGATCACCACCACGGTGACCACCGTGAGGGCGATGGCGGCCAGCAGCTGGTTGGCGATGCCGAACAGCGGGAACAGCGTGTTGATACCGCCCAACGGGTCGGTGACACCCATCAACAGGATCGAGCCCCACGCGGTGACGACGATCAGGCTGCACACCCAGGCGCCAACGCGCCAGCTGGGATCGCGCAGTTTGCGCAGCGGCCCACCGAGATTCCCCAGACCATCGGACAGCATGAACCGGGCGACCCGGGTACCGGCGTCGACGGTGGTCAGGATGAACAGCGCCTCGAACATGATCGCGAAGTGGTACCAGAACGCCTTGACGCTGGGCCCGCCGAACGCCTGATGCAGCACCTCGGCCATTCCGATGGCCAGGGTTGGCGCGCCCCCGGTGCGGGACACGATGGAATGTTCGCCGACGGCGTCGGCGGCCGCGGTGATCTGCTCGGGGGTGATCGGGGTGCCCGACAGGCCCAGGCCGTTGGCGTACTCGGCGGCCGATGCGGCCGCGCCCCCGGTCGCCGCGGCCGGCGCGTTCATCACGAAGTACAGGTGCTGGTTGAGGATTGACGCGGTAATCAGTGCCATGATCGCGACGAACGATTCGGTGAGCATGCCGCCGTAGCCGATCAGCCGCATCTGGCTCTCCTTCTCCAGCAGCTTGGGCGTGGTGCCCGAGGAGATCAGGGAGTGGAAGCCCGACAGGGCGCCGCAGGCGATGGTGATGAACAGGAACGGGAACAGCGACCCGGCGAACACGGGCCCGTCACCGCGGGTGGCGAACTGGGAGACGGCCGGGGCTTCCATGACCGGGCGGGCCAGCAGGATGCCCAGCGCCAGCAGGGCGATGGTGCCGACCTTCATGAACGTCGACAGATAGTCGCGGGGGGCCAGCAGCAGCCAGACCGGCAGGATGGACGCCGCCAGACCGTAGATGATGATGCACCACGACAGGGTGACCTTCGAGAGGGTGAACCAGTCTGCGCCCCAATCGGTTTGGGCCACCCAACCGCCGGAGATCACCGCCGCCAGCAGCAGCGCCACACCGATCAGCGAAACCTCCGACACCCGGCCCGGGCGCAGGAAGCGCAGATACAGACCCATGAAAACGGCGATCGGGATGGTCATCGCGATGGAGAAGACGCCCCACGGGCTCTCGGCCAGTGCGTTGACCACCACCAGGGCGAGCACGGCCAGCAGGATCACCATGATCACCAGCACCCCGACGATCGCGGCGACGCCGCCGACGGGGCCGAGCTCGTCGCGGGCCATCTGGCCCAGGGACCGTCCGCGGCGCCGTGTCGAGATCGACAGCACCAGGTAGTCCTGCACGCAGCCGGCGACCACAGCGCCGATGATGATCCAGATGGTCCCGGGCAGATACCCCATCTGGGTGGCCAGCACCGGACCGACCAGGGGGCCGGCGCCCGCGATGGCCGCGAAGTGGTGCCCGAAGAGCACCCGCCGGTCGGTCGGCAGGTAGTCGGTGCCGTTCTCGAAAACCTCCGCCGGGGTGGCGTGGTCGTCGCGCGGCTGGACGATCTTCATCTCGATCAGCCGCGCGTAGAACCGGAAGCCGATGACGTAGGTGCAGATGGCCGCGACCACGAACCACACCGCGTTGACGGTCTCGCCGCGGAAGAAGGCGATGACCGCCCACGCGACCGCACCCAGCACGGCGACCAGGCCGAAGACCAGTTTGTGCCGGGCGGTGATGGGGGAGCGGTCGATGACCGCCACCGGCGGCAGATCCGCGTCGGTGCGGATGTAGGTGATGTCGCCGACGGTCTCTTCGGTTGGCGCAGCGGCGGGTGTGGCCACGGTGCAGTCCTTCGGTTCGGAGGTGACTCGGCATTTGGGAGGCACTGCCGATCCTGTCACCGGTTCGGCCGCCGGTGCGGATATTCGCGGGGACGGCCCGGCGATCCGCGCGATCATGCCGGTCCTCGAGCCCATTGCGATCTGCTGAGCGTCGGCTGCGAGACCCACTCGCTAACCGTCGCAAGCAGTGCTGAGTAGATCGAAAGGAACGGTCAGCGGCCGTCGAGATATTCCATGACGGCGTCGCAGACCTCCTGCGGTCGCTCGATCTGGATGAAGTGACCGGCACCGGCGATCACCACCGATCGGCTACCCGATGGCAACGCCGCCAGCACGTCGGAATGCAGTGCCGCGTCCAGCGCGCCGTCGCTGTCCCCGTAAACCACCAGCAGTGGGAACCGCGGCTTCCCGTACCGGGACCGGTTCAGGTTCCGGTGCTGCCGGGCGCCGCGCCGGGCCTGCATGTTGTGGCGGTAGTAGGACACCGCGGCCGTGCGGTGCGCGGTGTCGGGCAGCGCAGCCAGGGTGGCGGCGACGTCGTCGCGCACATCGGTGCCCGCCGGTTCCCAGTCCCGCCACAGCCGCGGGATGACCCGGGTCAGCAACCGCTGCGGAAGCCAGGGCGTCTGGAAGAACACGATGTACCAGCTGTTGCGCAGCTGCCGGCCGGCCAGCCGGACGCCACCGCTCGCCCCCAGCCCGCGGGGCGGCGCTATTGCCCCCACCGGCGCCAGCGCCAGCGAAATGTGCGCGGCGAACGGCGATCCGCCGTAGCCGGCCATCGACCCGGTGGCCCACCCGCCCCAGTCGTGTCCGATGAGCACCGCGTCCGGCGGGGCGCCCAGGGCTTCGTGCACCGCGATCAGATCACTCATCAACGCGCCGATCGTGTAGTCCCCGTCCGGGGCCGGCCCGGTCGGCGCGTAGCCACGCATGAACGGTGCCACCACGTGGAAACCCTTGGCCACTAACAGCGGAGCCATTAACTGCCAGCCGTGTGCGCTGTCGGGGAAACCGTGCGCGCACAGTGCCAGCCGGCCTTCCGGCGGACCCCATTCCAGGGCGGTCATCGTCAGTTCTGGTAGGTCGAGGACGATTTCGCGGGGGCCGGCCGGGGAACTCACGGGTTCGACCATACGACAGCGGTCAGTGTCCGTAGCGCGCGCGCACGGCGTCGATGGTGTCTGCCTCGGCGGCCACCGCCGACAGGGAAAGGGTCACCGCACCGAGAACTCGACCTGGTGCCAGCCCGTTGCGCCGTCGGGAGGCGGGGGTGCGGTGTCCTCGGTCTGCACGGCGCCGGTGTTGTCGGTGGCCCGGACGGTGATGGTGTGCAGCCCGGATTCCGTCGTCCGCCACGGAAAGCTCCACAGCCGCCAGGTGTCGCCGGTATAGCTGGCACCCAGATCGGCGGGCTGCCACACCCCGGGCCCAGCGGGTGAGTCGAC
>JAKIXW010000081.1:13969-14288 GCA_022708865.1 Acidobacteriota bacterium
GCGCACGCCGCGGTTCTGCGCCCACGCCGTTCCGCCGAAAGTGACTGCCCCGCGGTCGATCTCGGCGCCGTCGCGCGGCACGTCGATCCGCGAACCGGTCTTGATCGGACCGCGGGCCGACCAGCCCAGCCCGGTCCAGTACCCCTGCGCCCGGTCGAACCGGGTGAGCTCGAGGTCGACGACCCATTTGGTGGCCGACACGTAGCCGTACAGACCCGGCACCACCAGGCGGGCCGGGTAGCCGTGCTCGGCGGGCAGCGGCTGGCCGTTCATGGTGATCGCGAGCAGCGCATCGCGGCCATCGGTCAGTGCCTCCACC
>JAKIXW010000082.1 GCA_022708865.1 Acidobacteriota bacterium
CGCTGGCACGGGAACTTACTGAGTAATACCTCTGGAAGGCAACCGAATTCGCGAATGACGTCAACACGACTGGACCCAGCGCCACGCCCACCCACTGCAACTGTGCGCCGAGAGGCCATCCTGAATGCCGCCACGGCGATCGCCACCGACGGTGGGTACGTGGCCGTGCGGATGCGGGTGGTCGCCGACCGCGCCGGTATTGCAGTGGGGTCTCTGTACCGCTACTTCCCATCCAAATCACATCTGCTCGTCTCGGTGCTCACCCGCGAATTCGCGCGCCTCGACGACGAGGGCGACTGGGCCACGACCGCCGACACTCCGTGGCAGCGGCTGGAAGTGCTCAATGGGGAGGAATTGTCAATACCTGTGGATCGGGGTGTTTCAGGCGACCTCCGTCCCGGCGTGCTGATCGTCGTCTGAGGGCGGTGTCTGCGGCGTGATGTCGGCGGGACGCTCAAGCAGCTTGCCTTTGTGGAAGGCCGCGCCAGCGCGCACCAGGGCAACCAGGTGCGGGGCGTTGACAGCCCGCCAACGGGCCGCGGCGGCATCGATCAGCTTGTAGGCCATGGCCAGACCGGCCACCCGCGATCCCGGCCCCTTGGTCACCTTGGTCCTCAAACGCACTGTGGCGAAGGTGCTTTCGATCGGATTGGTCGTACGCAGGTGGATCCAATGTTCGGCCGGGTACTTGAAGAACTCCAGCAGCACATCGAGGTCGTCGGTGATCTTGGCGACCGCCTTGGGGTACTTGGCGCCGAAATCGACCTCGAACGCTTTCACCGCGAGCTGGGCCTTGTCGATATCCTCGGCGTTGTAGATCTCCTTGAGTGCCGCCAGGGCCGACGGGTGTGCTGATTTCGGCAGTGCGGCAAGAACATTAGCCTGCTTGTGGAACCAGCACCGCTGCTCTTTGGTGGCCGGGAACACCTCACGCACCGCTTTCCAGAACCCGAGCGCACCGTCACCGACGGCGAGCACGGGGGCGGTCATGCCGCGCCGTTTGCAGTCGCGCAGCAGATCGGCCCACGACTCGGCCGATTCACGGTAGCCGTCGCTGATCGCCACCAGTTCCTTGCGCCCGTCGGCGCGCACACCGAGCATCACCAGCAGGCACAGCTTCTCCTGGTCCAGACGGACCTTGAGATGGATGCCGTCAACCCACAGGTAGACGTAGTCGGTGCCCGACAGATCGCGGCGACCGAACGCGGCGGCCTCGTCTTGCCACTGCGACGTCAGCCGGGTGATCGTGGATGCCGACAGCCCGGCACCGGAGCCGAGGAACTGCTCCAGGGCCGGGGTGAAATCGCTGGTCGACAAGCCATGCAGGTACAGCAGCGGCAGGACCTCACTCATCTGCGGAGACTTGCGCGCCCAGGCCGGCAGGATCGCGGAGGAGAACCGCTTGCGTTCGCCCGTGTCCAGGTCGAGGCGGCGGTCGTTGACCCGCGGAGCTTTCACCTCGACTGCGCCGGCCGCGGTCAGCACCTCACGGGCTTGGTGGTAGCCGTTGCGCACCACCAGTCGGTGACCGTTGTCATCAAGCTGGTCGGCGTACTGAGCCACGTAGGCAGCGACCTCAGCCTGCAACGCCGTGGCCAGCATCTGCCGAGCGCCGTCGCGAACGATCTCATCGAGCAATGAGCGTCCGCCGGTTTCGTCGTTGGTCTCCTGGCCATCGTGAACTACGGTGAGCATGGGCGTACCTTCCCAACCAGCGCGCCAACGCCGGTCTTGATCGAATACCTGATTCCGTAATGATCATCCTCGGGAAGGTGCGCCCATTTTCACGCCCCCACGCCGAGGCTCATCCACAGGTATTGATCATTGCTCTCTGGAACAGCTGCTGGCCGTTGAGGTCGACGCCAGCACCGCCCGCCGACTGGCCGGACGGCTACGGTTCGCGTGCCTGCCCACCCCCGCGACGCTCGCAGATTTCGATGTCGACGCCGCCGCCGGGATCGACCGCGCACTGATCGACGAGCTGGGAACCTGCCGCTACCTCGAATCGGCGACCAACATCCTGCTCATCGGCCCACCCGTTATCGAAGGTTGGAGCTCGGAATGGATGTGTTTGTCCTGTTCAGGACGTTGTTGCGATCGATGCAACGTTGGGCGGCGAGTGGATGCCGCGGCGGGCCAGTTCGCGCCGTAGGTCGAGGTTCTCGCCGTGTGCTCGCTCGAGGGCGTCGCGGAGCGCTTGCACTTGCTGGCGGTGCTGTTTCTTGAGTTCGGCGATCTGGCGGGTCAGTGTGATGACGACGGTGTTGTCGGCATCAGCAGGCTGGTCGGTGGTGGCCTTGCGGCGGGCGCCGCGTAGATGCTCGATTCGTTTGCGCAGTTCGGGGTGGTTGTAGAGGAAGGCGTGGGAGACGCCAGCTTCACGTTGCACGGCTTGGAACGTGATCGGTTCGCCGCGTTTGATCAGTCGGCGGATGGCTTGGTCAGCGTCTCGGGTCTTGTTCTTGGACTTGGCCTTCGCTGCCTCGGTGAGGGCGGTGATTCGGCGTTCTCGGGAGTCGGTCATAGGGTGCTCCTGCGGTGGCGGGTGAGGTCGAGAGTCAGCGGGACGGGTCCAGCGCTGGGTCGATGACACTCGGAGATCGCGCCGTGGGCCGCGGAGTCGGGTTTGTGGTCGAGGGCGTCGAGGAGCCTTTCCAGGGCGTGGTGTTCAGTACGGCGCGTGGTGAGCCATACGTTGTCCTGGGGCATGGGATGGCCGTGCCGTTGCTCGAATTCTGTTGTGGCCCGGTCGATCAGGTCGGTGGTTTCGCGGAGTTGACGTTGCAGGACGTCCCGGTGGGTGTGGTCGGTGACGAATACTGAGCAGGTCAGGCAGGCGTTGCCCTTGTCGCAGGACTGCAGCGGTGGCAGGGTGCACCAGCCGTTGGGCAGGAACCGGTCGGCGCGGCGGAACAGGTGCAGGCTGTCGTGGTCGTCGCTGCAGAGTTGGATGCGGGTGCCGTCGGATCGGAGCTTGGCGGTGGCCAGGAACGCCTGCTCGGCGTGTTCGTCGCGGGCGGCGATGTAGTGCATGGTCATGGTAGGGGTGGCGTGTCCGGCGTAGCGCTGCAGTACGTGGACTGGCAGGCCGAGTTCGGCCAGTCGGGTCAACCGGGTGTGTCGGAAGCGGTGGGTGTGGCTCAATCGCACGGCGTGGCCCTTGGCGTCGGTGATCTGAACGAGATCGCTGAGGGTGCGTAGGACCCAGTTGTAGGTGCCTGCTGGATAGGGTTTGTCGCCGCGGCGGTTGCCTAGGCGCCGCGTGAACAGGAAGCGCCTGCTGCTGCCCGGATGCTGTGCATGTATCCAACGGTGTTGTTCGGCAATGACTTCGGTGACCGCGTGGTCAACGAGGATGGTGTCGGGTGCGACGTCGATCTTGCTTTGTGCGTAACGGAACCTGCTCAGCGTGTGGTCGTCATCTGCGGCTGCGGTGGTACTGGGCGCAGCGGAGAGGCAGTCGAAGTCGCAGGTGCGTATCTCGCTGGCGCGGCGGCCGGTGAGGATCTGCAGCAGGATCATCCGCATTGCTTGCGGGTCCTCGAGTCCGTTGGCGGTGATGGTGGTGCCGTCGCCGCGGGTGATGGTCATCTGCTCGTTGCGGGGAAGCCCGATCAGCGGCAGCGCCGCGGTGATCTGGGAGAGTGCGTGGTCGTCGATGTAGTTCGCGTCGTTGAATCCGCGGTGATGCGGTATCCGGCTGACTCGGCCGAACCAGCTGGCGGCGTGCGTGGCGCTCACCCGTTGCCAGGGTTCGGCGCCGAGGACGCTGCGAGCCTCCCCAGGATTGGCGGCAATGAACTCCAGGAGGCCGGCCACCGCTCGCAGGTCGTCGTTGATTCCCCTGCTCGGCACAGTTCTTCCGAGGTGGCGGGTGTCGGATTCGCGGGTGACGCGGTTGGCGGCCACCGCGGTCCACCGCGCGAACGCAGCTGCCTGTTCGACCGCGCTCGTTGGGTCGCCCAGGATGATGGTCGGGTCGTCGAAGCTGGCGGTCAGCCAATTGTCGAATCGGCGGAAGCTCCGCATGCGTTCCTGGCTGACCGTGGTCCAGCGCAGCGCCCCAGATTCCAGGGACGTGCCCAGGTGCCATTTCACGGCGGTCCGCAACCACCCAAGCTGTATATCTCCGGGTGAGCAGCCGTAGTTGGCGACCGGTTCACGATCGGTCAGTGGTATCCGCGGATCGCAGCGCGGGTGCCAGAAGTCCAGTTGCCACCACGGGCCGTCGTGGCAAGCGGCGATCAGGGCGTGCCGGGCGAACCCGAACAGAGCGTGCACCCGGCCCCGGCCCCGGGGGGAGGGCAGTCGCTTGCCCCTGCTGATATAGAACCAGCTCTGCAACACCGCTGCGGCGTCGTAATCCATGGCCCGGATCGATGAGGGGAAATCGCGACCTTCGGCAACGGCCCGCCGAATCATGTTGGCCAACTGCGCCATCGCCAGCACAGAGACGCGGGTGCCATCGCTGGCCTGCCAGTGCGCCATCCACGCCAGCTCCGCGGCGAACGGGTCGGGTAGTCCGCTCAGATCCAGATGCGACCAATCGTTCTCGGTGATCGACGCCCAGTTCTCGATGCCGGGCCCGAGCACGGGGCCACGCCACTGTGCCGGCAGCTCGTCCCAGAGTCGCCAGATCGGATCGAGGTGTTCGGCACTACGCAGGTGCAGGTGGCCATGCTCGTCGATCACTCGGCCACACGCCAGCTGCTGGCGTAGGACGCCCAGTTGGCGGCTGCACGCAGGGCTTCGTCGTCGCGAACCCAGCCGTAGAGGTCAAGGGTGGTCTGCACGTGGGCGTGCCCGAGGCGCCGGGAGACCACCCATTCCGGCGTCCCCGCCAGAAGCAGTGCGGTGGCATGGGTGTGGCGGAACCAATGCGGCGTCCACCCGGGTGGCCCGACGCCGCGGCGGCGCAGTGTGGCCACTTTCTCCCGGACCGTCGTCTCTCGCAATGCGGCCAACAACGGTGGTCGGAACACATTCACCAGTAGCGGCGACGTGTCCGTAAGGGCGATGCCGACTTCGGTTGCCCGGCAGGCGATGTCGGTGAGATAGTCGGCGAACAGCCGCTCGAGGTCGGCACCGACATAGACTCGTCGCGGTCGCATCATCTTCACCCGCGCCCCGTTCGGGTTATCGCAGCGGGGCACGATCTGCACATACGCGGTGCCGCCGCGGCCGAGGACGAACTCACCGATCCGCAGGCCCAACGTCTCCCCGAGTCGCATCCCGGTCTCGGCCAGCAGAGCGAACACGAAGCGGTCCCGCAGGTTGCCTCGCCACGATCCGGACTCGGCGTCGAAGACCGCGCAGCCATCCAAGATCGCCTGGATCTGTTCCGGCAGCAGCAAGGGAGGTCTGTTCCGGCGTCGGTCACGTCGCACGCGCACCAGCGAAGATGCCGCCGGGGCCGAACGCGCATCCAGATGGGCCAGCAAGCCTCGGGCTGGTCGGTGCCGCGGTGTTCCTCGCAGTAGCCGTCCCGCTACCGCCACCCCGGACAGTGCCTGATGCCATCGGTAGAACGAAATCACCGCTGCAAGCCGAACTTCCAACGTTGAAGCGGTCGGCGTCGGGTCAGACTCAGTCAGCCGATGTTCAACCGTGCGGCCATTGCGCTGCCAGGACAGGAACGCCGTGACGGCGGGGACACCGACCTCACGCCAACCGTCGGTCTGTCCGCGTTGCTCGAGGAAGCTCCACCACTGCGCCAATGACGTCGCATAGCCACGCACCGTGTTCGGTGACCACAGGTGCCGGTGAGCTTCGATCCACTCCTCGATCGGACCGACCGTTGCGAAGTCCTCGCCAAGCACAGTCCACGTCCGCTGCCCACCCGCAGGACACACAGCCACTGGATACGCCATCGTTGCCGTTCCTTCACGTCGAAGAACACCCGCCGATAAACCGGCAACAACAATGACAAACGAGGCTTCAACCCCTTTGTTGCATACATAGATTCGAGCGTGTTACTACCCGTTGATAACCGGCGGGCCGTGCACCGCGAGGTAGGACGAGTCCAGATCGGTCAGCGCGGCGGTGATGTCATCCACCGGGGAGCCGGTGCGGGGCAGTGCGCCGCCGGAATGGGTGCGTGGCGGGCGGCGCAGCAGGATGTCGAGCAGTGCGGTCCGCGGCAGGTCGGGCAGCGCGCCGCCGACGGCCCGGGCGGCCGTGTCGATGGCGGCGCGTAATGCCTTGTCGGACAACGGTGGACCGGGGGTCAGCGCGAACGGCAGCTGATCGAAGGTGCCACCGTTCTTGGGCTCCAGCTCGCGGATGATCAGGACCGTCGGGGATTCAAGATCGTCACACCCCTCGACGGTCGCGCTGCCGGCGGCGCGCCGGTCGGGGTCGTCGGAGAGCCCGCCGGGCGCGGGCGGTTCGTAGAGCGCGTAGGCGTCGCGGGTGATGCCGCCGGCGGCGAACGACCCGGTGAGTTCGACGGTGCGCCGTGGTTTGCGCGCCTTCGGTGGGGTGTGCCAATCGTCGACGACCCTGGCCCGGTCGACCAGGAACACGTCGGTCTGATCGCCCCATTCGTCGACCGGGTTGTTGAGCCGGTCGAAGTGCGACCACCAGAACGGCTTGTTCTCGCGCTGGTGAAATCCGCGGGCCGCCGAGATCATCGCGACCGCGCGTTGTTCGTCGGTGCGCGAACCCAATTCGTCGCCGACGAAGGCGGCCAGGGTGCGGTCCAGCGGATCGTCGACCTCGATCGGACCGGGTTCGCCACCGGCCACCTTCTGGGTGCTGATCGGTACCACCCCGGCCTCGTAGGCCTGGATCAGTAACCAGTCCCGTAACCGCCGGGTGGACCGGCAGTCGTACCGGTTGTAGTCCTCGATCTCGCCGAGCACGGCGGCCGCGTCGTCGCGGTGGCCCCCGGCGCGCAGTTCGCAGTACCGCGCGTACTGCGTGATCGAGTCGGCGGCGGTGGTGACCTCACCGGTACGCAGCTCCGCGCCCATGTACAGCGGCTCCAGCGATTTGAGGCTGTAGTTCTCGGTGCCGACCCGAATGCTCTTGCGCACCAACGGGTACAGGTCGACCAGCACGCCGTTGCGCAACAGGTCGTCGACGTCGTCCTCACCCACGCCGTACCGGCCGGCCAGCCGCAGCAGCGCCGACTTTTCGTACGGCGCGTAGTGGTAGATGTGCATCTCCGGATGCCGGTCGAGGCGGGCCCGAACCATCTTCAGGAACTTCTGCAGCGCGCGCCGCTCCTCGGTCCGGTCGTGTGCCCACAGCGGATGGAATCCGTCGCCCGCGTCGAGCACGCCGAACAGGTACTCGAGTCCCCAGTCGCGACCGTTGACGGTCCAGAGCGGATCGCCCTCGAAGTCGAAGAACAGATCGCCCCGGTCGGGGTTGGGCAGCAGGGTCAGCGGTTGCGGGTCGGCGATCTCGTACGGCGGCGGGTCGCCGGCGCGTGCCCGGACCTGCAACCGGGCCTGGGCGGTCAGCGAGGTGATGACGCGATCCGACAGATCCGGGACCGGCCCGTGATGGCCGGCGAGTTCGGTGGCGGTGCTGACCCCGGCGTCGATGAGCCGCGCGCGCTGGGTCAGGCGCATTCCCGCCACCCGCAGCAGGTCGTCGGTCTCGCGGACCATGAGTTGGCAGTCCGGGCAGCGAAAGCACGCGCGGACGTGTTCGTCGGTCCAGCGCACCGGGTCGCCAGCGGCGTGGTGCCGGTCGAGCAGGTGCTGCAGTGCCGCGCGACGCCGGCGGTACACCGGCACGATCTCGTCCACCCGGTAGCGGGCGGTCGCGCCATCGCCCAGGATCAGCTCGGCCTCGTCGTCGATCGGGACGCCGGCAGCGGCCAGCGTGTCGGCGTAGGCCGCCAGTTGCAGCAGGGCCTCGACCTTGGCCGAGCGGGCCAGCTTGGTGTCACCGACCCGGTAGCGCCCGGGGCCGGCGGAGTTGTCGCTGAGGGTCAGGAAGTCGGCGAACCCGACGAAGCGGCCGTCGAAGATGGCCGGCTGGTAGATCAGCGGGGCGCAGGCTTGCACGGCCCGGGTGGTCGCCTCGGCGGCGGCGGTCAGGCTGGCGGTGGTGTACGGGGCCATCGGCCGGCCGATGACGGTCCCGTGCCCGGTGGTGTCCCGCAGTTCCCCGAGGTGGCGCTGCTCATGGTCGTCGCCCAGGACCGCGGTGCGGGCCAGCAGGGCGTCGTCGGCGGAGACCGCCGGGCCACGCCCCAGCTTGGCGTCGAAGCCCCGCAACAGCGCGTATTCGCAGCGCGCGGCCGCGGCCAGGTCCGAGGCGCTGAAGACGACGCGGTCATCGACGATGAACACCGGTGGGTCAGCCCGCGTTGCCGATCAGTTCGACACCGTTGCCGTTCCAGCGGAACTTCACGACGCTGTCGAGGCCCAGGGTGTTGGTGAACTTCAGCGCGACGGTGTCCCCGGTGCTCTGGGCCGCGTCGATGCCGTTGAACCCGAAGGTGTCCGGGACCCCGGTGGGGATGAACTTGCCCTGGTGGAACAGCACCGCGCGGGTGTTCGGGTTCGAGGCGTTGGTGTTCGCCCTGACGATCACCGCCGAGAGCTGCGCGCATTCGTTGTAGTTGCCCGCGATCGGCTCGGTGTTCCACGGCTGTTGACTGCGGGGATCCTTGGGCAGCTCCGTGATGGCCCGGGCGATGGCGGGGGCCGCCAGGTTGACCGCGCACGGGTCCGGCGGTGGCGGTGTCGTGATGGTGGGCGGGGGTGTTGTCGTGGAAACGGGTGCGGTCGACGTGCTGACGGTGGCGGGGTCCGGCGTCTTGGAGACCGTCGAATCGCCCGAGCCGCAGGCGGTCATACCGGCGAGCAGAACGGCCGCGACCACGGTGCCGACGACCCCGGAACAACCGGGAGCCCGAATGGCCGTCATCCACATTCGCGCCAGGCTACCGGCCGGATGTGACACGACCGGGCAGGCGGGGCCGCGTCCGGCGATTAGACTGCCATCCGATGACCACTGCCGACCCGGCCGACCCGGGCCCCTCCGATGACACCCCGGTGACGTTCGCCGACCTGCACATTCACCCCGATGTGCTGCAGGCCGTCGTCGATGTCGGCTATGAGGTGCCGTCCCCGATCCAGGCGGCCACCATCCCCGCGCTGCTGGCTGGGTCCGACGTCGTCGGCCTGGCGCAGACCGGCACCGGTAAGACCGCGGCATTCGCGATCCCGATCCTGTCCAAGATCGACGTGCAGTCCAAGGCCACCCAGGCGCTGGTTCTGGCGCCCACCCGCGAACTGGCGCTACAGGTGGCTGACGCGTTCGGCCGGTATGCCTCACGACTGCCGCAGCTGACCGTGCTGCCCATCTACGGCGGTTCGTCGTACGGTCCGCAGCTGGCCGGGCTCAAACGCGGTGCGCAGATCGTGGTGGGCACGCCGGGCCGGGTCATCGACCACCTGGAGAAGGGCCGTCTGGACCTCTCGCACCTGGACTACCTGGTGCTCGACGAGGCCGACGAGATGCTGCAGATGGGCTTCGCCGAGGACGTCGAGCGAATCCTGGCCGACACCCCCGAGTACAAGCAGACCGCGCTGTTCTCGGCCACCATGCCGCCGGCTATCCGCAAGATCACCAGCAAGTACCTGCACGACCCGGTCGAGGTCACCGTCAAGGCGAAAACCGCTACGGCGGAGAACATTTCGCAGCGGTTCATCCAGGTGGCCGGACCGCGCAAGCTGGACGCGCTGACGCGGGTGCTCGAGGTCGAGCCGTTCGAAGCGATGATCGTCTTCGTCCGCACCAAGCAGGCCACCGAAGAAGTGGCCGAAAGACTGCGCGCCCGAGGGTTTTCCGCGGCCGCGATCAACGGCGACATTCCGCAGGCGGTGCGTGAGCGCACCATCAGCTCGCTGAAGGACGGCTCGCTGGACATCCTGATCGCCACCGACGTGGCGGCCCGCGGCCTGGATGTCGAACGCATCAGTCACGTCGTCAACTACGACATCCCGCACGACACCGAGTCCTACGTGCACCGGATCGGCCGCACCGGCCGGGCCGGCCGATCGGGGTCCGCGCTGCTGTTCGTCACACCGCGGGAACGTCACCTGCTCAAGGCGATCGAACGCCACACCCGCTCCACACTGGTCGAGGCCGAACTGCCCACCATCGACGACGTCAACGAACAGCGGGTGGTGAAGTTCCGCGATTCGATCACCCATGCCCTGGGGGCTCCGGGCCTGGAGCTGTTCCGGCGGATGATCGAGGACTACGAGCGCGACCACGACGTGCCGATGGCCGACATCGCCGCGGCACTGGCACTGCAGTCGCGCGACGGCGCGGAATTCCTGCTGGCTCCGGAACCGCCGCCGGAGAAGCGCCGGCCGCGCGACGGGGATGACCGGCCGGCCAAGGGTGAGCGTCCGGCGCGCCGGCGCGACGGTGAATTCGCCACCTACCGAATCGATGTCGGCAAGGCGCACCGGGTGATGCCGGGCGCGATCGTCGGCGCGATCGCCAACGAGGGTGGGTTGCACCGCAGCGACTTCGGACACATCAGCATCCGCAACGACTTCTCGTTGGTGGAACTGCCGCCGCAGCTGTCCCGCGAGACGCTGAAGGCCCTCGAGCACACGAAGATCCAGGGCGTTCCGATCAATCTTCGGCTGGATCGGGGGCCCGCGCAGCGGGGTGGCCGTGACGGTGCCGGGCCCGGCAAGCGGGACAAGCCGCCGTTCAAGAAGAAGCACCGCAAGTCGCAATGACGGTCGAGCTCGACCGCGACAGCGTGCAGCGGGCCGACGGCGGTGTGCGGGTCGCATCGCTGACGGGAATCCGCGCGGTTGCCGCCCTGCTGGTGGTCGCCACCCACGCGGCGTACACCACCGGCAAATACACCCACGGCTACGCGGGACTCGTCTACTCCCGCCTGGAGATCGGTGTGCCGATCTTCTTCGTGCTGTCCGGGTTCCTGTTGTTCCGGCCCTGGGTCCGGGCCGTCAGGACCGGCGGCCCGGCACCGTCGCTGCACCGGTACGCCTGGCATCGCGTGCGGCGCATCATGCCGGCCTACGTCGTCACCGTGCTGGGCGCCTTCGTGCTGTACCACTTCCACGAGGCCGGGCCCAACCCCGGGCATACCTGGATCGGCTTGCTGCGCAACCTCACCCTGACGCAGCTGTACACCGACAACTACGACTACGGCTATCTGCATCAGGGGCTGACGCAGATGTGGAGCCTGGCCGTCGAGGTGTCGTTCTACGTAGTGCTGCCGCTGTTGTCCTACGTCCTGTTGGTGTCGGTGGGCCGGCGGGCGTGGCGGCCGGGCCTGCTGCTGATGTCCATCGCGGTGCTCGGCCTGATCAGCCCGGCGTGGTTGGCGCTGGTGCACAACACCGATCTGCTGCCCAATGGGGCGCGGCTGTGGCTGCCGACCTATCTGCTGTGGTTCCTGGCCGGGATGGTGCTGACGGTGCTGCAGGCGATGGGAGTGCGGTGCAACGGGTTCGTGGTGCTGCCGATCGCGGTGTTCAGCTTCTTCATCGCGGCCACGCCGATCGCCGGTGAGCCGACCACCTCGCCGAGCGGTCTGGCGCAGGCGATCGTCAAGACGGTGTTCTACGCGGCCATCGCGGCGCTGCTGCTCGCCCCGGCCGCGCTCGGCGACCACGGCTGGTACACCCGATTCCTGGGAAGCCGCCCGATGGTGTGGCTGGGGGAGATCTCCTACGAGATCTTCCTGGTCCATCTGGTGCTCATGGAGATCGCGATGACCTTCGTGCTGCACAAGCAGGTCTACACGGGCTCGACGGTCGGACTGTTCGTGGTGACGATGGCACTGACGATTCCGGTGGCCTGGCTGCTGCACCGGTTCACCCGCGTGCGCCCCGACTGACGCCGAAGCATCCGGCTCTCGGGAAAAGCCTAGTGGTTCAGGCTATTTCGTCGGGGTCGGGGCGACGATCGGGACCAGGAACTCCTCGATCATCGCGCGTTCGTCGTCGGCGTCGTGGCCGGGGAACAGCAGCAGTGAGGTCAGTACCCGAACCAGCCAGCGGGCCTTGCGGTCCACCACGGCGGCGTCGTCGATGTCGGTACCGAGTGACACCACGAACGCTGTCACCATGGCCTTGATGACCTCGGAGCGGTCGGCCAGTTCGGCGCCGATCGGGGCGTCGGTGGCGCGGAACCAGGACTGCAGGGCCGGACTGCTTCGGACCAGGGCCAACGTGCTGACCATGCCGGTGACCAGCCGCTGCCGGGGATCCTCGATCCCGGCCAGCGTCTCGATGGTCCGGCGGTGCAATTGGTGGGCCTCCCGGTGCGCGTACGCGGTGTGCAGGGCCTGGCGGCTGTCGAAATAGCGGTACAGCGTTGCCCGGGAACACCCTGCGGCCGAAGCGATCTCGTTCATGCCCACCGCGGTCACCGGCCGCTGCGCAAAGAGTTCGCCCGCTGCGTCGAGGATGCGCTCGGCGGCCACCTCGCTGCGGGTGGCGGTCAGCCAGTTGTTGGCGGCCATCACTTCACCCGCAACGGCACCGACAGCGGCCTGCGGACGTAACCGCCACCGGCCCAGACGATTCCGGCCTCGTCCACCTCGAAATCGGGGCAGCGGGTCAGCAGTTCGGTCAGCGCGACGCGGGACTGCATCCGGGCCGCGGCTGCGCCCAGGCAGTGATGGGCGCCGTGGCTGAAGGTCAGGATGTTGCGGGGCCGGCGCGTCACATCAAGTTCACCGGCGTCAGCGCCGTACTGGCGTTCGTCCCGGTTGCCCGAGCCGTAGAGGAACATCACCCGCCGACCCTCCGGAATGGTGACGCCCTCCACCGTGATGTCGCGGGTCACGGTGCGACCCAGGCACTGCACCGGCGAGGTCAGCCGCAGGAACTCGTCGACGGCGTCGGGAATCAGGTCGGTGTTCTCGACCAGCAGGTGCCGTTGGTCGGGCCGCTGGTGCAGCAATTGCACTGTGCCGCCGAGCATTCCGGTGGTGGTGTCATTGCCGCCGGTGACCATGGTGAAGGTGAAGGCCAGGATCGACAGCACGCCGGCAATGTCCCCGTCGGCCCCGATGCCGGCGGCCACCAGGTGCGAGACGGTATCGTCCTCGGGTTCGGTCCGGCGTCGTTCGATGAGCGCGGTGAAGTAACCCATCATCTCGCCCAGGGCGTCGCCCAGGGTTTCCAGCGCGCCGCCCAGCCCGCCCTCGGCGGTGTTGGCCGCCACGATCGCATCCGTCCAGCCATCGAACTTTCCGCGGTCGGCCTCGGGCACCCCGAGGTAGTGCGCAACCACCATGGACGGCAGCGGCTTGAACAGCTCGGCCACGATGTCACCGCCACCGTTGGCCCGCAGCTTCTCGATACGTTCGATGACGAATTCGCGAACCTTCGGTTCGACGGCCTCTACCTGGCGCGGCGTGAACCCGCGCGCCACCAGCTTGCGGAACTCGGTGTGGCCCGGCGGATCCTGCATCACCATCGGCGGATTGTCCTGCAGCCCGATGAGTTCCAGCTCGCCGTAGTTGACGGTCAGGCCCTGGGCAGACGAGAACACCTCATGGTTGCGGGCGGCGGCCCAGATGTCGGCGTGCCGGGACAGCACGTAGTAATCGTGCGTCGGGTTGGACTCGGGGACGACGTGATGCACGGGATCGTGGTCGCGCAGTGCCCGGTACATCGGCCACGGGTTCGCCCAGGTACTGGCGTCGGCGAGGGTGAAACGGGCTGGAACCTGGTCGGAGTCCGGGTGAGACACAGTGACCGTCATGTCTTATTGGTACGACACTGACTGGAATATGTCAATGAGCTGGCCGGGTCAACGTCCGCGTTTCACCCGTCGGAGCGAACCGGAAGGCCGTCGGTTACCGGGCGGGGGACCGTGTCACAGGATCGCGCCCGGATTGAGGATGCCGTCGGGATCCAGCGCGTTCTTGATGCGCCGGTTCAGTTCGAGTGCCTCGGGCCCGAGGTAGTCGGCTAGCCAGGGCTTCTTGAGCCGACCGACGCCATGCTCGCCGGTGATGGTGCCGCCGAGGGCGATCGCCAGATCCATGATGTCGCCGAACGCCTTCTCGGCCCGCCGGGTCATCTCGGCGTCGGCCGGATCGAAAACGATCAGCGGATGGGTGTTGCCGTCACCGGCGTGGGCGATCACCGAGATCATCAGCCCGGTGGCAGCGGCGATCTTCTCGATGCCGGCCACCAGTTCGGCGAACGCGGCCAGCGGCACCCCGACGTCCTCGAGCAACAGTGACCCCTTGGCCTCGACGGCCGGGATGGCG
>JAKIXW010000083.1 GCA_022708865.1 Acidobacteriota bacterium
CAACCGCGGACTGTTGGCCCCGCAGTTCGCACTGGTCGGATTCGCCCGCCGGGACTGGGCCGACGAGCACTTCGGCGAAGTGGTGCACGAAGCGGTGAAGGAACACTCCCGGACGCCGTTCCGCCAGGAGGTCTGGGACCGGCTGGCCGAGGGAATTCGGTTCGTGCACGGGGATTTCGACGACGAGGACGCATTCGCCCGGCTCGCCGACACCTTGCACAAGCTCGACGTCGACCGCGGCACCGGCGGCAATCACGCGTTCTACCTGTCCATCCCGCCGGCATCGTTCCCGGTGGTATGCGAGAAGCTGTCCGAGTCCGGCCTGGCCGAGACCACCGACGACGGCTGGAACCGAGTGGTGATCGAGAAGCCGTTCGGTCACGATCTGGCCAGCGCAGAGTCGCTCAATGCCGTCGTCAACAGTGTGTTCCCGGAATCGTCGGTGTTCCGCATCGACCACTACCTGGGCAAGGAAACCGTCCAGAACCTGCTGGCCCTGCGATTCGCGAACGAGTTGTTCGAGCCGGTGTGGAATTCCCACTACGTCGACCACGTCCAGATCACCATGGCCGAGGACATCGGATTGGGCGGTCGCGCAGGCTATTACGACGGCATCGGCGCCGCGCGGGACGTCATCCAGAACCATCTGCTGCAGCTGATGGCGTTGACCGCGATGGAGGAACCGGTCAACTTCTCCCCCGCCGAACTGCATACCGAGAAGATCAAGGTGCTCTCGTCGGCACGGCTGGTCACCCCGCTGGACCAGAACACCTCGCGCGGCCAGTACACCGCCGGGTGGCAGGGCAGCCAGAAGGTGGTCGGACTGCTCGACGAGGAGGGCTTCTCCAAGACCTCCACCACCGAGACGTTCGCCGCCGTCACCGTCGAGGTGGACACCCGCCGGTGGGCCGGCGTGCCGTTCTATCTGCGCACCGGAAAACGGTTGGGCCGCAGGGTCACCGAGATCGCCCTGGTGTTCAAGCGGGCCCCGCACCTGCCGTTCGACGCCTCGATGACCGCCGAGCTCGGTCAGAACGCGCTGGTGATCCGGGTGCAGCCCGACGAGGGCATCACCCTGCGGTTCGGTTCCAAGGTGCCCGGACATCTGATGGAGGTCCGCGACGTCAACATGGACTTCTCCTACGGCTCGGCCTTCGCCGAAGAGTCTCCGGAGGCCTATGAGCGGCTGATCCTGGACGTGCTGTTGGGCGAGCCATCGTTGTTCCCCAACAACGAGGAGGTCGAATTGTCCTGGAAGATACTGGATCCCGCATTGGACAACTGGGCCACCGGTGGAAAACCCGATCCGTACGAGTCGGGCGGTTGGGGTCCGGAGTCAGCATTCGAGATGTTGCGCCGCACCGGTCGTGAGTGGCGGAGGCCCTAGTCGTGATAGTCGATCTGCCCGACACCAACACCAACGACGTCAATGCCAAGCTGGTAGACCTCCGCGAGGAGGGCGGCGTCTACGCGCAGAGCCGCGTTCTGACCCTGGTGATCGCGCCGGACACCGAGGCAATGATCGAGGATTCGATCGAGGCCGCCAACCATGCGAGCCGCGAGCATCCGTGCCGCGTGATCCTGGTCGGCCCGCTGGACCGGCTGGCCACCGAGACCCGACTGGACGCGCAGATCCGCGTCGGGCACGACGCCGGTTCGGGCGAGGTGGTCGTGTTGCGGCTGTCGGGTCCGCTGGCCAACCACGCCAGCAGTGTGGTTACCCCGTTCTTGCTGCCGGACACGCCGGTGGTGGCATGGTGGCCCGACCTCGCACCCGAGGTGCCTGCGCGGGATCCATTGGGCCAGTTGGCCGCCCATCGCATCACCGATGCCACCAACGGCGTCGACCCGCTGGCCTGCATCCGGAGCAGGCTGCACGGCTACACCCCCGGTGACACCGATCTGAGCTGGAGTCGCGTCACCTACTGGCGCGCCCTGCTGGCCTCCGCCGTCGACCAGGCCCCGCACGAACCGATCACGACAGCCTCGGTCTGCGGCCTGAAGTCGGAGCCGGCGCTCGATCTGCTGGCGGGTTGGCTGGCCAGCCGGATCGACGGCCCGGTGACCCGGACGGTCGGGGAGTTGAAGGTCGAATTGAAACGGCCCTCGGAGACCATCACGCTGGCCCGGCCACAGGACGGGGTGACGGCGACGTTGACCCGCACCGACCGGCCCGATGCCTTGCTCCCGCTGGCGCGCAGGGAAACCCGGGACTGCCTGGCCGAGGAGCTGCGCCGCCTCGATGCCGACGACATCTACCGCGAGGCCCTGGAGGGCCTGGACAAGGTGCAGTACTTATGACCGAGACGATCATCGAAACCTATTCCGACAGTGTCGAACTGGCGGTCGCCGCCGGGGCCCGCCTGGTCGGGGCCATCACGTCCGCGGTGGCCGGTCGCGGGGCGGCCCACATCGTGCTGACCGGTGGCGGTACCGGGATCGCGCTGCTGCGGCACGTCCGTGACTACGGGCTGGACATCACCTGGGACAAGGTGCACCTGTACTGGGGCGATGACCGGTTCGTCCCGCACGACGACGATGAACGCAACTACAAGCAGGCCTACGAGGCTTTGCTGGAGAGCATCGACATTCCCGGCGCCAACGTGCATCCGATCGCGGCGTCCGACGGCGAGTTCGGCACCGACATCGAAGCCGCCGCCGTCGCCTACGAGCAGCTGCTGCCGGCCGGGTTCGACGTGCACCTCCTCGGAATGGGCGGCGAGGGCCACATCAACTCGCTGTTCCCCGAGACCGCGGCGGTGCGTGAGCAGGACCGCCTGGTGGTCGCGGTCACCGACTCCCCGAAGCCACCGCCGCAGCGGATCACGTTGACGCTGAACGCCATTGCCCGTTCGCGGGAGGTCTGGCTGGTCGTCGGCGGCGCCGCGAAGGCCGAAGCGGTGGCCGCCGCCGTCGGCGGCGCCGATCCGGTCGACGTGCCCGCTGCCGGCGCGATCGGGCGGGAGAAGACGGTGTGGCTCCTCGACCGCGAGGCCGCCGCCGCGCTCTGAGCACTGCGGCCACCGCCGGGTCTTCTCAGCCCACGACGATGACGTGCAGCGTGCGTGGGCCGTGCACACCCTCGACCCGGTCGAGTTCGATGTCACTGGTCGCACTGGGTCCGCTGATCCACGTCAACGGCCTGGTGTTGCTGCCCGCTTCGATCAGCCGCGACACGGCCTCCGGAACATCGCCGACGATCTGGCCGGTCTCGATCACGCACACGTGGACGTCGGGTACCAGGCTGAGGGCCCGCCGGCCCTGGCCCGGCCCGTGGTCGAGGATGATGGTTCCGGTGTTGGCGATGCCGACCGTCGCGGTGGTCACCACCGCGTCGATGCCGTCCAATTCGGCTGCCCCGAGCCTTGTTTCGGCCACCCAGGTCACGTCGACCGCCGGAGCCCACCGGCTCTGCACGACATTGTCGGCGATGACGGTCACCGCCCCTGCGGCGGCCAGCGCCGCACCGATGGCCGCGGCCGCGCCGTCGGAGGGCACTCGTTCGACGACGGCGTGGTAGTCGCCGGTTCGTTCGATGAACCGATCGACGAGGTCGAGGTCCCCGGTGCTCACCGGCCGTCCGTAGGTCCACGGCACCGGCGGCGGCTCGGGCCGGTCGGCCAGCGCGGTACGGATGCGGGACAGGATCTCGTCACGGGCGCTCATCGGCACCGCCGTTCGTCCGCTCCCACCACGACCGGAACGACTCTGCCGGCGGCACCGGAACGTCACGCGAACCCGACCACAGGCTCGCCGGCCACGGCAGCGATCGCAATATCTTCTTGCCGCCGAACAGCTTGCTGCGCAACGCCTTCCCGCCGACACCGGCCACCGACACGGCGGCCTCGAACCGGCGGTGGTCGGCGAACATCCAGCTGGCCCCCTTCATCGCCAGTTCCTCGGCCGATGGCAGTCCGCCGCGTTGCTCGTCGACCACCCGGGTCCGCAGATGCACCAGCAGCGAGGGGATGTCGATGCGCACGGGGCATACGTCGAAACAGGCACCGCACAAGCTCGATGCGTACGGCAGCGACTTATCGACATCGCTTGCCGTGCCCCGTAATTGCGGGGTCAGGACTGCCCCGATCGGTCCGGGATACACCGACCCGTAGGAGTGGCCGCCGGCCCGTTCGTAGACCGGACACACATTCAGGCAGGCCGAACAACGGATGCAGCGCAACGCCTGCCGGCCCACCGTGTCACCCAGCGCGTTCGTCCGGCCGTTGTCGAGCAGCACGATGTGCATCTCGGTGGGCCCGTCGCCCGCCGACGGACCGGTCCAGATCGAGGTGTACGGGTTCTCCCGCTCCCCGGTGCTCGATCGCGGCAGCACCTGCAGGAACACTTCCAGATCGCGCCAGGACGGCAGCACCTTCTCGATGCCGACCACGGAGATCAGGGTCTCCGGCAGGGTCAGGCACATTCGCCCGTTGCCCTCGGACTCCACCACGACCAGGCTGCCCGTGTCAGCGATGGCGAAGTTGGCGCCCGAGACCGCGACCCTGGCGCGCAGGAATTTCTCCCGCAGGTGCAGCCGTGCGGCCTCGGCGAGCCGCCGCGGCTCGTCGGTCAGGTCCGCCGGCGCCGGACGGCCGACCTTGCCCATCTCGCGCAGGAAGATCTCGCGCACTTCGGCCCGGTTGCGGTGGATCGCCGGCACCAGGATATGGCTGGGCCAGTCGTCACCGAGTTGGACGATCAGCTCCGCGAGATCCGTTTCCCAGGCGTCGATTCCGGCGGCGGCCAGCGCTTCGTTGAGCTCGATCTCCTGGGTGGCCATGGACTTGACCTTGACGACTTCTTTTCGGTCGGTGGCGCCGAACTTGGCGCGGACCAGATCCACCACGATGCGGGTGGCCTCGGCGGCGTCGCGCGCCCAGTGCACCGTGGCGCCCGCCGCGGTGGCATTGGCCTCGAACTCCAGGAGGTACTCGTCGAGGTGCGCCAGCGCGCGATTCTTGATCGCTTCGGCCGCCAGCCGCAGCTGCTCCCAATTGTCCAGCTCGCCAACCACATCCACTCGCTTTGTGCGGATGATTCCCGTCGCGTGCGCGAGGTTGCGGCGTTGCACCGAGTTGCCCAGGGCCTCGCGTGCGGCAACCTGGAACTTCGGCATGCCGATGAACTGGGCGGTCACGCCGACGTGCGGATGACCGGTCATGCGGGATGCTCCTCGGTGGACGCCAGGATCTCCGCCAGGTGCAGCACCCGCATCCCGCTGCGCTGCCGGGACAGCATCCCCCCGATGTGCGCCAGGCATGAATTATCACTGGCGACAAGGACTTCGGCGCCGGCATTGCGGACGTGCCGCACCTTGTCCGAGCCCATCGCCACCGACGTGTCGGCGTTCTTCATCGCAAATGTCCCGCCGAACCCACAGCACTGATCGGCGCCGGGCAGCTCGATGAGATCCAGGCCACGCACCGCGCGCAGCAGCTGCAGGGGCCGGTCCCCCACCCGCAACATCCGCAACGAGTGGCAGGTCGGGTGATACGTCACGCGGTGTGGGAAGTACGCCCCGACGTCGATCACGCCGAGGACGTCGACCAGGAATTCCGAGAGCTCGTGGACCCGCGGTGCCAGCGCGTCGACCGCGGCACGCAGGCCGGGATCGCCGGCGCGGGCGACCACGTCGCGGTGCTGGTGGCGCACCGATCCGACGCACGAGCCCGACGGGGCCACGATCGCGTCGTAGCCGGCGAACGCCTCGACGAAGGTACGCACCGCCGGGACCGCTTCGGCGGCATAACCGGTGTTGGTGAACATCTGTCCGCAGCAGGTCTGGGCCATCGGGAAGTCGACGGCACAGCCCAGTCGGCGCAGCAACCGGACCACGGGACGCTCGCGCAGGGCCAAGGTGTCCCGGACGGCGTCGTTGTGGAACCGCCGGGCCAGCACCACCCGGGCCTCGGCGTCGGCCAGTTCGGCCACCAGCGGGGTGGGCAACCGAGCCATGTCGACCCGCGCCAGTGCGGTCGACAGCTCGTTCTCGGCGGTCTCGCGGCCCGCGCGTGGCGCGCGTTCGGCGGCGTCGGCCAGCGCGACGAGGCGACGGCCGACGGCCAGGTCGCCGTAGCTGTCGGCGGCCACCGCCCGGGCCACCACCGCCCGGCGGGCCAGTGCGCTGTCCAGCGCCTGCCAGGACAGGTCGTAGCGGACGTGCAGGCGGTCCAGTCGGTTGGCGGTGCCGAACGCCCACACCGCACCCATCGCCAGCACGAAGGCGATCAGCGTGCCCAGTGCGATCAGCACCGTCAGCCCGGTGCTCACGGAACCACCTGAACCTTCACCCCGGCACCGGCCACCGTCTCGTAGACCCGCATGATCTGATCGGCCACCACCGACCAGTCGTAACGCTGCACGGCCTCATGGGCCGCGGCGACGTAGCGGTGTCGCGCCGCGGGGTTGTCCAGCACGCCGATCAGCGCGACCGCGAGCGCATCGGAGTCACCCACCGGCACCAGTCGGCCCGCGGCGCCGTCGGCCAGCACCCGGCGGAACGCGTCGAGGTCGCTGGCCACCACCGGGGTGCCGGCGGCCATCGCCTCGACGAGCACGATCCCGAAACTCTCGCCGCCCAGGTTGGGCGCGCAGTACACGTCGGCGCTGCGCAGTGCCGATGCCTTCTCGGCATCGTCCACCTGACCGAGGAACCGCAGATGACCGGCGAGTTCGCCTGCGTCACTGCGCAATTCGTCCTCGTCGCCACGGCCCACGATCAACACCTCCAGATCCGGGAAGTGCGCGACGAGTGCGGGCAGCGCCCCGAGCAGCACGCTCATGCCCTTGCGGGGCTCGTCGTAGCGGCCCAGGAACAGCACCGACCGTCCTGCGCGGGGATAGCCCGGCAGCTTCGGCGCATCCGCGAACGCCGCGACGTCGACACCGTTGGGGATCTCCACCGCATCCGACCCCAGGGCTTCCATCTGCCAGCGCCGCGCCAGGTCGGAGACCGCGATGCGGCCGACGATCTTCTCGTGGGACGGCCGCAGGATTCCCTGGAAAACGCTGAGCGTCAACGATTTCGTGGTCGAGGTGTGGAACGTCGCGACGATCGGGCCCTCGGCGGCCTGCAACGCCAGCATCGACAGGCTGGGTGCGTTGGGCTCATGCAGGTGCAGCACGTCGAAGTCACCCTTGGTGAGCCACTTCTTGACCTTGCGCAGTGTCGCGGGCCCGAACCGCAGCCGCGCCACCGACCCGTTGTACGGGATCGGCACCGCTTTGCCGCCGGACACCACGAAATCGGGCAGCCGCGCATGCGCATCGGCCGACGCGGGAGCCAACACGCTGACATGATGCCCTCGTTCGCGCATCACCCCGGCCAGTTGCAGCACGTGAGCCTGGACTCCGCCCGCGACGTCCAACGAATACGGGCACACCATGCCGATCCGCATCAGGTGCCCCGGTGCAATCGGGCCCGTTTCTCCGCGCTCAGATCGGCGATCCACTGGGGCTGCAACATGTGCCAGTCCGAGGGGTGCTCGGCGATGGCCCCGGCGAACACGTCCGCGAGCCCCTGTGTGATGACCCCGACGTCACCGGAACCCGTGTCGAGGGCATCGAAGATGTGCACCACACAGTCGTCGCCGTCGTAGTGCACGTGGGCCGGATGCAGCGGCGCCCCGGTTTCCAGCGCCAGTTTGGCCGGGCCGGCCGGCAGCCGGGTGGCCTCGCCGAAGAATTCGACCTCGACACCGCGCGAGGTCAGGTCCCGGTCCGACATCAGGCAGACGATTCCGTTGCCGCGCAACCGATCCGCGAGCACCTCGAATGGCGGCTCGGCGCCGCCGGTGAGCGGGATGATCTCGAAGCCCAGCGACTCCCGGTATTCGACGAACCGCCAGTACAGCGACTCCGGCTTCAACCGCTCGGCGACGGTGGCGAACCGGCCGTAGTGCTGCGCCACCCACACGCCCGCCAGGTCCCAGTTCCCGCTGTGCGGCAACGCAATGATGGCGCCACGGCCGGCCGCCTTGGCGTTGGCGAAGTGCTCGGCGCCGATGAACACCTCATCGAGGCGGCGGGCGACCGCGGTCAGATCCATCGACGGCAGCCGGAACGCTTCCCGCCAGTACCGCGCGTAGGACTCGAGCGACGCTCGGATCAGATCGCCGGGCACATCCCGCGGCGCCACCCCGATGACCCGCGCCAGGTTGCGGCGCAGCTGCTCCGGGCCACCGCCCAGCGACGCGTACCAGGCCCCGGCGTCAAAGGTGTTGCGGGCGACGAATTCCGGCATCGCCCGGACCAGCCGCCAACCCGTCGCATAACCCAGGTCCGAGATACGGCCGGTCAGCGGCACCCGCAGGCCGCCGAGCGCCGGAACGTTGGGAATTCCCCCAGGGGTGGACATTACAGGCCCTCGGGCACGTCCGGGAGCAGCGGATCGATGGCACCCGGCGAGCACCGCACCGAATGCAGCCGCTGTGCGACGGTCAGCAGGCTCAGAGCCGCCAGGATCCACATCGCAGCCGGCAGCAGCCACGGCAGCGGGAAACCCGGGATGTCGGAGAAGCCGGCCCCGGCCAGGACGAGGATCAGCCGTTCCGGGCGTTCGATCAGGCCGCCGTCGCCGCTCAGGCCGTTGGCCTCGGCGCGGGCCTTGATGTAGGAGATCACCTGGGAGGTGACCAGGCAGATCAGCGTCGCGACCGCCAATGCGGTGTCATGCAGCCCGAACGCGGCCCACCACAGCAGGCCGCAGAAGATCGCACCGTCGGCGATCCGATCGCACGTGGCGTCCAGCACCCCGCCGAACTTGGTGCCGTAACCCCGTTCTCGCGCCATCGCACCGTCGAGCATGTCGGCGAGCACGAAGAACCAGATCACCAGGAATCCGGCGAACAGCCGGCCCGTCGGGAACAGTGCCAGCGCACCGAGCACCGTGCCGGCCGTGCCCACGATGGTGATGGCGTCCGGGGTCAGCCCGGCGCGCAGTGCGACCCGGGCCACCGGCGCCGACAGCTTGGCGTAGGCCGCCCGGGTGAGCAGGTAGAAGTTGCTCACCGGGGATCCCGGGCCCACTCCGTGGCCAGCAGTGCGCGGGTGTCGCTGAGCAGCTGCGGGACCACCTTGGTATCGCCGATCACGGTGATGAAGTTCGCGTCCCCGCTCCAGCGCGGCACAACGTGCATGTGCAGGTGTTCGGCCAGCGAGCCACCGGCGCTGCGGCCCAGGTTGAGGCCGACGTTGAAACCGTCCGGGTTGGAGACGCCCTTCATCACCCGAATCGCCTTCTGCGTGAACGCCATCAGCTCGGCGGCCTCGGCCGCGGTCAGATCCTCGAGTTCGGACACCTGCCGGTAGGGCACCACCATCAGGTGACCCGGGTTGTACGGGTAGAGGTTGAGCACGGCGTACACCAGCTCACCGCGGGCCACCACCAGACCGTCCTCGTCGGACAGGCCCGGAATGTCGGTGAACGGCCGCTTGGAGCCGGCCGAACCCCGCTGATCCCCTGCGGGATCGCCCTGGTTCTCCTTGACCTCGCCGATGATGTAGCTCATCCGGTACGGCGTCCACAGCCGCTGCAACCGGTCCCCCGTGTCCTCCGTCACGCCGAGCTCACCCCCATGAGTTCGGCTGTGGGCGTGGCGTTCTGGCGTTGGCCGACCCATTCGGCGATGGCGGCGACGGCCGCGTCCCGCGGCACCCCGTTGATCTGGGTGCGGTCGCCGAACCGGAAGGACACCGCCCCGGCCTCGACGTCCCGGTCACCCGCCAGCAGCATGAACGGTATCTTGAGGTTGGTCTGGTTGACGATCTTCTTGGCCATCCGGTCGTCACTGGCGTCGACCTCCGCCCGGATTCCGGCCGAACGCAATTGCGCAGCAACATCTTCCAGATACGGAACATGGCTGTCGGCGACCGGGATGCCGACCACCTGCACCGGCGCCAGCCACGCCGGGAACGCGCCGGCGTAGTGCTCGGTGAGCACGCCGATGAACCGTTCGATCGAACCGAACAGCGCGCGGTGGATCAGCACCGGGCGCTGCCGGGTGCCGTCGGAGGCGGTGTACTCGAGCTCGAAACGGTCGGGCATGTTGAAGTCGAGCTGGATGGTCGACATCTGCCAGTTGCGGCCGAGGGCGTCCTTGACCTGGACCGAGATCTTGGGCCCGTAGAACGCCGCCCCGCCCGGATCCGGAACCAGTTGCAGGCCCGAGGATTCGGCCACCTCGCGCAGCGTCTCGGTGGCCTCCTCCCATAGCTCGTCGGAGCCGACGTACTTCTCGGGGTCCTTGGTGGACAGCTCGAGGTAGTAGTCGTCCAGGCCGTAGTCGGACAACAGGTCGAGCACGAACTGCAGTAGCGAGGTCAGCTCGTCGCGCATCTGCTCGCGCGTGGTGTAGATGTGCGAGTCGTCCTGGGTCATCCCGCGCACCCGGGTCAGGCCGTGGATCACACCCGACTTCTCGTAGCGGTACACCGAGCCGAACTCGAAGAGCCGCAACGGCAATTCGCGATAGGACCGGCCCCGGGAGCGGTAGATCAGATGATGCATGGGGCAGTTCATCGGCTTGAGGTAGTAGTTCTGCCCGGGCTTGCGCAGCGCGCCGTCGTCGGTGTACTCGGCGTCGATGTGCATCGGCGGGAACATGCCGTCGGCGTACCACTCCAGGTGCCCGGAGGTGACGTAGAGCTGCTCCTTGGTGATGTGCGGGGTGTTGACGAACTGGTAGCCCGCCTCGACGTGCTTGCGCCGCGAGTAGTCCTCGAGCTCCTTGCGCAGGATGCCGCCGCGCGGATGGAAAACCGGCAGGCCCGAGCCGAGTTCGTCGGGGAAGCTGAACAGGTCCAGCTCGACGCCGAGCTTGCGGTGGTCGCGGCGCTGGGCCTCCTCGATCAGCTCGAGGTGCCGGTCCAGGGCCTCCTGGGACTCCCACGCGGTGCCGTAGATGCGTTGCAAGCTCGCGTTGTTCTGGTCACCGCGCCAGTACGCCGCCGACGAGCGGGTCAGCTTGAACGCCGGGATGTATTTGGTGGTCGGGATGTGCGGACCCCGGCACAGATCGCCCCAGATGCGTTCGCGGGTGCGGGGATTGAGGTTGTCGTAGGCGGTCAGCTCGTCGCCGCCCACTTCCATGACATCAGGGTCCCCGGACTTGTCGTCGATCAGTTCGAGCTTGAACGGCTCGCTCGCCAACTCCAGGCGCGCCTGTTCCTTGGACTCGAACACCCGCCGGTCGAAGAGCTGACCGTCCTTGACGATCTTGGCCATCCGCTTTTCGAGCTTCTCGAGGTCCTCGGGCGTGAATGGCTCGGCGACGGAGAAGTCGTAGTAGAAGCCGTCGGTGATGGGCGGGCCGATGCCGAGCTTGGCGGCCGGGAAGAGCTCCTGCACGGCCTGCGCGAGCACGTGGGCGGCGCTGTGCCGGATGACGCTGCGACCCTCGTCGGTGTCGGCGGCCACGGGACGCACCTCGGTGTCGGCGGCCGCCACCCAACTCAGGTCGCGCAGCTTGCCGTCGGGGTCGGCCACCACGACGACGGCGTTCGGCTCCCCGCGGCCGGGCAGGCCCGCCTCACGTACCGCCGCACCCGCTGTGGTGCCCGCGGGGACCCTGATGGGGGCTGCGGGTGCGGACTGTGCTGGGGCGGTCATCGGGATTCTCCTCGAACGGGCAGGTGCTTGGTCGCGACCATGCTATCGGGGTGGGGGTCAGGACCCGAGACCGATCGGGCTTTGCATCCAGGGCCGGTCGAAACCCACCCAACCGGCTATCAGGTCCATGGCTCCGATCATCCACAGCGTGCCGAGCACCACCATCGTCGTCAGCACCACCCAAGCACCGCGCAGCCACAGCGACTGCCGGCCGAACCACTCCAGGAAACCGTCGTAGCGGCCCTTGACGAACCGCAGGGTGTGGTGCGCCCAGGCGAACTCGCTGGCCAGGATGGCCAGGCCGATGAACACGATGGCCCAGCCCGGACCCGGGTACGGGATGGCGATGATCCCGCCGGCCAGCACGACGGCACCGGTGATGCCGACCATCGTCCGGTAGACCAGGTCGGTGGTGCGGCGCTGGCGCAGCCGCTCCCGCCACCGGGTCAGCCGATCCTTCACGGCTGGCCCGGCTCGAGCTTGACGAACAGTGCGTGCGCCTCGGTGAGCAGGGTGTCGCCGTCCCAGATACTGCCCTGCACGGTGATCTTGCGGCCTTCCTCGCCGGTCAGCTCGCCGGTGACCCGCAGGGTCTTCTCGATGGGCACGATCACGCGGTAGTCGATGTGTAGGAACGCCGTGCGCTGCGCGCGCTGCCCCGACAGGACGAAGGCGCTGTAGCCCAGCAACGAGTCGAAGAACAGCCCGATCGCCCCGCCGTGCACGGCGCCGTTACGGCCCAGGTGGAAGCGGGCGAAACGGACGGTTCCCTCGATCCGGTCATCGGGGGTGCGGGCCAGATCGGACGGCACGCCCAGCACGTTGCCGCGATTCGGCAGATCGAAGCGCCGGCCGGACGGCGAATGCCATTCGTCGGCGTCGTACGGGGCCAGCAATATGCCGACCTTCTCCAGTAGATCGGCGGCCTCGGTGATCACCCCGTCGGGGGCGTCGACGGCCCGCGCGTGGTCCTGCAGGTCGCGCACCGCCGCGATGAACCGCCCGTAATCGGGCCCGCCCTTGGTGGTCGGTTCGACCGGGTTGAAGCCGCCGCCGCGGTGAGTGCTGCTCACCACGACACCGTAGCGGCTGTGCCAGACTGCGATTTGGTGCAGTGACCGTCGCTGAGCGACGGCACGCGCACCGAAATCACTCAGGAAGGTGTGGTGGGTCGACGGCCATGCTGCCGATCCTGGCGTACATGATCTGGTTGCTCCGGGTGGATGCGGGCCTGGCCCGGTTCGCCGGCCTGGTGGAGCCGGCTCGGGAGCCCGATCACCGCGTTTGTCCAGCGTGTCGTCACGAAGCGGTACGTGCACGCGGTCTAGATTCGCGCTGTGGCGCCCCGACTGTCGCTGACCCGAGCCCGCTCGGTGCTGCGCGCCGAGGTCGCCTCGATCCGACGCCACGACCCCGACGTCGACCCCGGCGAGATCGCCGGATTCACGCTGCCCCTGCTGCTGCGGGTGGCCGGTGTCGGCGCGATCGGCGTGGTGCCACTACTGGTGGTGCGCAACGGTTCCGACGAGAACGCCGAACTGGTCCCGATCCTCGGCTCGCTGGCGCTGGTGCTGATCTGCGCGGCGGTGGTGTCGTGGTTGCTGTCGGTGGTGATCTCGGGGCTGGTGGTGATGGTGCTCTACCAGACCCGGCCGGCGGCGTCGTCGAAGCTGGTCACCCGCATCCTGACCGAGTCGTTCATGCGGGTCGACGACATCGTCTCGGCGTTGATGCTGCTGGCGCTGCTGGCCGGGCTGGTGTCGCTGGCGTTCGGCCTGCCGATCCGCTCGGGCGACGAGCAGGCCAACCCGGTGATCGACGATCTGTTGACCGCGCAGGTCGGGGTGTTCATCGTGGCGCTGGGCATCATGTTCATCAGCGAGTCGATCCGCTCGGCCGCCGACATCGTCGACGACCAGTCCCTGCTATTGGCCTGGCCGTGGGCCCTGCTGATCGGTTGTGCGAGTTGGGTGCTGGCGACGGTCGCCGGGCCGTTCGAGGCCACCCGGATGCTGGCGCTGCTCCTGCACGACTGGCTGCCGGCCTACGTCGACGGCACGCCCCGCGACGAGGTGATCCGTGGGCTGGTGCCGCCCGGTGCACGGTGGTGGGTGGCCTTCGGCGCGCTGCCGGTGATCACCATGATCTGGGCCTATCAGGCGTGGCGGCACGAAGGCTTCACCTACCTCCGCAGCTTCGTCCAGGACGAAACACCCACGACCGGTTAGCCCACTTCGGCCTTGGCCCACCGGTAGTCGGCCTTGCCCGACGGCGAGCGCAGCACCCGGTCCCGGAACAACACATCCTTGGGCAACTTGTATCGCGCGATGTGCCGGCCCGCCTCGGCGATGATCGACGCCGCGACCTCCGGGCCGGGCGCGGTGCCCTCGGCCAGCTGGACCAGTGCCACCACCTCGCTGCCCCACCGGGTGCTGGGCCGCCCGACCACCACGACGTCGTAGACGGCGGGATGGTGACCGACGGCCGCCTCGACCTCCTCGGCGAAGATCTTCTCGCCGCCGGAGTTGATGGTCACCGAGTCCCGGCCCAGCAGTTCGATGCTGCCGTCGGCGTCCCAGCGGGCGCGGTCCCCCGGGATCGAGTGCCGGACACCGT